>CAMSTY010000025.1 GCA_947063875.1 uncultured bacterium
CAGAAATGATAAAGGACAGCGCAAACGCGCTTAAACTGGTATGCAGATCCAGTTTGATCTGGGGAAGTATCGGCTTTATGATCAGCACGGTGAACCTTATGCGTCGTCATATGCTAGATCCCGAGTTTGCTGCCTTATGTGGGGACATATCGGTAGCGTTGCTTCCTCTGTTTTACTCCCTGGTTATAAATGCGGTATTGATGCCATTGTACTTTGAACTAAATCGTTTACATACGAAAAATGAAGAATGAGGGTATGTGCAATAGGAACACTTTTCCCAAAAGAGAGTACATTTTTCATGAAAAGGGAGACAGATTATGTTTTGGTGTTTAAACTTTCACGATTGGGACGTAATGCTGCGGATGTCCTGGCTTCCTTTCAGCGGATGCAGGATTATGGTGTGAACCTGATATGCGTGGAGGACGGGATTGATTCTTCAAAGGACGCAGGCAAGCTCATGAGAAGACCCACAGTCTTGAGCATGAGCATATCCTTACCGGAATATTAAAGTGCCCGGTATGCGGAGGCGGAATGTATGCCAGCATCTTACGGAAGAAACGGAAGGACGGGAGTCCGTATAGGGATTTTTTCTATTCGGGAGAAAACGGAAACCCCATACTTCGTTCGGATGAACTTTTAGCAAATTAGGTTGGGGAGAGCCGGAATCAGATTGTAAGGTATATCCGTCTGACAAATCTTATTTCCAAAATCCTTGACATGGTAGATGAAGGGAAAATAGCGTTTGCCATAGCGGCGGAATTTTCTTAATCTGAAGGAAGAAGAGCAGTATGAGCTTCAGGCAGTGATGGATTTGGAGCAGTGCACACCGTCTTTTTCACAGGCAAACCGGATGAAACGTCTGAGCCAGAGGGGATTGATATGGATAGAATGTATGATATGCAATGGCAGAAGAATCGGTTTTTCATGATATGGCCTACTGTTATCACTGAATATTGATGCGCACGATTTTTGTAAGGTGGCTTCTGCGTTTAAACGTAGTAAAAATCGACGCAGGAAACATTATAAAAAAGAGAGGGAAAATTTATGTTTCAAAGAGGTACAAGCAATGTCAAAAACCTCTAAAAATAGTGTGTTTCCGAGAGGCGGAGGTATTCTTCCAACTCTCGGATTTTTCATTTTCCAGGGCTGCTTCCTTGGAGAAAATGAGGGGTGAGCTGACAGGTAGGAAATGGAAAAGGCTGAGTTGACAAGATGATTTTGTGCCGGGTTGAGTGGACGGACGATTGGTTTGTAACGGAATTTCCATAAAAACCCTATCAATTATCATGAAATTCCATATAAACCATTGACGGAAAGATGAGTAATGATGTACAATATGCTAGTGTACTGACTCAATTGGCGAAATGTAAATGAGTCGGTGCACTAGTTAAATTATGCGTATATGTGAGGTGGCGCAAATGGCAGAAAAATATAATGATGGTTGGATTGGAATTAATGAAGCGGCCGAATATCTTGGGGTGACAAAAGAAACAGTCAGAAACTGGATTAAAAAACAAAATGGCATCCCGGCACAAAAGATAGGGAAACTTTGGAAATTTAAACGCTCTGAACTTGACGCTTGGGTTAAAAGCGGAAAAAGTGCAGACATATAATCCAGAAGAATACAGCCATGAAGAAAGCTTATTTTCCTTCCAACAGCGTGCTGGAAGAAGCCGTTTCTTAATGCCATCAAGGAATTGGGTGGAGAAACAACAACGGAACAAATTAATCAGAAAGCGATAGAGATATTAAACCTGCCGGATGAGATTGGGTAGATGGAAGACGAAAGTGGCCTGGGAACCAAACTGAATTATCGTTTGCGTTGGAGCAGAACGAATCTTAAATCACGTGGTCAAATTAAAATATTAAGCAAGGCACTTGGTCTTTAGATTAAGTGACCAAGGAGGAACTATGGCAACATATAAGATTGAAAAGCAGTATTTTGCTAATGTTACTCCCCATCAAAGGGAGGCAATGCTTGCTGCTTTTGAGGTGGATGATAACGGGGATATTATGATCCCCTATGAGCATAAGGGGTATACTGTTAACGACCTTCAGATAGGCTATCGTACTGATGTTAAAGCAATCAGTATGTTTTCTGGTGCGGGTGGCTTGGATATTGGCGCGCAAATGGCAGGAGTGAAAGTCCTGTCAAGTCTTGATATCTTTGAAGACAGTGTAGAGACAATTAAACGAAACCCATTCTTTAAGGATGCTTTGCATGAGGTTGGGGACATAACTCAATTGAGAGGGAGCCACTATAAAGAAATATTAGATAGGGAAAAACCGGAAAAACTACTTATTATTGGTGGCCCGCCTTGCCAGCCTTTTTCTAAAGCAGGTTATTGGGTTACTAATGAAAAACGAAATTCTAGTGAGGACCCGCGAAATTTAATCGTGCCTTACTTTAAAATAATTGAAGACTTACAACCAGATGGCTTTGTCCTCGAAAACGTGGAAAGCATTATGCATCCGTCTAATAAGGAAGCAGTGGATACCATTTATGAGAACATGAGTAGGTTGGGTTATAAGTGTTCCGTTCTAAAAATGAATGCTGCAGAATATGGTATTCCGCAGAAAAGAAAAAGGGTATTTTTCTTAGCAAGCAAGAAGGATATTAACGCATCTTTGCCGCAGACTCATGGTTCTAAAAAGGAGATTTTGGCTAATCCGAATTTGCTGCCTTATGAAAGGGTAATTGATTGGATTGGCAAATTTGATGCACCTGAATATTGTGGTGATGAGAAACTCGTAACCGAGGGCAAATGGGAACATGAACTGACGTGTATTCCGTTTGGGAAGAACTATATTGCGCTGACAGAACGTGAGAAACATCCGAACCCCGTGTTTGTGGCAGGAAAAAGATACTGGCTCTCTCTTCTGAAATTGCATCCTTTTCAGCCGTCTTGGACTATTATTGCCAGTCCTGGGCATTGGGAAGGCCCGTTTCATTGGAAGGGCAGAAGATTGAATATTAGGGAATTGGCGGCAATTCAAACCTTCCCGGATGATTATGTATTTTATGGAAGTACATATTCACAACACAAACAGATAGGGAATGCCGTCCCTCCGTTACTCGCAAAAAAGGTGGTTGAAGAATTATGCAGATGGATATAAAAAAGCCAAGGGTCATCAGTCTTTTTTCCGGTGCGGGCGGTCTGGATATCGGATTTGAACAGGCAGGATTTAGAACCGTGTTTGCCACAGATGTTTGGGATATTGCCTGTGAAACCTTAAAGAAAAATGATATGGCTGATGAGGTTTTTTGCGGCGATGTTAGAAATATCAACTTTAAGGAATTGAAAGAAAAATACGGAGAAATTGACTGCCTTATTGGTGGCCCGCCTTGCCCTCCGTACAGTCAAACCCGCCATTATCTTGTAGGTAAGGCAGATGGTTTTGATGATGAACACGCGGGTTTTGCCGTTCCGGAATATTTTAGAGCAGTGGAAGAGCTGAAACCAAAGGTCTTTCTGTTTGAAAATGTTGATGGATTTGCGTTTAAAACGCATCAGCAAGAGTTTGATTTCCTGAAAGATAAAGCAGAAAGCTTAGGATATAACATTGCCTTTAAGGTAGTGAACTGTGCAAATTATGGAGTACCTCAGACAAGGAAGAGATTCTTTTGTGTGAGCAGTTTAAAGGAACTCCCTCCATTTGTATTTCCGGAAGAAACTCATGCCGACCCACAGAAAAAAACGGATAAATTACCTTGGGTAACCTGCAAAGAAGTCCTTTCGGATTTTGATAATATCACTGAGGAAGAGAAACTTCAGCGTCCTGGAGCAAAAGACTATGAGTTGCTTCTCGAAATTCCGGCGGGAGATAATTATTTGTATTTTACGGAAAAGCGAGGTTATCCTAATCCAAAATTCAAATGGAAATCTCGTTATTGGACATTCTTGCTAAAACTTACACCGGACAGGCCGTCTTGGACTATTCAAGCAAGTTTTTCAAACAATCAAGGTCCATTCCATTGGCGTAACCGTTTCCTTAGGATCGAGGAACTAAAAAGGATACAGACTTTTCCCGATGAGTATATGCTTATTGGCGAAATGAAAGAACAATGGCGTCAAGTTGGCAATGCTGTTCCCGTAGAGATGGCACACATATTAGCCACTAAGATAAGGGAGGTATATTTCGATGGAACGATATGAAATAAATCATGACGGAGTGATTGTTTCCCATGAATCTGCATTATGCTCAGATTTGGATAAGATGCTAATTTCCTTGTTTAATCAGCACGGGTGGACGTCTGAGATTGTTGACAAAAAGGGTTCGTGCAGAAGGATTCTGCTAAAGGATGCAAACGGAAAAAGCAAGTACATTAATGTCTATTGCGGAACCATTCGTAACGAGGCAAGAAATCCGTATGAGAAGAAAATACAATTGGGCACGGTAACGGACCCGAAAGAAAAAGCAAAGGAAGATACCATTATTATCGGCGTTTATGTGTTTGAAAAAGATGACGGAATTTCTGACGCTATTTTTGTGGGGTATCCGATTGATGAGGCTATAAGATACGATACTAATCCGAGTATCCGAGGAACATTTGTTAATCAGCTGCTGATTGACACTAAAAATAATGGATTCCTATATGATAAAGAGCGTAATACGGTTGGGTTTTTGGCACCGTTTGTCTACTACTATTTAGACAACCATTATGCCCTCCATTATACTTCTGACAAGTATCCGGAAGTGAGTTATGACGATGAACCGGACCTGGATACAGTGGAAAGTGACAGCAGCAGCGCAAGCTTGTGCTTTGAAACGGAATGCGATGCTAAGGGTTTTTCTCATAATCGTATTTTATTTGGTGCGCCGGGAACGGGAAAAAGCTTTACTCTTAACAAAGAGGAAAAGGAACTGTTAGCGGATGGCGGACATAAGGAACGTGTTACTTTCCATCCGGACTATTCTTATGCTAATTTTGTCGGTACATACAAACCCGTTATGGTTAGCGGAGATGCTGAGACAATTAGTGGCATGAGCAAAGATGTGGTTTCTGTATTGTCAGATAAAACAAAGACAGCGCAGGAAAAATATGATTTGCTGTATGAGAGATTTAAGGATGATGGATTGACAAGGCTCCCTATTTTGTTGGGATTGTATACCGATGAAGCCTTTAAAACTAGAACGAACGACGGAACAGATTCTGTCGTGGATAGTAGCGCAGAGCGAGATCATGGAAAGGCTCTTAGACCATATGTGGCACTTCCTTCGGTTGTAAAAGCAAAAGAAGAAATTGCATATGAGTATGTTCCTGGTCCTTTTATGCGTGTGCTGGCTAAGGCGCTCAGAAGTGCAATGAGTGATAATCCCAAACCGCATTTACTTATCATTGAGGAAATAAATAGAGCCAATGTGGCAGCCGTGTTTGGTGATGTGTTCCAGTTGCTTGATAGGGCATCAACCAATGCCAGTGAATATGAAATCGCAACAACAAATGAAATGCGGGTTTATCTTGCAAAGGAACTTGGCGTAGAAAAGAGTGCGGTAGAAACTATCAAAATTCCAGACAATATGTTCCTTTGGGCCACAATGAACAGTGCTGACCAGGGAGTTTTCCCAATGGACACCGCATTTAAACGCAGATGGGATTTCACTTATTTGGGAATCGATGACAGCGAAAAAGATTTGATTGGAAAAACGGTTATTCTGGGAACTGGAAATACTAAGCATAAAGTTGAGTGGAACAAGTTGCGTAAGGCCATTAATAACTTCCTGGCCAAAGAAAAAATCAATGAAGACAAACAGCTGGGTCCGTATTTCATTGCGAGAAGTATTGTTGTTCCTGAAGAAGGTACGGAAATCGATAATGAAAGATTTATCCATACGTTCAAGAGCAAAGTAATTATGTACCTGTATGAAGACGCAGCCAAGCAGAAGCGTCCAAAATTGTTTGAAGGCTGCTTTGAAAACAGTAGCCGCTACTCAGAGATTTGCCGGGAATTTGAGAAAAAAGGGATTGGTATTTTCCATCACGATATTCAGCTTGAGGCAGAGCCAGAAGACTTGGCCAGTGCATCTCCTGTCGGTGACGAGTAAAAGGGGGTACATAAATGCACTCTGAATTTGTAAGAGAACAAAAAAGGTATACGCAGAAAGAACTCTGTAAAATCTTTTCCTGCCCAGAAGAAAAAACGGTTTCGATGATCCGTAAACTCAAGGAATTCGGAATCTTAAAGGCTGTAAAAGCAGAAGAGAAACAGCGGGATATGTCAGAACTGACAGATGAGGACATAGAGGTTTCTGACGTTGAAATAGGAGAAAGCGAATACCTTTATGTTTTTACTTTTGTTGGAGTTATCGTTGTGTCAGGAATAGTCTTGAAATGCTACCCTAAGTATTTGCTAACTACCATACATCCTGAGCAGGAATTAACACAGGTTATTAAGGTTCTTGAGAAATATAATTCCAAGGAACAAATTATCCGAATGTTTAATGACAGCAGCGAAAGCAGGTCATTTAATTTATTGGCAGTGCTTTTATTTTTGATGCAGGACTACTACGAAAATGGCATCTACGAAAATACGGGTGATATAGTGGAGAGCAATGGTTCGGGCGAAATAATTTGGGACAAGACGATAAATGAGAGCTTTGCGATGATTTCTAACAATCGCCCGTATTACGTGGACTTGCAAACGAGGAAAAGAATTTCTGATGACCACGATTATTTTAAACGCCTGCATGAATGCGTACTTACGATTGCGTCAAAAGAACTTCAGGATGCGGGATTATTGAATTTATTTGAACTTATGGGTGTTGACCTCACGGAAGAAACTTTGGATGACTTTGGCGAGAAAGAAGTCATTCTGTATAATATTGAAAAAGAATTAGGCACCCAGTTCAATACAAGAAAACAGCTTGTTTTGAAAACGATTTATACTTACCTCGACCATGGTGGAAGCTTATATGATGTAGATTGCCTGTCACTGTTCGGAACCAACAGCTTTAATCTTGTGTGGGAAAAAGTCTGTTCTGAAATTATGGACAATCAGCTTGCTACACGATTGGGAGCATTAAGGTTGCCGGTTCCATTAAGTGATAAGTATAATCGACAGGAAAAATTGACTGATATAATTGAAAAACCATTATGGACAGTAACAGGAAAAACAGCAACAGATACTCTGATTCCGGATATTGTTACGATTTCTATGGTTAATGGGGACTGGCATTTTATTATTTTTGACGCCAAATATTACAATGCTAAGTTGGAACATGGTAATGCACCTAAAGGCCAACCTGGCATTGAATCGGTTACAAAGCAATATTTATATCAATTGGCATATCAAGAATTTATAGGCGAGCATAAGTTCTCTGTGGTAAAAAATTGCTTTTTAATGCCAACAGAAGAGAAGGATGCCGTGGACAAAGAATCGGTATCCTTGCAGATGCTTTCTAAGCTTGGATTGGAAAGTATAAAAGTGAGATTTCTTCCAGCCACGATGGCATACGAAAATTATTTATCAGGAAGAAAATTTGACCTTTCTCTGTTGAAACTCTAAATCCATCAAGGAGGGTCCTACGCCAGAGCCGGATGAAGAGGCGGAGCAGCACCTGGCCATATTATACAAGACAGAGCATGTGATTGATTCTGCCACTCATGAAATTATTCGTTCCTTTTTGGGATAGGTGCCCTTGGAAGCTGCTTGTTCTTTCTTGAAGGGAAATATAGGGTTAGGATTGAAAAGAAATGACAGGAAATGATGTCTCATATTTTCTAAAAAGAAGAAATAGTTCTATCTAATAGATAGGGGTTCACATGAAAGGAAGTGGCGGGGATGTCTATGTTGTGGAAAAAGAAAAGATGGTTTTGGAAAACGGGCTTGCATGATAGGAATAGAAGGAATTCCTTATTTGCAACGGTTGCCATGATCTTGTTAATACTGGCTGGGTGCGGCCATGATATGCCGGAGGCATCAGATATTGAGATAACTCAGGCAGATCATGAAGCGTATGTTTCCGATGAAAAGGATTTTTCTGATACAGAGCGCATAGCAGAGATTCTCAATGATATTTATGATGAAGCAGCAGGTGCCAATACATTGGGAAACCTGGATATTATGCGGCGCATGGTTATCAGGCTTGGGGAAAATGGTTATGTGGCCGTTGACAGCGGAAATCAGGTGGATATGACACAGGCAGAGCAGGCATTGAAGTTTTGCAAGGCAGTAGAGGAAAAAGAAATTGCTGAATTGACAATTATAGTAATTACAGAGACAGGGTTTCGGAAGTTTGATTTGAACACAGAGGATGGTAATGTAAATATTGCCAGCGGATACTACCAATATGATCAGAATGGCAGCTTGCAAAACAGAGGCACGGTAAGTTATCCGGCGGACTTCTGGCAGTATACAGAGGAAGGATATATTATCTTTGAGGGAAGCTATTTTTCGGATGAGAATTTCGCACTGACATTAAGTGACGCATCGGAATGTATGGCGCTGCGGGTTTTGCCGCTGGATGAGAAATGCAGGGAATGGAACAGAAAGTATATATTGCCAATCGGTTATGGGCAGAATAACCTGTTTCTCTGCAATTGGAGTGAGGATGATTTTGGGGATTTGGATTTTTACGATTTATTTGACAGGCTTTATCCAATGATGCATAGCCAGCCAGTGCCCTATTTGACAGATGAAAATACAGGGACCGGAGCAGTTTATCAAATACCAGGAGATCTGTTTGAAAATGTTATCGGGGAATATTTCCATGTAGACAGAGAAACGCTCCGTTCCAAAACAACATACATTACAGAACTTGCGGCCTATGAATACAGGCCACGGGGGGTTTACGAGGTTGAATATCCGGAGGTTGCGTATCCGGAAGTAGTAAGCTACACGGAGAATGAGGATGGGACGATCACATTGAATATCCATGCAGTATCTCCAAGTGGAAATATGTCTAAAGAGTTTTCGCATATAACCGTAATCCGCCCATTACACGAAGGCGGCTTTCAATATGTATCAAATGAGATAATCTTACCAGAAGATTATGATATTTGGTGGCATTCCAACCGGCTGACAGAGGAGGAATGGAAAGAGGCTTATGGAGGGGAAGATGAGGCCAGAGGAGATTAAATTATATTGCCTGAGCAAATGGAAGGCTTATGAGGATCATCCTTTTGGAGATACTCCCATCTGCTATAAGCTGAATAAAAAAGTGTTTGCCCAGGTTTATCCGAATCCGGAGGATTATAAAGTCACACTAAAGTGCACAGCAGATGCCGGACAATTTTACCGGCAGGCTTATCCGGGAGTGGTAGTGAGGGGGTATCATTGTCCGCCGGTGCAGCAGCCTTACTGGAATACCATTGATTTGAAGGATTTTCCGGATGAGGAATTGTTGAATATGATTGACCACGCCTATGATACGGTGCTGCGCAGCTTCAGCAAAAAGGTACAGAAGCAGCTTTTGACAGTAGATGAGGTGATAATCCGGGCGATGAAGCCTGAGGAATATCCTATGCTGGGTGATTTTTTGTATGATGCCATTTATATTCCGGAGGGGGAGGCACCGCCCCGGGAGATCATTTGCCAGCCGGAACTTGCTGTTTATATTGAGAATTTTGGCCGGCCAGATGATTGGTGCCTGGTGGCGGAATCGGAAGGGCATATTCTTGGCGCCGTTTGGACAAGGATACTGGCAGGAGCGGTGAAGGGATATGGTAATATTGATGAGAGTACTCCGGAGTTTGCTATCTCTGTAAGCAAGAAGTTTCGGAGGCAGGGGATTGGCAGCAGGCTTATGAAGGAAATGACCAGGTTGCTGAGAGAAAAGGGGTATATAAAAGTGTCTCTCAGTGTAAATAAGGAAAATTATGCGTATCGGATGTATCAGAAACTGGGATTTGAGGCAGTGCCGGAAGAGTGTGGTAAGGGAGGGCAGAAAGAGGAACCGGAGGATTATGTGATGGTGTTGTACTTAAATTCACCTTAATGGGAAAATCGGAGGATGAATATGTGGCCTATGAGATGATGGGGGAGGGAAAATGATTCTGGAGACTAAGGATTTGCTGCTGAAGAAGGCAGAGTTTGAGGACTGGAGGACGATCTATCACAACGTCTGGTCAAAACCGGAAACTGCCCGATATATGGCCTGGCGTGTGACGGAAGATGAGGAAGAGGCCAGGGAGCGGATGAAAAGAACCATAAAATATCAGAAGGAGCATGATACCTATCTGGTCTATGAGAAGAAATCCGGTCAGGCCATAGGCTTTGCTGGTGTGGAGGAAATCCGGCCTCACATTTATCAGGATGCCAGTATTGCCTTGGGACCGGAATATGTGGGAAGAGGGTATGGAAAGCAGATTTTGCGGCTTTTGATGGAATACTGTGCTTCTCTGGGAGGGGAAGTGTTTTATTATTCCACGCGTTCCGCTAATGAGGCTTCCAGGGCATTGGCGTTGGCCTGTGGTTTTCAGTATCAGTATTCCGAAAGCAGGGTGGATGAGCGGAACGGGGAACCTTTTGAACTGGAGGTTTATTTTCGCAGGTTATGAACAGGTGCCGTGTAATGATTGAGGGGATTGATTAAGGCAAGGAGGAAACGAATATGAATCACATAGGGACAAAAACAATAGAAACGAGCCGCCTGATACTCCGGGCGTTTCAGGCTGAGGATGCAGAACCCATGTTTCGCAACTGGGCTTCGGACCCGGAGGTGACCAAATACCTGACCTGGCCGGCTCACGAAAGCGCTGAGGAAAGCAGGAAGATCGTGGAATGCTGGACGGGTGAGAATAGCAACCCTCAAAATTACCAGTGGGCGATAGAACTGAAAGAAATCCATGAACCTGTCGGCAGCATCAGTGTGGTAAAGATGAACGAAAATACGGAGTCGGTTACTATTGGCTATTGTATCGGACGCAGCTGGTGGGGGCAGGGAATTACGGCGGAGGCACTGCAGGCTTTGATTGCCTTCTTTTTTGAGGAGGTTCATGTGAATTGCGTCAATGCCTGCCATGACCCCCGCAATCCCAATTCCGGAAAGGTGATGCGAAAATGCGGCATGACTTATGAGGGGACCTGGCGGGCAGGGGGCGTCAATAACCAGGGGATCTGCGACGAGTCCTGGTATTCCATTTTGAAAAAGGATTATGAAAAATGTCCGGAAAATGACGGGATATGGGACAGGCCATATGAGGCGATTGAGAATATGGATTTGACAAAATTCAAATGGGTAAGGGAGCCGGAAAGCTGCACAGTCGGTCATGACAGGATTGAGATTGTCACAAAACCCTGTACGGATTTGTGGCAGAGGACCTATTATCATTTTCAGAATGATAACGCTCCGGTTCTCCAGATGGAGACGGAAGAAAAATATTTCAGTTTTGTGGTAAAAACGGAGTTTGAGGAAAGCCACCGTAGATTTGACCAGTGCGGGATTGTCATGTATCTGGACAGTGAGAATTGGCTGAAGGGTTCCATTGAGTACGAGAATGAAAATTATCAGCATTTGGGAAGTGTGGTGACCAATAACGGCTATTCTGACTGGGCAACTACGGTGATTAGCGCGGATGTGAAAGCTATGTGGTACCGGTTTAGCAGGCGGGAGGACGACTACTGCATTGAGAATTCGGAGGATGGGGTGATATTTCATCAGATGCGTATTTGCCATATGCAAAAAGGAGATGGGAAAATACGGTTTGGCATATATGCCTGCTCGCCGGAGGAGTCTTCCTTTCGGGCGGTATTTTCTCATATGCAGATGATGGATTGTATGTGGAAGGCTCATGACGGGCAGCAGCCGGATTGAACGATTATATTCCATTATAAAAAGGCAATTTTCCTTAAGACGATCCGGTCAGAGAATGCTATAATGGGGCAAAAGGAAAAGGAGTGCCGGCATATGAGTGACCGTTTGATGATCGAAAAAATACTTAGGTACATGGAAGATCATTTAGATCAGGAACTGACCTTAGAGAAGATAGCCAAGGAATTTCATTACTCCAAGTTTTATTTGACAAGGAGATTTAAGGAAAATACAGGCGTTACTCCCTATAAATATATGCAAGGCCGGAGGCTGGATAGAGCGGCAAGAAAGCTGGCAGAGACTTCGCGGCCCATTGTGGAGATTGCCCTGGAGGCAGGCTATCATTCTCAGCAGGCGTTTACTCAGGCCTTTCGGGACACATATGGACAGACGCCTCAGGAATACCGGCGGACAGGGATATTCATTCCCAGACAGAACAGGATTTTCATGGACTTATCCGGCGTTTCCCAAAGCAGCTTATCTTGGATCTTCCGGCTGGAACGGACGGAAAGAAGGGCGGCGGCATGAGTTTCATCCCATATGTGATTACGCAAATCGGCGGGGGAGAGCGAAGCTGTGATATATATTCCCGCCTGCTTTCAGACCGCATTATATTTTTAAATGAAGAGGTTAGTGACTCTTCAGCCAGCCTGATTATTGCCCAGATGCTCTTTTTAGAGGCCCAGGACCCGGGAAAGGATATCCAGTTCTATATTAACAGTCCGGGAGGCTCGGTGTCAGCGGGTTTTGCAATCTATGACACCATGCAGTATATCCGATGCGACGTTTCCACCATATGTCTGGGACTGGCTGCCAGCTTCGGGGCATTTTTGCTGGCCGGAGGAACCAGGGGAAAGCGCATGGCGCTTCCCAATGCGGAGATTATGATACACCAGCCGTCCATCCATGGGAACGGTATCCAGGGACAGGTTACAGACATCCAAATCATGTCCGACCATATTCAGAGAAGCAAAGAGCGGCTGAACCATATCCTGGCCCTAAATACGGGAAAGTCCATGGAAGAGATCCGGGCTGTCACAGAGAGGGACTATTATCTGTCGGCTGAGGAAGCGCTGGCGTTTGGCCTGATTGATCGAATTATTAAAAAATGAGATTCCTGCTTTATGGAAAAAATACTTGCACTCCTCCTCAACCTATGGTAGAATTCCAGTGTTCATCGGAGGACTTGTTATCGTAATAATAAGTACCGGATAAGATGTTGTATCCAGGCATTTTTCGGAGGTCTGACTGCCGTAGCAGTGACAGACGGATAAGGAAATGCTTCTGGCTGCAATTTCTTATCCGGTTTTTTGTTTCACAAAGGTCCGCATAATAAAAGCATTTATAAGGAGGCATGATGATTATGGATTTGCTGCAGGGAAAGATCAGAACCATATACGCCAGATTTCTCATGGCAGCCTTTGGAAGCGCGCTGATTTCTTCCATTTACGGAATTGTGGATATGGCTATGGTGGGACAATACCACGGGCCGGAGGGCACGGCGGCCATGTCTGTTGTGGCGCCGAAGATATCACGCTGCCGCTGGCGCGGGAATATATGAGACATATAAAGCTGGTGATACCGGCATTTATGTTTAATCAGATGATGGCGGCGTTTTTGAGAAATGATAATGCGCCGGGACTGGCCACGGCAGCGGTTCTTGCGGGAGGAATTTTCAATATATTCGGGGACTATTTCTTTGTTTTTGTCATGGATATGGGGATTACGGGAGCCGGACTGGCCACGGCGATGGGGGCAGGAATTACTTTCGTGGTATTGCTGACTCACTTCCTGTCCCCCAAAAACACCCTAAAGCTGGTGAAAATCCATCAGGCGGCGGAGAAGATAAGAAAAATCCTGACGGTAGGGTTTTCTACCTTTTTCATCGATGTGGCTATGGGAATCCTGACTATGATGTTTAATCGGCAGATTGTCCGGTATCTGGGCACAGATGCGCTGGCGGTTTATGGCGTGATTGTCAATATCAGCACGTTTGTCCAGTGCTGCGCCTACAGTGTGGGCCAGGCGGCCCAGCCGGTTATTTCTATCAATTTTGGTGCGGGGAAGGTTTCGCGGATTGGAGAAACTTTAAAGTACGGGTTATACTCGGCAGGATTTTTTGCCGCGGTGTGGACGCTGCTGATCTTTACTTTCCCCAACGGATTTATCCGGATTTTTATGGACAGTACCGAGAATGTAAGGCGGATTGCGCCGGAGATTATGCGCTGTTATGGCCTGTCCTTCCTGCTGCTGCCTTTTAACATTTTTTCTACCTACTATTTTCAGTCGGTGATGCAGGCCCGGGATTCTTTTCTTGTATCAGTGTCCCGTGGAATGGTGATCAGTGGAGGCCTTATCTACCTTTTACCCTTGTTGGCTGGTCCTAAGGCCATCTGGTTTGCCATGCCGGTTACGGAGGCGGCGGTGGCGGTGTATGTGTTGGTGGAAATAAGGAGGAGCATGAAGCGGTTTCGGAGCGGGAGATGGAAATGATTGGACAAGCAGTTCAGGATCAGCTGCAAAATACATTCAATGACAGAAATAAACGTTTGTTTGGCAGTATGATTGCCGCGTTAAGACAGCAGGATGATGAGGGGAAGACGGATCTTAAGTTCGGCATACATTGACAAAAAAGGGTATCGCACAATGATCGGTTCTTGATGATTGTGCGATACCCTTTTATGTTCAAAAAATTTCTTCGTAGGGCGCCCGGTTGATTCCCAGCCGTACGGCCTCCCTGGCCACGGCGTTGGCTACTGCCAGCGCCACTCGCTTGTCAAACGAGGAAGGGATCACATATTCCGCAGTCAGTTCTTCCTCCGGAATGACCTCTGCAATCGCGTGGGAAGCCGCCACTTTCATGGAATCTGTGATATCTCTGGCGCGGACAGCCAGAACTCCTTTGAAAAGCCCCGGAAATACCAGTACATTGTTAATCTGGTTCGGATAATCGGACCTGCCGGTGCCAACTACTGCCGCACCGCCTTCTTTTGCCTCTTCCGGCATGATCTCCGGAACCGGATTCGCCATGGCAAAGACGATCCCGTTATTCATGGAAGCGACCATTTCTTTTGTCACCAGATGAGGCCTGGATACTCCCACAAAAATATCTGCATTTTTCAGCGCATCTGTCAGGTTTCCGTGTTCTTTTTCGAGGTTGCTGATATGGGAAATCTCTTCCTGGCCGGAATTCAATCCCTCATCGCCTTCACAGATGACGCCATGAATGTCACACATGATAATATTGCCAAACCCCATAGAGATCAGATGCTTCCCGATGGCAATCCCGGCGGCGCCGGCGCCGTTGATCACCACGCGCAGCTTTCCCATCTCCTTGCCGGTCACTTTTACCGCATTCAGGAGCGCGGCGCCGACCACAATCGCTGTGCCATGCTGGTCATCATGGAAAATCGGAATATCACAGACTTCTTTCAGGCGTTTCTCAATCTCGAAGCACCGGGGCGCCGCGATATCCTCCAGATTGATCCCGCCAAAGCTTTTGGAAATCAGGGATACTGTCTGTACAAAGGTATCGACATCTTTGGTATCCACACACAGAGGGAAAGCATCCACATCAGCAAATGCTTTGAACAGTGCGCATTTTCCTTCCATCACCGGCATTCCTGCAGAAGGACCGATATCCCCTAAACCCAATACTGCCGTACCGTCGGTGATAACAGCCACGAGATTCCCCTTGCGGGTATAATCATAGGCTTTCTCCTCATCTTCGGCAATCACCAGGCATGGCTCTGCTACTCCTGGCGTATAGGCGACGGCAAGTTCTTCCCGGTTTGTAATGGGAGCGCGGGAAATGACTTCGATTTTGCCTTTCCACTCTTTATGCTTCTCGATGGCAAGCTGCTTTTTATCCATGGTAGATTCCTCCTGGTCTGATTACGATTCCGTTCTTCCTTTATTTTAATACAAATTATTAACAGCGTCAACGGAAAAAGGCATAGGATATCTGGAACAGGATAAGCTAAGAAGTAGCCAGAGGGGATGAAGAACGCAAAAGGCCGGGGAAATTGGGAATTGCGGAAACAAGGATAAAATGATATACTTGGCACAAGAAAATGCGGAAAACGAGGCAGACAGGGTTCAGGAAACGATGTTTGCAAGGAACGACAGAACAACGGATACGAGGTTAAATTTGTGAAAAAATACGAACGTTATAAACGGATGATACGCCTGATGGCATCTCTGATACTGGTTGCCGTACTGGTTGCGATCTATATGGAGATTTGGTATAAATTGATTTCACCAGCTACCGGAGTCTGGTATTGGAGGCGGGGCAACTGGGTAATCATGGGACTTTATACCGCTTTGATCCTGTTTTTTTCGACGATGTATGGCGGTTTCCGTCTCGGCGATCTGGAAAAGGGAAATGTGATTTATTCCCAGATTTTGTCACTGCTGATCGTGAATTTTATCACCTATATTCAGGTGGCCTTGCTGGCTTACCGCTTTCCGCCCCTTTGGATTTTCCTCTTATTGACGATGTGCGATGCGGTTATTATTGCAATCTGGGCACAGATTTATGCGATGATATACCGGAGGATGTTTCCGCCCCGGAGACTTCTGCTGGTGTACGGACAGTCCCATGCCCTGGAACTGTTGGGAAAGCTGAGACAGAGGGAAGATCGTTATCAGATCGAAAAGATTGTGTCGGCGGAGATTGGGGAAGAGGCTGTCATGAACATGGTGGAAGCTTACGACGGCGTGATTCTGTGTGATATTCCGACTCCGGTGAGAAACTTTATTCTGAAGGCCTGTTTTGAAAGATCCATTCGTGTATATATGACCCCTAAGATATCCGATATTCTGGTGCGGACTTCCCGGGAACTGCATACGTTTGACACGCCTCTTCTGCTTTCCCGCAATAACGGACTGACGATTGAGCAGCAGATGGGGAAGCGGTGCCTGGACGTGGCGGTATCTATGTGCATGATTCTTCTGGTGTCGCCGCTTATGCTTGTGACGGCGGCGGCGGTAAAGCTGTATGACGGGGGAAACGTTTTGTACAGGCAGAAGCGGCTGACTTTAAATGGCCGGGAGTTTTATGTTTACAAATTCCGCAGTATGCGGATGGATGCGGAGAAAGACGGGGTGGCACGTCTGGCCAGTGAGAATGATGACCGGATTACCCCGGTTGGAAAACTGATTCGTATGACCCGTATGGACGAACTGCCGCAGCTTTGGAATGTGCTGAGAGGGGATATGTCCCTGGTAGGTCCAAGGCCGGAACGGCCGGAGATTGCAAAAGAATATGAGACCTGGCTGCCTCAGTTCAAAAGCAGATTGAAGGTAAAGGCCGGTCTGACCGGTTATGCACAGATATATGGGAAATACAATACGACGCCTTATGATAAGCTGAAACTAGATTTGACCTATATTCAGAATTATTCTTTTATCCTGGACTTGAAACTGCTGCTGCTGACAGTGAAAATCCTGTTTATGAAAGAAAGTACGGAAGGAGTGTCTTCCTCTGAAGGAAAGCCGGGGCAGCAGGCAGGGGGATGGAAACATAAGGATGGAAATGCGTAAGTTGAAGGTATTGCAGCTGGGGAAGCAATACTATCCGCATATTGGCGGAATAGAGGCGACCATGCAGCAGATTGCGGAGGGGATTCAAGGCGAGGCAGACAGCTATGTGCTGGCGTCTCAGGACAGAGGCGCGGCATATGAAAAGACGATAAACGGCGTGCCGGTTTACTTTGCAAAAAGCCTGGGGATTATAGCTTCTTTGCCGATTTCCTGGGATCTGGTGCGTTATCTGAAAAAACATTGCGCGGAATATGATGTCATTCATCTGCATATGCCGTTTCCTCTCGGGGATCTGGCGTGTCTTCTGTCTGGGTACCGGGGAAAGCTGGTGCTGTATTGGCACAGTGATGTGGTAAGGCAAAAAAAGGCTATGCTGTTTTACAAACCTCTGATGAACTGGACGTTAAAAAGGGCAGACGCCATCGCAATCGCCACGCAGGGGAATATCGACGGTTCTCCGTATGTGAAACCATTTGAGAGCAAATGTGTGCGGATTCCGTTCGGACTGCGGAAAGCCTGGGAAAAGAAAAGCGACTGCTACTGGGAACGCCGGACAGAAAGCAAGGATTCCACGTTGCGTCTGCTGTTCATCGGCCGCCTGGTATATTATAAAGGCTGTAGCATTTTAATGGCAGCGATGGGCGAATTAAAAAAGAAATTAGGGACAGAAATCAACCAGGTGGAACTGGCGATTGTAGGCACCGGAGTGTTGGAACAGGAGATGAAGCAACAAGCCGAACAGGAGGGGCTGGAAGGGGCGATCCGTTTTCTTGGCAAAATCTCTGACGAAGAGATGGAAAAGGAACTGGAACATTGTGATGTGCTCGTATTTCCATCAGTCGCCAACAGTGAAGCATTTGGACTGGTACAGCTGGAAGCGATGGCCTACGGAAAACCCGTGATCAACACTAACTTGCCTACAGGGGTTCCCTGGGTGAGCCTGGATGGCGAAACCGGACTGACCGTTCCTCCGGAAGATGCAGAGGCGCTTTCCCGCGCTATTTTGTGGATGAAGGATCATCCGACGGAGAGAAGAGAGATGGGAGTACGGGCAAGGCAGCGAGTGAAGGAAGAATTCAGCCAGGAACAGATGCTAAGCCAGATTCTGAGATTATATAGGGAATTGTGTGGACAATAATATGAAAAAAATATTGTATATAGCAATCAGTTCTCAAACTGGCGGTGTGCCCAGGCATATTCTGGATGTGCTGAAACGTGCGAAACCGTATGGATATGAAATACGGGTTGCCGTGCCGGCCGACGGGGATTATTATCCCTGGTTTCAGGAGTATGCCGCGGATGTATGGAATATAAAACTGAAGCCATATTCGCTTCGCTCTTTGCTGGCGTTGCGTCGGTATGTCAGAAAAAACGGGATAGAATTGGTACATTCTCATGGAAAGGGAGCCGGGATGTATGCCAGGCCACTGAAGATCCTTTGCCCTGGAATCAGGGTAGTGCATACATTCCATGGGGTGCATGTGGAACAGTATGGGATGTTTGTGAGGCTGATTTACTGTCAGATTGAACGTGTTTTGAAGCGGTTGACAGACCGCTTCATCTGTGTATCGGCAGGGGAGCATAGAGAAGCACTACGCTTGGGATTTGCAGATAAAAAGCGCACTGGTGTGATTGGAAATGGGGTAGAACCGGAGATATTTGAGACTGTGGCTGTCGATAAAAGTCATTATCTGGAGGAGTTTGGATTTCCCAAGGATGCTTATGTGATTGGATGCGTGGCAAGGCTGGAGCAGATTAAAGGACTTCCTTTTTTGCTGGAGGCATTTGCGGAACTGGTAAAAGCGTTCCCCCGATGCCGCCTTTTGCTGGTGGGAGACGGCCCTGACAGAGAAAAGACAGAGAAGGAGATTCAGGAATTGGGACTGCAGGAGGCAGTCCGGCTTGCCGGCTTTCGATACGATGTACCGCAGCTTCTGAAGGTATTTGACCTGTATGTATCCGCATCGCTGAAAGAGGGAATGCCATATACGCTGATTGAAGCGCTGGCAGCAGGTACGCCGATTGTGGCGACGGATGTAACCGGAAATCAGGATGTTGTCGTAAGCGGCCAAACCGGACTGCTGGTAGCTTCCAGGGATGCCGGCGCCATGTACCGCGGCTTGCTTTATGCCAGAGAACATCCTCAGGAGTGTCAGAAGTGGGCAGAAAATGGGAGGCAATCTGTGAAGGCGAATTTTACGATTCAAAAGTCATGGGAACAATTGGTTCACGTTTATAAACAGATATTGGAGCCATAAAAAGCCATTTTTTGACATTCTTACAGGAATATTAATGAATTTGTAATTATTGACATGCCGTAAAGGAACAAATTATGATATAATGAATTGCACTGATGTGCAAGCAGGCCATCAATTTTCTGACGATAACCAAAACGATTCATTAAGAATACAGGAGCATGAGAAAATGTCGCTTTTTACAGGGAACAAAAACAATGCTGTAAATGGGAAAAATGTGAATTTAATGGAAAGATATCTGCCTAAAAACAAACGGGTACGGATGATTATTCTGATGTTTGCAGATGCCTGTGTAGTGATGCTGGCATCTTTTTTGAGTTTGTACATCCGCTTTGATCTGGATATCGAGAAGATTGAGATGCAATATCTGGAGGCGGTCGGGGGATATCTGCCGTTTTATATTGCGGCAACTCTGATTATATTTTTATTGATGCGTATGTACGCAACTATGTGGAGCGTGGCCGGAATCCGGGAGGTGCTTCATATTCTATGGGCCTGCTGCCTGGCGTCTCTGGTGCAGGTAACAGGAATGACCTTTTTGCAGTACAGGGTGCCACGGAGCTGTTATCTGATCTCTTTTGTCGTTCTCTATCTGGGAGAGGTGCTGATCCGGCTTTCTTACCGGATTTTTATGACCGTATGCCCGGGAGGGGCGGGAAGTAACGGGAAGCGGATTTTGGTTGTGGGAGCCGGAAGCTCCGGCGCCATTATTTTGAAAGAACTGACGACCAGCCGTCTGACGGACGGCCGCATTGTCTGCTTTGTGGATGATGACAAAAATAAGATAGGAAAATATCTGGGAGGGCTTCCGATTGCAGGAAACCGGAATGATATTCCGGAACTGGTGAAAAAATATCATATAGATGAGATTTACATCGCTATGCCTGCGGCTTCGGCAAAACAGAGAAAAGAAATCATCGAGATCTGCCGGGAGACCGGCTGCGGGGTGAAAACGCTTCCAGGAATCTATCAGCTGCTGAACGGAGAGGTAAGCGTGGCACGGCTGAGAGAGGTTGAGATTGAGGATCTTCTGGGCAGGGAACCGATCCGGGTGGATTTGGATGAAATCATGGGATATGTCGGCGGAAAAAGCGTGATGGTTACCGGCGGGGGCGGTTCGATCGGAAGCGAATTGTGCCGGCAGGTGGCAGGGCATGGCGCCAGGCAATTGATTATCTTTGATGTCTATGAGAACAATGCTTATGATATCCAGCTGGAATTGAGGGAAAAATACCCGGATCTGGATTTGATAGTCCTGATCGGTTCTGTGCGGAATACACATCGGATTGAGAGCGTATTTGAAAAATACCGGCCCAATATCGTCTATCATGCTGCCGCCCATAAGCACGTGCCGCTGATGGAGGACAGTCCCAATGAGGCGATCAAAAACAATGTGTTTGGGACTTATAAAACGGCAAAGGCGGCAGACAAATATGGGACAGAGCGGTTTGTCCTGATATCCACAGATAAAGCGGTGAATCCGACTAATATCATGGGAGCCTCCAAGCGGATGTGCGAGATGGTAGTGCAGATGATGAATGCGCGTTCAAAGACCGATTTTGTGGCAGTCAGATTCGGAAACGTACTGGGGAGCAATGGTTCGGTGATTCCGCTGTTTAAGCGGCAGATCGAACAGGGTGGGCCGGTGACGGTGACGCACCCGGATATTATCCGTTATTTTATGACGATCCCGGAGGCTGTGTCACTTGTGCTGCAGGCCGGAGCATACGCCAAAGGCGGGGAAATCTTTATCCTGGATATGGGAGAGCCGGTGAAGATTCTGGATTTGGCAAAGAACCTGATTCGCCTTTCCGGGTACAAGCCGGATGAAGATATTAAAATTGAGTTTACCGGGTTGCGCCCTGGTGAAAAATTATATGAGGAACTGCTGATGGGGGAGGAAGGAATGCAGGATACCCCCAATAAGCTGATACATATTGGAAAGCCGATTGAGTTTGATAAGGAACGGTTTGAGGGACAGCTTGCCGCTCTGTATGAGAGAGCGAATCAGGACCCGGAGAACATCCGGGAAGAAGTGAGGAAGATCGTACCGACTTATCAGCCTCCGAAGGAATAACAAGTAAGGAGAAATGCAGGATGCCGGAAGTTTCCGTAATAATGAGCACATACAATGAAAAGCGGGAATATCTGACAGCAGCGATTGAGTCTGTCAGAAAACAGACATTCTGTGATTATGAGTTCCTTATCGTTCTGGATAATCCGCAGAATGAGATGATCCGCGAATGTGTCCTGCAATATGCGGCAAAAGATTCCAGGATATGCGTGATAGAGAATGAAAGGAATCTGGGACTTACCAAAAGCTTGAATAAAGCAATCCAGGCAGCAAGTGGCGTGTATATGTCGCGCATGGATGCGGATGATATTATGGCGGAAACCTGCCTGGAACGCGAACTGGCAGAAATCAGGGAAAAGAGTCTGGATTTGGTGTCTGTTTCCCGCGTCAATATTGATGAGCATGGCTGTGAACAGGGCATGTATATCAATGATTTTTCCCCGGAACAGATGAAAAGGCTGCTACCTTATGATAATAGTGTGACACATCCTTCCGTAATGGTGCGGTTGGAACTTGTGCGAAAAGAAGGCGGGTATCGGGAGATACCCGCCTGTGAAGATTATGATTTGTGGCTTCGGCTTTTGCATCATGGCAGCCGCATGCGCATTATGCCGGATGTGCTTTTGCAGTACCGTGTGAGGGCAGAAGGGATTTGTGGCAGCGACCCTTACCGGCAATATCTGTCAAAGAAATATTTGATGAGTATGTGCAAGAAAAGCAAAAAGGATACCAGGATTTGGGAAAGAAAAGAAAGCTTTAAGGAATATATCAGCAGACAGGATGTTTCCCAGGGGAGGAAAGAACGATTTAATCATGCTTATGAAGAAATGTATCGGGGGATTGCATTTTTGAGGGGCGGAAAGTATTGGCGGGGCGGGCGTCTGCTTTTGCAGGCGGTGGCCAGAGATTGGGAGATGGCGCGGGTAGTTGGGGGGAAGATTGGGTATTGGGGGAGGAAATGGGTGGCTCGGATGTTTACAACATAGATGGATGAACAAGGGAGACTTTGGCACTTTGTTTTATTTAATATTGAAGAGGGCGGAAAGGCACCCTCATTCAAATCGGATCACTACAGTATCATCTATAATTGCAATGCTTCCTTGATTAGGATATACAGGTAAGTCATGAGGAACCGACGATGCGGATGAAAAAGATTTTTCCCATCCCAGATAATTTTTCAGGAAGTGTGGAAGTGACCAATCGCAAACATAGTGAAGGGAAACAAGATGGTGAAAGTCGTCATAGCTTTCGATAACGGAAGGAAAGCAAGGATGATCACCAATGATATGCAAGGGCATTTGCGAATGATATCCTTCCAGGGATTCTACTTCTGCGATGATACGGTTCCAGACAGTAATATTTTGCTCAATAATATGATGGCTAGCCATATAGACACCATTGCTAAACCAACTCCAAAGAAAAATGATAGAACTAATGGTAATGCAAAGAATACATTTTGTAGAAGCTTTCACACTTTCTTGTGGGAAAAATAAGGGGACGAATAAAAATATCGTTACCAAACCATAAAGCATAGCTGTGTATACGGAGTCTTTATCTGCACCTACCATGAAAAACATCAAATTTGCAAGGGGGGGGATGAGAGCAAATAATAAGGTAAGCAAAAGCTTATTTGATAAAGATTTTGCTGTCTTTTTATATAAATATATGGCTGTTAAGATGGCAAACAGATAATATATGGTAATAAAAATACGTAAAACGGGAAAGGCACTAATCCCATAAAGATTTTTAACAGGCAGGATAAAAAGTATTCCGTATGAATAGGCGGCAGATAGGAATAATTTCCCTAAAGAAGGGATGGCGGTCATCTGATTGATACCCTTGTAGCTGCTTAAAGATGTATGGAATAATGTACAAAATGATTTTGTTAATATAAAATATAAAACCAGTCCTGACAGAACAGTTATTGAATCCAACAGGATGGAACGGATAACCGTTTTGCAGGAGGGGTTGCCAGAAACGCTTTTAATCCAGAATAGGGCAAGAATAGAACAAGCGAATGGAAGATATGCTTGATATATACCGAGAGAAAGAGCAAGTAAAAAAACGGATAGAAAACGAGATGGGATAGTTGCTTTTAGGCAAAAAATAACACTGCAAACAGCAAGAAACAAACTGAACATGTTAAAGTGAAATGTATAACCATATAGAGCCATGGAAGTAGTAGCAGGGAATACGATCATTAGGGCAGTAATAAAAATAATCATGATTTTTGATTCAATTTGAAATAAATATAGAACCAAAAAGGCAGAGCATGTAATTAAAAAAAGTCCGATGAGTAAATTAAACCAGGGAAGAAAATAGACATCTCCCAGTAAAATTTGGCATACTTTTACAAGTATATCTAAAAACCAGCGTCCGGAAGAAGTTCCAGCGCCAGCATTCCCAGATATAATTCCCATAGTATCATTGTTTCCAACCAGATTACACATAGCATATCCATGAGCGAAAAAAGTAATAAGGAAGAAAGTCAAAAATACAGTTTTGGCATACAATAGAAAATATTTTTTTAGTGAAACAGGGTATTGTACCATAGATATTTACCTCCAAAAAACATAAAATTTGTTAAAGTATAGCATGGATTGATACGGATTACAAGATTACTGTTTAGTTTATTTAAAAAAATGGTGTATAAAAATATTGGAGGATATGATAATGAATGTGAGTGCGTTCAGAAAAGAGGACTTATGGGAAAAAAACATATATGTTTAATTGACTATGACATGTGTGACTGGGGGGGAGTGGAACAAGTAATTGAGAATTTGGGACAAGCTTTCTTGGGGGATTACAGAGTATCAATCATAAGCTTATGTTCAGGATTTCTAAGAACATACGACGGAATTTCTTGCTATACAATTATAGATAAAAGGGCCAGAATGCGAGAAATTCTTGTTAGTGGTTATTGGAAACTGATACAAATATTAAATCAGAATCACGTTGATATCGTAATTGTATGCGAATCTTGTGCGGGGATGATTGTTACTTTGGCAAGACCATTTATTAAGGCAAAAGTGATATTTGCAGACCACTTAAACCTTCTGAGCGTTTGGAATGATAAACCTGTCCGCTATATGAGGTATTTTAGTTCTCGCTTTTCTGATTGTACAATAACATTGACGAAAAAAAACAAGGATGATTATATACAATATTTTCATTGCCCCCCACAGAAACTGACAGTTATTTATAATTGGATTGATGAGAAGGTATTTAAAGCTGTAAAAGAATATAAAAGTGGAGAAAAAAAGATTGTGACGGCAGGTCGTCTGGAACATGCAAAGGGATATGATCGATTGCTGGATATCGCAGAAAGAGTACTACCGTGTCATCCGGATTGGGAATGGCATATATTTGGCAGCGGAAGCCTGCAGAAAATGATCAGTCAGGAAATTCAAAATAGAAATTTGGGAAAGCAATTGATTTTGACGGGGAATTCAAAAACAATGTTGGAAGAGTATCATAATTATTCTATATTTGCGATGACATCTTATGTAGAAGGACTGCCATTAGTACTGTTAGAGGCAAAAACGAATCGTTTACCATCAATAAGCTTTGATATATTGACAGGCCCATCAGAAATCATTGATGATGGTCAGAATGGTTATTTGGTTGAAGAGGGAGACATTATTGGGTTTTCAGAGAAGTTAAGTTTGCTGATGGAGAATGAGAAATTGAGGAAGAGTTTTTCCGACCAGGCATATCAAGGGATAGAAAAGTTTCAAAAAGAGAAAATATTAAAACAATGGGAATGTTTATTTGACAGAATATTGATATAAGGAGCAGATATGGAAATGTTCAGTGTTTTGATCCCTGTGTATAATACGGAAAGATATTTAAGGGAGTGTATAAACTCTGTATTGGATCAAACCGTGAGTGATTTTGAGATTGTTTTGGTTGATGATGGTTCTAAGGATGCTTCCGGGGCGATCTGTGATGAGTTTGCATCGTATGATAAACGCGTCCGAGTCATACATCAAAAAAATCAGGGACCGTTGATGGCCAGGCTGAGAGCATTTCAAGAGGCACAAGGGGATTTTGTTGTTTACATGGATTCTGATGATCTTTGGAGCAAGGAATTACTTGAAACAGTAAAAGATGTAATCCTAAGATATAATTGCGATATTGTGTCATTTAAATGGAAATATATGGATGAAGCGGGGAATTTTTTAGAGGGCGATGGTTTTCAACATTCGTCCGAACTGATTGAGCATAGCATAGAGCAATTGATTGCAAGATTTTTAACAGGAGAAACAGAAAATTCTTTATGTAAGCGGGTTGTGAGAAAGCGTTGTGTTAATAATAGTCAGATGGAATTGCTGACTCAGATAAAAGACATTTATTTGGGTGAAGACATGATACAGTCTTTTATTATGATTAAGGACTGTAAAAGTATGGTTCATTTGGATAAAGTATTTTATTTTTATCGGATGAATTCTCAAAGCCTTACTCATAATATTACAATAAAATCGGCAATCGATATTGCAAAGGCACGAGGATATCTGAGAGAGATATTGGAGGTTTCCGGATATAACCAGCCGCAATATAAAGAAATGTTAGATAAAACTTTTTTAGAACACTATTTAACAGATATGGTTGGAATCGCTGATTATTATTCAGTGGAAGGATTGAAAAAAACAGCTGCTGAAATTAAACGACTGGAGATTTACAAAAATGTTCAAAAGCATATATCTGGATGTGAATTGTCATTAAAACGCAGACTTTTATATGATCTGGACCGACGAGAATGGTGGAGATGTTTTTGGGTCATCTCAAAAATATATAGGAAATTAGTCTGTAAAGAAAAAACAGTGTGGCACAAATAATCTTTCAGGATATTTTTGCGTCTTTCATTGGTTTGCCCATAACCTGTTTATTTTCTAATAGCGCATGTTGTCTGGAACAGGAGAAAGATTAAAAGGGAGGAACGGAAATTGCAGGAGAGCAGAAAAGCAAAGACCTTGCGTAATTTAATGTATGCGTGGATGAGTCAGGGTTTTACGGTAATAATGAATTTACTGATCCGTATTGTTTTTGTTCGCGTCCTGTCGAAAGATTATGTGGGAATTTCCGGATTGTTTAGCAATATCATTACATTGTTATCGTTGGCAGAACTGGGAGTCGGCAGTGCTATTGTGTATGGACTATACGAACCTCTGGCTAATAATGATCAAAAGAAAATTAAAGCCTTAATGAAGTTTTACCAAAGGATATATATATTTATTGGGTGCTTTATACTGGTAATCGGGATTGCCCTTACTCCGTATTTATCCTGGTTTATTAAAGAAATGCCAGAGATAGAAGAACTTTCCTGCATCTATATTCTGTTCATTTGCAATGCCGCGGCGTCCTACTTTTTTTCTTATAAAGGAACTTTGATCAGTGCGGATCAAAAAGATTATGTGCTGAAAAAAATTCGTGTGAAAGTACTATTTTTAATGTATGTGGCACAGATAGTTGCATTGTTGACTATAAAAAATTATATTGCATATTTGGCAATACAGGTTTTTGCGACATTTATTATGAATTTTGGTTTCAGTCAAGCAGCAGATCAGATGTATCCTTATTTGAGGGAAAAGGAAAAAGTGCCTTTAGAGCAAAAGCAGCTGCAGCAAATAGTAAAAAATACCAAGGCGTTGCTTTGTCATAAGGTTGGAAGTGTTCTGGTTTTCTCAACAGATAATTTGATTATTTCAAAATTCACCGGATTAGGTAATGTTGCAGATTATTCAAATTATATACTAATTCAGGAAACTTTAAATGGAATATTACAACAGTTATTTTCGGTTATGGCGCCAAGTGTAGGAAATATGGTGGCAGTAGAAAATCAGGAAAAAAACCAGGAAATGTTTTGGCGAATTATGTTTTTGAATGTCTGGATATATGGAGGAAGCGCGATATGTTTTTTGTGCCTGGCCCAGGACTTTGTCCAACTGTTTTTTGGCGAGGACTATTTGGTATCAACGGAAATATTAATAGTGATTATAGTGAATTTTTATTTGAGCGGCATGCGCAAATGCGTTATGATATTTAAAGATGCTTATGGCTTGTTTTTTCAAAACTGGTATATGCCGTTGCTGGAATCAGGAATCAATCTGATAACATCCGTTTGGCTGGTATATAAAATAGGGGTAATAGGTGTCCTTTTGGGGACGACAATCAGTTCGCTGCTGGCACCTGTGTGGTCAGAGCCGTATATACTTTTTCGATATGGATTTCATCAGCCAGTGATATCTTATTGGAAACAATATGGAAGATATTTTGCTCTGGTTTTGGTTACTGGTTTGATTACGTGGAAGGTATGTTTGTGGATTCCATTTATTCCGTTGTTTTCTTTTTTATTTAGAGGCATTTGCAGTATGGTATTGATAAATGGTATATTTTATATTGTCTTACGGAGAAATAGAAATATGAATTATTACTTGGATTTACTGATAACAACTCAAAGGAAAATTGTGGTTTATATACAAAACAGAAAAGAAAGCAACTAAAAAAGTTTACCCTTATAAAACAGGAGGGGATTACAATTAAAAAATATAGAAAACTGAAATCATACATTAAAATGGCTTTATCCATTACGCCTACAATAGCATTAACAAACGTTACCTTGGATATTATGAGCAAATTTCATATACCTAATAATATTATTATCAGGCTTAAACATTTTCTGATCTTAAAATACATTGAAATAAAATATAAGCATATAATAGAAGACTATAAGAAATGTCCCCCCCAAATAGTGAGCGAAGAAAACAATCGATTTATATGGATTTTTTGGTGGCAAGGCTATGAGGATGCCCATGAATTGGTAAAAAAGTGTATTTCTTCCATAAAAGAGAATTGTCCTGCTGATAAACAAGTGGTTGTTCTTGATAAGGATAATTATGCACAGTGGTTGAAAATAAAACCTGTGATTATTCGTAAAGTAGAAAACGAAACAATTACTCTGACGCACTTTAGTGATATTGTAAGAATGGGATTGCTTTCTCGATATGGAGGACTATGGGTAGACGCTACAATCTATGCGGGACATTTGATTCCTAAAAGCATATGGAGCAGAGGATTTTATAGTAATAGTATTCCTGTCGTCGGTGATTATTTTGTGTCAAAGGGTGAGTGGAGCGGTTTTCTGATTGGGGGTTGTAATCGGAAGTTGTTTTCGTTTTGTTTTGCTATTTTTGAACAATATTGGTCAGAACACGATTATTTGATTGATTATTTTTTTCTGGACTATTGCATCAGGTTGGCATCTGTTTGCTTTAGTGATATTCATGAACTGATACGTGAACCCGGAAACAGTGACGATATTTATAAATTGCAATCAATCATGAACCTACCTTATGAGGAATCTGTTTTTAAGGAAATAATAGATAATAATTTATTTCAAAAGCTGAACAGAAAAGAAACATTTTTAATGGAAACTCCTGACAAAATTAAAACCACCTACGCTGTCTGGATAGAGTAGGGTATAGCGGATGTTAGCATTATACACTGTTGCTTTTGCTATCAGATGCTACTAAAACAGAAAATCGTTGGAGCCGCTATTTATGGGAATCCAACGATTTTTGCGTAAGACTTCCTTCTTCATAAAGCTAAAAATCATAAGACGGATCATGAAGAAATCTTTGTGGATTTTTCGTTAAAAATAATCCACTTACTAAATATATAGTTTACAATAATCACTATTATACCAGCAAGAACTTTAATAATAGAGTCATCATATCCCATAAAACTTACCAGGACCAGGAGTAAAAGCGTTTCCAGTCCTCCGGAAAAAATTCTGGCAGAAACGAACTGCAAGACCTGCCAGAAAAGATTGGGAAGGTTCCAGGTTTTTGACTTAAACACAAAAATCTTATTGACCATAAATGCAAAAATAACACTGATTATCCATGCAATAACATTGCCCGCCAGATAATGAATATGAAATACTTTGGTGCAGGAAAAATAAACACTATAATTGACCAAGGTAGTTGCAGCACCCCAGAATATATAGGAAACCAATTCTCTATATGCTTTGCATTCTATAATTTTCATCTAATACCTCTATTTTGAAAAATACCTATTTTCACCATATTGTTTTTATAAGTTGGAATAATTTCAACAGCGAATGGCAACATTTCTGCGTTCAGGTATCCGGTTTAGTTTATTCATAAGATATCCTTACGATTAATTCTTTATGTATTTTAACATAAAGAAAATCCATTGTCTATCAAAAGACTGCGGAAATTCATTTTACGGGAACTGCAAGAAGAACAGAATGGTATTGACCATTACGGGTGAGGGATGATAGAATAATAATCAATTGGAAGAAATGGATATATTAGCAGTACATTTGAATACAAAGGATAAAGAGAGGACTTTACATGTGAAAGATTCGCTGAAAAGATTTCTTGCCTGGCTTCCTGCCATCCTGATTGCGCTTGCCATTTTTTTGTTTTCCCATCAGCCTGCTGAGGAGTCAACGATGACAAGCGAGAGCATCAGCCAGATGCTTTTGAGCCTGGCCAATGAGTTGAAAATGATTGATTTAAAGGATATGAATATAAAAGACATATATTTTGCTATGGCGACCCCGGTTCGGAAAAGCGCTCATATGATAGAGTTTGCTGCTTTTGACCTGTCCTTAATCTTTGCTTTGTGGTTTTGGGAGAAAAGAGGGAAGGAACTGGTGGAAACGGCGTTTACTATTGCGTTTGTGTATGCCTGTTCAGATGAGTTTCATCAGCTGTTTATTCCGGGAAGGGCGGGACTGGTGACGGATGTCCTGATTGATAGCGTCGGATTGGTGATTGTCAGTGCGGGAATAAGCTACTGGTTAAGAAAACAAAAGTAAAAGAGACTGGCCTGTTTCTTTGGAAAAACAGGCCAGCCTTATTAGAATTCATGATTCGTATACAACAAATCCGATCATTTCTTTCTTTAAATCACAGATTTTTTCTAATTCCAGTTCTACAGACTGGTAAGAGGAGACATTGCATTGTTCGACCAGTACGACACCCTCGCAATCTGAAAGTTTTTGGATGGCGTTTACATTCTGGAGAATATTACCTCCGGGAATGATTTGCATATCCGGAAGGTGTTCTCTCAGCTGATCGGCAACCTGTATAACTGTTTCAGAGGTCGCACAGCCGGCAATCAGCAAGGTTTCTATCTCTCCGGCATAGTTTTTAATATTGGCTGCGATTAACGGATACTGGCTATCTGCAGACTCGAATACAGTCCGGCCCTCCAGGCGGTCCAGCCAGAGATCGATAAAGTTCTTTTTCTGATTTTTCGTACCCGGCAGTGTTCCCAAAAGCTTTGTGCCAAAACGGACGCGCAGTTCTTTGGGAGAATATAATTTATCGCTCATCAGGAAATATACGCAGATGAGGAATACAATCATAAATCCACCAAGGACGCCGCCAAGAATTCCGTATTTGACAGCGCTTTTCAGGGCGATTAAATTGGAAGAACTGGGAGCGGCAGGGAGGCTTAATTCGTTCCTGGCAGTTTCCCGGTCGGTCAGTGAATTCCGGAGGTCTGTAAGGCGGACTTCCTCTTCATTTTGCGCTTTTGCGAGATCCATATCTACAATATTGCCGCAGCTTGTATTTAAAACCGTGACAGAATGTTCGCCGATATCTTTGGCAATCTGCCTCTGCAGAGAATCCATCTTGTCCAAGATGGCGTTGAGGAGTTGCTCTGCCTTTTTCTGGTCTTGATGCCTGACACGGACAGTGAGCAGATTGGTCAAAGAACGGGAATTGACCTGCATTTCTGCCTGCAACGGCATCTGGGAATCCAATTGGCCTCTTTCTACGGCGATTAATTCCTGGAGATAGCGGATATCCAGGTTCTTGGATGGGTTGATTTCACTGAGAAAAGAGGCGCTGGTGATCAGATACTGATATGCCTGTAGGATGGAGTCTGTGTAATCAACGTTTTGATAAACCATACCAGGCATGATTTCATAGTCAGTCTTAACAAACAGGTTAGCTTTGGCTTCATAGAGATTATAGGGACTTATGTTCATTAAGACGGAATGTTCCATATAGTCCTGCTGGTTGACAATATTGTCGGAAATGTTTTGGATCTCTCTTTCATAAGAGGAAAGGCCGTTTTCATATTGTGCAAGATCGAGTTGATAGGCCTCTTCTCTTTGCGTGATGGCATCCGGATCGTTCTGGCTCCTATAAGTAAGAAAACCTTTCGCACCGCCCATCAGGATGGCAAGAAGTATGGAGACAACGAGAATGATTCGCCATTTATGAAGGATTACGAAAAGCAAATCTTTTAGGTTGACTTCCTGCTCATAATTGTTTTGTGTGTTTATGGAATCCATAGATATTCTCCCTGTTTTTGTTTTTATAAAAGTGGATATTATACCATGTCTGCTAACCTTATGCTGCGCCTTCGGCTCTCATTCGCTAGGTGGCCGGGTATTATTCTCACTAAACGTTCCTATTATATCATAGAGAAGCATACAAAACAAGATCATAAGATTTAGAAAATTATTGAATCTTGGTAAAGGGTTTAGTATACTGAAACCAATTATTAAGGGGAAGGATTGAAAGGGAAGAATTTAAAGCGAAGAATTTAAAGGAGACGGTTGATTTATGGAAGAGAAGGTAATGGGAATTTTGCTTTCTGGGATTTATGCTGCTTACCAGGATACGGGAAGAGATAAAGTCTGCCGGATTTTTATTCCCGGTGACAGCAGGATGTTCGATAAATTCTGGAAGGTGACGAATCGGCACATAAAAGCAGGCTGGGAGGTTCTGAAACAAAATCAGAGGCAGGAAAACAGAATGTTTCTGGAAGAAATGTGGTTTCATCGCTACTTGCAGTATCAGACTTCTGTGTCGGATGCGTATCATTATGTGCTGGAAAGTAAGGAAGAGGAAGCCAAAGACGGACCGCTTTCTGAAGAACTGGCGGAGAGAACAAGGGGTTATGCTGCGGATTGTGGCGCAAGAAAGCTGCAAACGGGAGAAATCTTTGCCATGAAAGCGTTTTACCGGATGGTGATTCAGACGGTGCGTCTGACTATCACAGAGATTACGCCGAGACCAGAAAAACTGCAAAAAGTAGATTTGCAGGGCACGGATGAGGAAATACGCGCCAGGGTCATTTATAATCTGGAAAATGAAAAACTGGACAATGACGAAATGTGGTGGCACATTCGTTATTGCATTGATCATGAAATCAGGGACTATACAGACCTGATGTCCAGAGTGGCGAAACATAAATGCTGGAAAGCCTGGGTGAGACAAGCGGCAGCAGAGTATAACTGTAGATTTATGGAGATAGGAGAAGTGTGTGAACGGCTTCTTTCCGGGTTGTCAGGGAAGCTGTTTTATTGGATAATCGCACAATTTACAGATACTAAAGATGAGAGATTAAAGGAATGTCTGCGAGAATATGCAGAATATTATACAGGGCAGGAAATGCTAAAGGATATCAGCCTGGTAAAGATGCAGGACAGAGGAGGAGTCGGGAAAATCCGCCGCTATCTGGAACGGATGAAACATGTGCCGGAAAGAATGGAAGACCCGGATTCGGTTTTGGCACTTGGCGGCATCCGGGAAGTTGAATTGCTGGAGGAATTGGACAGGCTATTGGATTTGATGATGCGGGAGAACTTCCGGGACAGAACCTGTAATGGACTGCAGGCGGCATTGGTGTCTGCGCTGAGCAATATTGCTGTCAGGGGAAGGCAGGAGTATGTCCGGGTAATGGAACTATTGGACGGAAAAGTGGCGTATTATCAGGAATATACTCATCAGAATCCGGGTAAACCAGAGACGGTAAAAAAGAAACTGGCTGCGCTTATATATCTGCGTGAAGATGTCTGTTGGAGAAGCCGGCATTTTCCAGGTATGATTTCAGCCATTGATATTTCTTCTCAGGAACCGGAAGGCGGAACTTATTGTTTAGGATAAGCGTATGATGATATAATGCCGTGATGAAATTCTGGTTTACCAGAAAACTACGATGAGTTCTGAGAAAATAATCAGGCAGCAATTCCTCCATAAAGAGAATCGGGTAAGCGATGTGAATAGCCAAATTCTCACATATGAGCCAGGAGCGGATATTATCAGCTTTTACATAATAAATGTCATGCGGGTAAAGATAATATTGCTGTTTGTCAAGACCTGTGAATTTCATGTTTTTTTCTGTTTTCATCGATTACAAGAGTCCTTCCTGAACCATTATGCTGAACCGATTGGAATGAAGCGGGTATTTGAGGCCAGGTTTGATACGGGTGAAATGAAAAATTTGTGACGCGGGAGAAGCTGTGAAACGGAGAAGCTGTGACGCAGGAGAAGCTGTGAAACGGAAAAGCTGTGACGCGGGAGAACCTGTGAAGCAGAAGACATACAGATCTAAAACACGTAAGAAAAGCGTATAAAGCAAAAGGAAATAATGTAACAATGCCCTGGTATTATAAGAAATCAAAAAATCAACAAGATCATAACCAATAAAACGCAAAAGGAAAAAGATTGTGACAGCTTTTTACAAAAAAACAGAGACAGGAAACCGTAAAGGCCTGTCTCTGTTTTGGCATCATAGGATATTCGGTAAAACGGATACGTAACGCATATTACGAATCAGCGCTTTTTCTCAAGTCGTCCATCGCTGCCTACATAGTAATTATCAACCCAGTCATTGGTGACCAGAACGCCGTCTTCATCCAGATAGTACCAGCCGCCGCTGTCCTTCTGCCAATATTCTGACTTGCGGTAGCCATTGTCATCCAGGTAGTAGCGCTTGCCGTCCAGTTCCAACCAGCCGGTTGCAAAAGTCCCATCGTCCTGGATGTATTGCCACTGGTCTTCTTCCGTCTGCTGCCACTCGCCGGCAAAAGCAGGGAATACACTGAGAAGAAGGCAGAAAAACGTTGAAATTAAAATCAGACCCGTCTTGTGTTTCATCACAATTCACCTCTGCTTTCTATGTTGATTTCATTATAGCAAGGGTGAAATTGGATAGCAATAGCTTTGGGCGGATTGTAAGGATTTTACAGGAATTGTAAGAAAAACGTTAATATCCCAGAACTGTTAAAAGCCAGTGGATCTGAAAAAAATTATGAAGGCTGCATAAACCCATCCCAGGGGCGGATTACAAGTGGTAGTGACGCAGGAAACCGAAAACTGACAGATGTTGTAGGGCGATGTGTCACTTGGGAAAAATGGGGGATATTGTCGGATTACGCGATTTTTTTCGCTTTTCAAAAGGTGAAAAAGGACTTATATTGAATATAGAAACACAGCATTTATGAGAAGGAGATGGGAAATAATGAATGTATCGGTAGGAAAGGCAAGCGACAGAAGGGCAGAAGATAAGCAGGACCGGCTCCGACGATTGGAGGCAGATAATTTACGGCTGCAAAAGGACAATGAAATGCTGTTGAATACGGTGGCCACGATGAGAACTACTTTGAACAGGCTGCTGGAACGTTATGTGATTGAGGAAGCGGGACGCTGATAGCGTTACGTGGGAGGCGTGATTTCGGGATCTTGCTTGGCGGGGCAATCCGTCAGATATTTTTCCAGCTGATGCTCCAGGTGGCGTTTCTGGTGCAGCAAGTCCCAGATAGTCTGGTGCATCCACTGAATGGTATCATTCATTTTTTGGTTTTCCGATTCCAGCTGGTTTATGCGGGGATCAATCAGGGTAGCGGCTTCTTTGCAGGAGCAAGAACGCAGATAGGCCAGAAGACGGCCGGACAGGGAAGCATCGCTTTCCATCATTTTTTGAATCAGGAACTTGTCCCGTTCTTCCTGATTCAAAAAATGAAAATCTGAATACGGCATGAGAAAAATCATGGAAACCTCGCACAGGGAACAGGCAGGCAGACCGGAGGGCTGACTGTAGCTGTACCTACCGCAAACCGGACAGTAATAAACAGAAAGATCTTGCATAAACACCTCCACAAATTTCGCAAATTTTGCTTTATTATATATATAACGCAGAACTCCCGGAAATATGACAGATTTTTTAACGGATAAGGCAGAAAAGGGGAAAAGATGGGATTTTATATTGACAAATAACGAGTTATAGGGTAAGATGTGGAAGGTAGAAGAAATGCCTTGGTAGCTCAGTTGGTAGAGCAGAGGACTGAAAATCCTCGTGTCACTGGTTCGATTCCGGTCCAAGGCATTTATTTTTGTGTGATAATTTCTTAATTGAAATATGGTCAGTTGTATGATATAGTACAGACAAATGCAAAAACAAGCGTTTTATGGAAAATAGATGAGAACAGGGAGAAAACAAATGAAAGGGATTATTCTTGCCGGAGGTTCCGGCAAGAATAATCCCTTTCATTTGTTTTCTCCCTGTTCTCATCTATTTTCCATAAAACGCTTGTTTTTGCATTTGTCTGTATTGATGAATGCCGGTATTCGGGACATCCTGATTATTTCCACGCCAGAGGATACGCCGCGGTTTGAGGAATTGCTCAGTGACGGGCATCAGTTCGGGGTAGAATTGCACTATGCCGTTCAGCCGAGTCCGGATGGGCTGGCACAGGCGTTTGTTATCGGAGCTGATTTTATTGGCGGGGATTCGGTGGCAATGATTTTGGGAGACAATATATTCCATGGGCAGGGACTGAAGAAACGCCTCCGTGCCGCGGCGGCAAAGGAAAAGGGCGCTACGGTTTTCGGATATTATGTGGATGATCCGGAGCGTTTTGGCATTGTGGAGTTTGATGAGAGCGGAAAGGCCGTTTCCATTGAGGAGAAGCCGGAGAAACCAAAGTCCAATTATTGTGTGACAGGTCTGTATTTTTATGATAACCGGGTCGTGGGGTATGCGAGAAATCTTAAGCCGTCGGCGCGGGGGGAACTGGAGATTACGGATTTGAACCGGATTTATCTGGAGAACGGAGAATTGGATGTGACGCTGCTGGGGCAGGGTTTCACCTGGCTGGATACGGGGACGCACGAGTCTTTGGTAGAGGCAACTAATTTCGTTAAGACAATTGAGACCCATCAGCACCGCAAGATTGCCTGTCTGGAGGAGATTGCCTGGCTGAATGGCTGGATTAGCCGGGAACAGGTGCTGGAGACTTACGAGACGCTGAAGAAAAACCAGTACGGACAGTACCTGAAAGATGTGTTAGATGGTAAATATATTGATAGGATTCATAATCTGTAGGAATGATAAGTTCAAAGAAAGGATAGGAAAACGATGAAGATTATCGTAACTGGCGGCGCCGGGTTTATCGGTGGAAACTTTGTGCATTATATGGTTGAAAAATATCCGGAGGACATGATTATCAATCTGGATGCCCTTACTTATGCGGGGAATCTGGAGACTTTAAAACCGGTGGAGGACAAGCAGAATTACTGTTTTGCCAAAGGGGATATTGCGGACCGGGAATTTGTTTTTGAATTGTTTGAGAAGGAAAAACCGGATGTGGTAGTGAACTTTGCTGCCGAGAGCCATGTAGACCGTTCGATTACGGACCCGGGGATCTTTGTGAGGACCAATGTGATGGGGACTACGACGCTTCTGGATGCCTGCAAGGAGTTTGGCATTAAACGTTTCCATCAGGTATCTACAGATGAGGTATATGGAGATTTGCCGTTGGACCGGCCGGATCTGTTTTTTACGGAGGAGACTCCGCTGCATACTTCCAGCCCGTATTCTTCGTCAAAGGCCAGTGCAGATCTTTTTGTGATGGCATATCACCGGACTTTTGAGATTCCGGTTTCAATATCCCGGTGTTCCAACAACTATGGCCCTTATCAGTTTCCGGAAAAGCTGATTCCTTTGATGATCAGCCGGGCGCTGGCGGACGGAGAACTTCCGGTGTATGGCAATGGCGCGAACGTCCGCGATTGGCTTCATGTGTATGACCATTGTCAGGCGATTGATCTGATTATCCGTAAAGGTGAGGATGGTTGTGTTTACAATATCGGGGGACATAACGAGAGGACAAACCTGGAGGTGGTAAAGACAATTCTGAGGGTATTGGACAAGCCGGAGAGCCTGATTAAGTATGTAACCGACCGCCCGGGGCATGATATGCGTTATGCGATTGATCCGGCGAAGCTGGAGAGTGAACTGGGGTGGGAGCCGGTATATAATTTTGATACCGGAATTGAGCAGACCATACGATGGTATCTGGAGAACCGTGAGTGGTGGGAGCACATCATCAGCGGGGAATACAGCAACTATTTTCAGAAGATGTACGGACAGCGGCTGTAAAAGCGGAAGCAGGAGTAAACAGACATGAGCATGAAAGTGTTGGTGACCGGAGCCAAGGGGCAGCTTGGCATGGATTTGATGAAGGAATTGCAGCGGCAGGGACTGGAAGGGATCGGCGTGGATGTTGAGGAGATGGATGTCACGGATGCCGAAGCCTGCCGGCGTGTGATTTCCCAGGCGGGGATTGATGCTGTTATTCACTGTGCTGCATATACTGCAGTAGATGCAGCGGAGGATCAGGTGGAACTTTGCCGGAAGATCAATGCGGATGGTACCCGCAACGTGGCAGATGCCTGCCGTGAGGCGGGAGTGAAGCTGATGTATATCAGCACAGACTATGTCTTTGACGGGGAAGGAACGCGCCCATGGGAGCCGGACGACGCACGGGCGCCCTTGAATGTATATGGCCAGACGAAATATGAAGGCGAACTGGCTATTGAGGAATTGCTGGAGGATTATTTTATCGTTCGCATTGCCTGGGTATTCGGGGTGGCAGGGAAGAATTTTATTAAGACTATGCTGCGTCTGGGAAAAGAGAAGGGAGCCGTCAGTGTGGTAATGGATCAGGTTGGTTCTCCGACCTATACCTATGACCTGGCACGGCTGCTGACGGATATGATTCAGACAGAACATTATGGCCGCTATCACGCAACCAATGAGGGTGAGTGCAGCTGGTATGAGTTTGCCTGTGAGATATTCCGCCAGGCGGGCATGGATGAGGTGAAGGTGACTCCGGTTACCAGCGAGATGTTTGCAGCCAAGGCGAAGCGGCCGGCAAACAGCCGGATGAATCGGGAAAAACTGGCTGAGAAGGGTTTTGAACCGCTGCCTGCATGGCAGGATGCGCTTGGGCGTTTTCTGAAAGCGATTGGATATTAATAAAAACAGATAAAAGGGAGACAGCAATTATGGGAAAATATTTTGGAACGGACGGTTTCCGCGGGGAAGCAAATGTGAACTTAACTGTGGAACATGCTTATCAGGTGGGGCGTTTCCTGGGTTGGTATTATGGTCAGAAAAGCCGTGTGACACCGCAGAACCCTGAAGGCAGATGCCGGGTGGTGATTGGTAAAGATACCCGCAGAAGCAGTTATATGTTTGAGTACTCTCTGGTAGCGGGTCTGACTGCCTCCGGCGCGGATGCGTTTCTTCTCCACGTAACGACGACTCCGAGTGTATCTTATGTGGTGCGCACGGAGGAATTTGACTGTGGCATTATGATTTCTGCCAGCCATAATCCTTATTATGACAACGGGATCAAAGTGATCAATGGCAAAGGGGAAAAGCTGGAAGAAGAAGTGATCGGAGAAATTGAACGGTACCTGGATGGCGAAATGGGAGAGATTCCGTTTGCCTTAAGGGACAAAGTCGGGCGTACGGTAGACTATGCGGCAGGGAGAAACCGCTATATCGGTTATCTGATTTCGATTGCCACCCGTTCTTTCAAGAATAGAAAGGTCGCGTTAGACTGTGCAAACGGCAGTGCGTCTTCGATCGCCAAAAATGTATTTGACGCGCTGGGAGCGGAAACCTATGTGATCAATAATAATCCAAATGGCCTGAATATCAATACTAATTGCGGCTCCACCCATATTGAGGTATTGCAGCAGTATGTGAAGGAAAATGGCTGTGACGTGGGATTTGCTTATGACGGAGACGCGGACCGCTGTATTGCCGTAGATGAAAATGGCGAGGTGGTAGACGGCGACAAGATCATGTATATCTGCGGCAAATACATGAAGGAGAGCGGGGCGCTGGTAAATAATACCGTAGTGACGACAATCATGTCCAATTTCGGCCTTTATAAGGCATTTGACCGTGAGGGAATCACCTACGAAAAGACAGCGGTCGGCGACAAATATGTGTATGAAAATATGGCAAAATATGGCAATTGCCTGGGAGGCGAACAGTCCGGGCATATTATCTTTAGCAAGCATGCCACGACAGGGGATGGCATTCTGACCTCTCTTAAGGTGATGGAGGTGATGCTGGAAAAGAAAGAAGCATTAGGGAAACTGGCATCAGAAGTGGAGATTTTCCCCCAGGTACTGAAAAATGTCCGCGTGCATGACAAACAGCTGGCTCAGGATGATGCCAAGGTCCAGGAGGCAGTGGCCAAGGTGACAGAAGAACTGGGGAATGATGGCCGTATCCTGCTGCGTCAGTCCGGTACAGAGCCGGTAGTGCGGGTGATGGTGGAAGCCGCCAGCGGGGAACAATGCGAGAATTATGTGAACCAGGTGATTGCAGTGATGGAGGCACAAGGACATATACTGAAATAAATAAAAAGAGAAATATTGTAAAACAGGGAAAAGCCGGACTTGCAAGCAGCAGGGAATTGTGATAAAATTTATGCTGATGCAATAGCCGGCTTTTAGCTGGCTTCGCAAAATTTATCAGTAAAGGAATGATGACCGATGGGGTTAGACCTAAGAGCGTGACAATCTTTATTGTCGAGAATTATGGCGTGATTTATCGACTGCGAAGCCGTAGATGAGATGTGGATGACAGCGCAGAAAAGAAACAGATATAAAAATTTACGGATTTGAGGAGGATAAGATCATGTTGAATTATAAGAGATATCAAAGAGTCCCGGTGGTGGATTACCCTGAGCGGGGGTGGCCGAATAAGCAGATTGAGAAAGCGCCGATGTGGTGCAGTGTGGATTTAAGAGACGGCAACCAGGCGCTGATTGAACCGATGGTGGTAGAGGAAAAGATTGAGTTCTTCAATATGCTGGTGAAACTGGGTTTTAAGGAGATCGAGATTGGATTTCCGGCAGCATCCCAGATTGAGTTTGATTTTCTCCGTCAGCTGGTAGAGAGAAACCTGATTCCGGATGATGTGCGGGTGCAGGTGCTTGTTCAGTGCCGTGAGCATTTGATTAAGAGAACTTTTGAGGCGATTCAAGGGATCAAGAAAGTTGTGGTGCATATTTATAACTCCACGTCTATTTTACAGCGTGATGTGGTATTTCATAAGAACCGGGAAGAGATCAAGCAGATCGCAGTGGAAGGAACGGAATTGGTGAAGCGGTATGCTGCAGGGTATGACGGAGATCTGTTGCTGGAGTATTCCCCGGAAAGCTTTACCGGGACAGAGCTGGATTATGCGCTGGAGATTTGTACGGCAGTACAGGACACCTGGGGACAGGCGACACCGGAGCGGCCGATTATTTTTAATCTTCCTTCGACCGTGGAGATGACGACGCCTAATGTCTATGCGGATCAGATTGAATGGATGAATAAGCATTTCAAAGACAGGGACAGCATTATTCTGAGCGTACATCCCCACAACGACCGGGGAACCGGTGTGGCGGCCACGGAACTGGCTTTGTTGGCCGGAGCGGACCGGGTAGAGGGAACTTTGTTCGGCAACGGGGAACGTACGGGGAATGTGGATGTTCTGACCCTTGCCTATAATATGTTTTCACAGGGAATTGATCCCGAACTGGAGATTGAGAATGTCCGCGCCATTGCAGAGGTGTATGAACGCTGCACGAAAATGCAGATTGATGAACGCCATCCATATGCGGGAAAACTGGTCTTTACTGCGTTTTCCGGTTCTCATCAGGATGCGATCAACAAGGGTATGCAGGCGTTGAAAGAAAGAGGCGGAGAGCACTGGGAAGTTCCCTATCTGCCGATTGATCCTTCCGATATCGGGCGGGTATATGAGCCGATTGTCCGCATTAACAGCCAGTCCGGTAAGGGCGGCGTGGCCTTTGTTATGGATACCTTCTATGGATTTAAGCTGCCGAAAGGAATGCATAAGGAATTTGCAGATGTGATTCAGAAGATTTCTGAAAAACAGGGTGAGGTTGCTCCGGAACAGATTATGGATGAGTTCCGCCGGTGCTATCTGGACAGGAAGGAGCCGATGCATTTCAGAAAGTGCCAGATTACCGATACGGAAGTGGAGAAGGATGTATATGCAACCCTGGCAAGAGTGACTTATACGGACCGTGGGATCGAGAAGGTCTTCGAGGGTGTAGGAAACGGCCCCATCGATGCAGTACAACGCGGTTTGGAAGAAGAGTTGGGAATTCAGATCAAGGTGCTTGATTATAATGAGCATGCACTTCAGACGGGTTCCAATGCACAGGCGGCTTCTTATATTCATCTGATGGATCAGGCAAGCGGTCGGGTGACTTATGGTGTGGGAGTCAGTTCCAATATCACCAGGGCTTCTGTGCGCGGGATTTTCAGCGCGGTGAACCGGTTGTTTTATTCGTAAATGATACTTTCAGGGAACAAGTGTATCCTTCTTGTTCCCTGAGTTTGTCTCAGTATGTTCTTTTGCCCATGGGGACTAAGAAAGGAAGAGCGGACTGCCACATAGAGGTTATGGCGGTCCGTTTTTATCCATCAGATAAGATTTTGTAAAAGGATTATGGGTTGTGAGGGCGGCGGCAGCCGGCGATTCCGATACTGAGCAGCAGCCACATGATAGGGGTGACAATGGGCAGGTCGATATTAACCAGAGACTGCAGGGCATAACAGAGTACGGAAAATGCTATGCCGTAAAGGCAGGCAGAATGGTTTTGGTTTTTTAGCAGGCAGGTGACAGAAGAAATAAAAAAGGTCAGATAGGCGAGGGTTCCCACAAAACCGATGGTCAGTAAATACTGCAAGACCGAGTTGTGGGCACTGTCGAAAAGCTGGCGGGTAACCTGGGCCATTTCCTGATGAATCTGGTTATTGGTCAGAAGTCCAAAGGTATCAGGACCGTATCCAAACAGTTTTTGAGACAGGGGAAATGCGGCGTATAGTTGTAGGGACCTTTTCCAGATATAGCCGCGGAAGGTGCCCCAGCTGTCATTAAAGACAAGGTATGTGCTTAAGGAGCCATAGCGATCGGCGTGATGGAACATATTGGCATCTAAAAATATAAAGCCAATAATCAGGGCAACCATACTCATCAGGATTTTCCAATAATGAATACAATGAGAACTATGTTCAGAGCCTTCGCTGAGCGGATAGAAGCGGTTTACGGCAACCAAAAGGAGCATTGTCAAGGCAGGAAGGCTGTGAAAGCGGGAAATGACCAGAAACAAACTGTCCAGGCCGGACACGATATCCGAAAATATCTGGTTGAGGATATGAATGATCTGGATAACGGAAAAGAACGTTGCCAAAATAATCAGGTATCGTTCCAGGCCTTTTCGATTGTGGAACAGCAAAAAAGGAAGTCCTGTGAAAATAGTGGCTATGCTTAAGTAGGCATTATCACTGCAGCCCATAATAATTGCCATAAAGGAAATTACCAGGCAGCAATAATACCATACTGCTTTTTTCGGTCGTTTTTCCAGGGCGAATAAGGTGGCGGAAAGTCCCAGAATCATGGCGACATAGGCAGTATAGGTGTTGATGTTCCCCAGGGTCGATATATAAATCTGAGCCTGAGAAGCGCGGATTGCTTTGTGAAGGTCCAGGATATCCATCTGAAAGTAGTCAGTAATGCCAATGAGGCATAAAACCATACCGCTGCCAAGAAACACATCCAGATACCACTGTACAGGCCTTCCAAAGCGGCTGATGAAGAAATAGGAGGCTACATATAGAGTAAGGAGGAATAAGCCTGAATATCGCCCTTTATTTCCCCAAAAGGCTTCCTGGGGATAGTAGGATAACAGAGTGGAAATAACAGCAGATATCCAAAAGAGGAAAAGAGAGATACGGGCAGCTTCTAATGGTTTGTAACTGCCAAAAGAAGTCGTTTTTTTCAGAAGATGGCGGGTGTGGGCCCCTTTGAATTCCAAAAAATCAATGCCCATCATAATCAGGCCCAGCAGCAGGGCAATTCCCAGCATCCCAAGCATACAGACTCGGTAACAGTGATATTTGGTTTCCAGAATATTAATGTAGGAATTGTCGTAAATCAGTGGAAAAACAGTAATTAACAAGAAAACAGCAATGTGGATCACTCCCCCTGTGATGCCGGAACAAGTTTCAATGAAGGCTTCAGACAGGTCAGGGGTGTTTTTTTTACTCATAGTCAATACCTCAGGATGCGATAGGAATGCGGTTACGTGTCACAGTATATCATTATTCTGTAGAGCGTGCAAGTGGGGTCAGCGGTTATTCGGGTATGATATTATATTACCAATCGACAATCTGATTGATGATATTTTGTTGTTCTGTGCTGGTTTTTCTAAGATAGATGCGTGTGGTTTCGATACTCTCATGCCCCATCAGATCAGCCAGCATGGAGATGTCATTGTAGCGATCCAAAAAACTTTTTGCAAAACGATGACGGAAGGAGTGGGGATATATCACGGATGGGTCCAGGTCATACTTCAGTGCCAGTTTCTTTAACTGTCCGGCAAGGCCGCGGGAGGTGATTCGCTCGCCAAAACGGTTGGTGAAAATAAATCCGCTTTGGCGGTCGTTTTCGGAAAGCCATACGAGCGCCTCCTTCCGCAACGCTGCCGGGATATAGATTCGCCGCAGCTTTCCTCCTTTGGAGTAAAGATCCAGATATCCTATTTTTACATGTTCCGATTTGATCTGTACCAGTTCGCTGACACGTGCGCCGGTTGCAGCGAGAAAGCGTACTACAAAATACCAGTAGATTTCCCCGTCTTGCTTGAGACGGTTTTTGAAATACAGATAATCCGCCTCACTGATAACATTTTCCAGAAAAGGTTTTTGTTGTACCTTGACTGTGGTCAGCTTCCAGGAGGATTTCTGAATGCTTTCCAGGTAGCAATTCATAGCCCGGATACGCAGATTGACTGTCTGAGGTTTGTAATTCTCAATGAGATACATTTTGTAGTCACGGAGATTTTTTTTCGAGACTTTGTCATAGCGTTTTTCATACTGGCTGATTGCACACATGTATGACAGGATGGTGTTGGGAGACAGGTTTTGCTCCTTTAAATACTCTTCAAATGGTTTGTTCATAGCGATCTCTCCTTTGTGCATTGGTTTTTTTGAAGGTTTACTCGTTGCTTTTTTATTATACAACTATTGTGAGTGTTAGGGCGATAAGTCATCTGGAAGTTGGAAGGGAGGAGAGGGGAGGAAAAAGAAGTGAGTTGTGCGGGGATAAAAAAGAAAGGCAATTGCCCCGGTTGTGGAGCAATTGCCTCTTGCGTTGTTAATGCTTGATGTTATTTAGTTTTGTAAGGATGTATGTTTAATATTCCAAAACACCTGTAGTACACCAGCTCTCCCAATTCTCACGGACAGATGTTGAACCCCTATCCAAATTCTTGTTGTTGGTATACAGCAGAAGCGCTCTATCCCTCACATAGAAGTACCAGTCATCACCATCATTTGCTGCAACCTTGCTCTTCTGGATGTTACCGCTGGTATTTACCAGGTAATAACGCAGGTTAGCATTATGCAAAACGGAAATATCCTTGTAGCTAACGGTCTCGCCGTCATCATTGACGAAGGTTGGCAGATTAGTCTTCAGAGTTCTGGAATCAACCTTTTCTACTTTTACGCCGTCTTCATGAATGTCAACAGCAGTACCGTTAGGTGTTACCCTAACAACCTGATACTTGTCATCGCTGTCAGCTTTAATTCTGCAGCCATACTTATAGATGTACTTGTTGTCATCCACACCAGTCAGACCTTTACCTCTGCTCTCGATACCGCCAGTCCTCCGGAAGAAGAAGTTATAGGTATCACCATCCAGAGTTACAGTCGTAGCGCCGGTCTTCATAGAACCATCGCCAAGTTCATCGCTACCGAAGTAGTACAGAGAAATCGTGGGATCAGCCAGAGCCCGTGCTGCATTGGTCCCGGTGTCATCTAACAGATCGTCCAGATCATCTGCGTCTACGTCATCATCCAGCACTTCCAGAATTACACCCGTTGCCGGATCAACTTTCATCAGTACCAGACCAGACAGCATAGCGCCTGCTTTTCTGTCGCCGCCAGTAGCGGTACCCTCCGGACGGAAGCCATAGTATCTACCTTTGATCTTCTCGATCTGGCCAGAGATAACCTGGCCGTCGCCATCGGCATAGTACCATCTCTCGTTTTCGTCATCCGCATCATCCGCTGCGAAGGTAGCATTATAATTGCTACGGAAGGTATTGTCATTATCCTCATCGGGAGCGATTACACGGAACCAGCCTTTGGTTACGCGGGCGCCATCATCTACATTGTTGAAGTATCTCCAGTTTGAGGTTGATGCCAGGCTAGCAGTATTGTTAGTTGCGGCGGTCCATTCGTAAGTCATAACGCCGCGCTCATCGAAACCATAACGCCGGCCATTGATTCTAACCTCATCAATTGCTTTTTCAGCACTATCTTCATTGAATCTCTTCTTACCATTGGATCTGAAGTTGAACCAATAATCCATATCGTCTTCTTCGATGTCATCATGAACGGTGATCTTCTGCCAGCCGGTCTTCATAGCACCATCATCCCAGGAACCCAGATAATACAGGGTATCGGACTCGGCCCATCCATCCTCGTCGGTTTCCCTCTCGCCGTCTGCGCTTACCCAGCCGTACAGCATAATGCCGTCATCATCAAAGGCGTATCTCTTGCCGTCAATGGTACGGAAACGGATATCCGCACTGTCCGGAGCCTTGTAGGCCTTACCATTGGACTGCATATAGTAGTAATGGTATTCAGCCGGATCGTCATCCTCATCCTGATCCTCGTTCACAATCCTAACCCAGGTATTGCGGACCATCACACCGTTGGAATCTACATAGTAGGTGTCGTCGTCATCATCAACCAGCTTATCGATGGCCATGGCGCCGCCTTCTTCGCTGTCCAGCCAGTACCAGTTGTCGCCGGATTTCTTCCAGGTGTCTTCCACTCTGTTGCCATCATTGTCATAGAAATACCAGGTCCCATCCTCTTCCACCCAGCCGGTAGCTGCGAAGGAAGTCATGGAAGCGCCGATGGCAAGCAGGGCTGCTGCAGATGCGACTGCAACTACTTTTGTCTGCTTTCTCATAATGAATGCACTCTCCTTTTCCTTTTTGAAATTCCTAAAAAATGCTTGTTTTGCATCTCGATGGTATTATACTTCCTATAATGGCAA
>CAMSTY010000026.1 GCA_947063875.1 uncultured bacterium
TTATCAAAAAATACAGGAAAAGGCTTTTGCAGTCATTAATGTATATAGATAAGGATAGGTGCTTCTTGATTTATACTTGTCGGCGGGTTTTTTTGCTGTTATAATGAAGACGGTAAATTGGAAGTTGTAGATGTATTATTTTGATAAAAGACATATTAAGAAGTAGTGTGTTAAACTGTCAGGCAAATGATATTTTAGAATTTATAATGGACATGGCGGGGAACAAGAATGAATCCACAACAATTAACATTTGAATTTCAAAGTATTTTTGTAGATGAAATCAGTTTTGAAGAAGTACATAATCACAATTCCATGGCAATTTTGGGGGATTGTTTGGATGCCCTGAAAAAAATAAAAAATGATTCTATTCACTTGATTTTTGCAGATGCGCCTTATAATATTGGTAAGAATTTTGGAAATAACATTGACCATTGGGATACTGTTGATGCGTATGTCTCTTGGTGCAAAAAATGGATTGATGAATGTATGCGAGTGCTGAAAGATAATGGAACCATGTATTTTATGACTGCAACTCAGCATATGCCGTATTTGGATATATATGTTGCAGAAAAATATAACGTTTTGTGTAGGATTGCATGGACATACGATAGTTCGGGAGTACAATCCAAAAAAATGTTTGGTTCTTTATACGAGCCAATTTTAATGATAAATAAAAGTTCCAAAGCGAAGTATACATTTAATTGTCAAGACATTCTTGTTGAAGCAAAAACAGGGGCGCATAGGAAACTGATTGATTATAGAAAGAATCCTCCACAGCCATATAGTACTGAAAAAGTGCCCGGAAATGTTTGGGAGTTCAACAGGGTTCGTTTTAAGATGGAGGAATATGAAAACCATCCCACACAAAAACCGGAATCCATGCTTGAGAGAATTGTTAAGGCATCATCTAATCCAGGAGATATTGTTTTGGACCCGTTTTCCGGCTCCTTTACAACCTCTGCGGTTGCAACCAAGCTGGGCAGAATTGGAATAGGCATTGATATGAATGAAGAGTATTATGAAATCGGAATCAGGCGCACGGGTATTGCATCTGAATATAAAGGAAAGTCTCTTGTAAAAAAGAAGGTAAGAAAAACAAATGCTAAATCTAAGTATGTCAGAGGAGAGAAATAGTGAAAATTACAGAAAGTTTTGTTGCAGATATTTTAAAGGAAGAATTTCCTGATGAGTTTCAGACAATTTATGATAATAGTCATCTTTTGCAGTATCTTGACAAAAAGATGAAGGCTGTCCATGGAAACAGTAAAACTCGCCGCAGCCTTGCCAGCATCTATGCAATCTACTCCATTTTGCATTTTTATCAGACGGATTTTTACCAAAACAAGGTTGGGTATAGGACATTTGAGGGTTATGACTATATGTATCTAGTTACCTATTATACGAGTTTGTATGGTGGGATAAAGCTTCAGAATCATGCACTTAATTCAAGGGTCAATGGTGAGTTCAGAAATAAATTTACAGATATTGCGAATGACTTAATTATTATTAACAATGGTAAATACCTGATTCATATTGATTATATCTATGTGGAAGGTCATGATATCAGCAAAGTGTGTTGTAGGATTATTGAAAAATATATTGGGTTGCTGATCAGGAAGGATCATGAATTAATTAGCATTCTATCAGAAATGCAGGAAACGACTGATTATTCTGAAAAGATATCAAAAATAAACGAATTACTAACTGAAGATGCAGAAGCGAGAATTTTTGAAATAATTAGCTATGCTATATTGAGAAACCACTACAAAAATATTACGGTATATTTTGGGTATTCAAAGGATACCATCGAAGAACTTCAACTACAGTTATATAAAACCGGACGCACGAATGCAAATGATGGAGGCATTGATTTTGTAATGCGTCCAGTGGGACGTTTTTTCCAAGTAACAGAAGTGAATAGATACGATAAATACTTATTAGATATTGACAAAGTAATGCACTTCCCCATTACTTTTGTCATCAAAACTAAAGCAACAAAAGCAACGGTGTTAGCTGATTTGGAGCACTATATCTCGGCAAGAACCAGCGGTATGGCGGTTTTGGAAGAAAGATATAGAAAGGCTATTGAGGATATTATTACGATCAACGAACTGCAACAATGGATTACCGAGTTGGATGGAACAGACCTTGACGGTATTATCCGTGATATTGATGTTTATTATAAACTTGAAATGAACATGGATGCCGAGGATGAAGAATAAGAGGAAAATCTGTTGAGAAGTGTCAGATATAGCGGTTGAACTGCTGTATCTGGCATTTTTAAAGTTTTGGGTATTTGCCTGTCATTGAAGAAATCCATGTTTCGATTGCCTGAGTAAGCGTCATTTGCTGCTGCAAAACAGCCATACCGTTTTCTGGAATGTCTGGCGCATTCTCTTTTGCAGAAAGGTTTTCTTCCAGAAAAGATTTTAACTCTCGGATATTGTTTTCAATATGTGCCAGACATGTTCTCTGGTTTTCCTGTGAAAGGCTGTCTAAATTAACGATTACCGCATTGAAGTCCAGATAGATGTTGACAGATTTCGCGGCGATTTCCAACATAAGTTTTTCAAATTCTTTTTCTCCCTGCTCGGTCAAAGAATAAACTGCTTTTTCTGGCATTTTTCCTTCTTTTTTCACATGGCTTTTGATAAAACCTTTTTCTTCCAGTTGAATAACTTTTTTGTAGATGGAGGGGGTGCTGATTTTCACCCACTTGGAAATGTTGCGGTATTCTACCAGTTTTTGAATATCATAGGCGCTTAAAGCTTCTTTTTTTAACATACCCAGTACGATTAAATCGATTGCAGTCATAGTTTTGCCTCCTTTTTGTGCTTGACAGACACTATAAATTATAGTAGTATATCTTCTGTTATGCAACTACTATAATTTATAGTAGTATAAAATAGTGCAAAATCAAAGAGAAGGAGTTTAAGAGATGAATGAGGAAAACAAGAATGAGGGAAACAAGAAAATGGAACTTTTGAGAAATGCTCCTGTGTCCAGGGCGCTTTTTGCACTGGGCCTGCCAACCATGGTCGGTATGCTGATTAATGCCCTGTATAATCTGGCGGATACTTATTTTGTTGGCGGGTTGGGCACAGAGCAGATGGGGGCAGTTACGGTGGCTTTTCCGCTGGGACAGATCGTCGTAGGTTTGGGACTGTTATTTGGAAATGGCGCGGCCGCCTATCTTTCGAGATTGTTGGGAAGCAGAGACGGGGACACTGCGAATAAGGTAGCCAGTACTGCCTTATACAGCAGTGTATGGCTGGGGGCAGTCCTTATTGTTGGCTCTCTGGTTTTTCTGAAATCGATTCTGAAGCAGATGGGGGCGCTGGAAAGTGTTATGCCTTATGCAATTGCTTATACACGTATCTATATTACATTTTCGATTTTTAATGTGTTCAATGTCACTATGAATAATATTGTATCAAGCGAGGGCGCTGCAAAAACGGCTATGGGTGCGTTGATGGCAGGCGCTTTGCTGAATGTTGCGCTGGACCCGGTTCTTATTTATGTGTTGGATTTTGGGATTGTGGGCGCGGCTGCTGCCACGGCTGCTTCGCAGATGGTTTCTGCCTTGATTTATCTGATCTATATTTTGCGGAAAAAGAGTATGTTTCGTTTCCATGTTAAAGATTGTTCTTTTTCCAGAGAGATTATATTTGAAATTCTGAAAATAGGAATTCCTACCATGATATTTCAGATTCTGAGCAGTATGTCGATCGGCATGATAAACAATGCAGCAAACAGATACGGAAATTCAGCTCTTGCGGCTATGGGGCCGGTTACAAAAATTATGTCCATGGGAACCCTGGTGGTTTTTGGATTTTTGAAAGGATTTCAGCCGATTGCCGGGTTTAGTTATGGGGCCAGAAAGTTTAAACGTCTGCATGAAGCGATTAAAATATCGGTTATCTGGTCAACTGTGTTTTGTGTGATTTTTGGGTTAACAGCGGTTCTGTTTTCCACACAGATTTTATCTTTATTTACTAAAGATGACTGGGACTTGATCCGTATTGGTTCTGCCGCGCTGCGGGCAAATGGCTTTTCCTTCCTGTTTTTTGGATTTTATACGGTGTATTCTTTTCTGTTTCTTGTAATGGGAAGGGCAAGAGAAGGCTGTATTCTGGGCGCCTGCAGACAGGGGATTTGTTTCTTTCCTGCCATTTTGCTGCTTCCCATGGCCTGGGGGTTAAATGGGGTTCTCTATGCTCAGCCGGTTGCAGATATTTTGGCTGCCGGTATTGCTCTGATTATGGCTTTGAATCTTCATAAAAAATTAGAGTGTATGGAGGCGGGGGATTTTTCTTGAAAAGATATCTGCCAACATGATAGAATGGAAAATAAAACGGCAGCAGGAGGAATGAAATGATACGGATTACGGCGCTTATGGATAATGAGGCTTCTGCCAACAAAGCTTTGCTGCACCAGCATGGGTTGTCTTTTCTGGTGGAGAGGGATGGGGACAATACCCGCATTCTTTTTGATTGCGGCCAGGGGGAGGCTGTGTGTCAGAATGCCAGGAGGCTGGGGAGAGATCTTGCGGCGCTTGACGGGGTGGTGTTAAGTCACAGTCATTATGACCATGCTGCCGGCTACCGGGACCTTCTGGAACAGGGAATGGGCAGTCGGATTCTTTATACAGGCCCCCGTTTTTTTGAGCCGAAATATGCCAGAAAGGGGTTATGTTTTTCTGATCTTTCGGCTGGTTTTGATGAGGGTTTTTTGAAAAAATGTCAGGTGGAATACCGGGTATGTGAAGGGAAAAGGGAGCTGGCGGAGGGAATGTGGCTGGTGGGAGATTTTCCAAGAAAATGGGAGTTTGAGAAGATTCCGGAGCGGTTTGTGCGGTGGACGAAGGAAGGGATGGTTTCCGATGATTTTGGGGATGAGATTTGCCTGGCGCTGGAGTTGAAGGAGGGGTTGGCGGTTCTGGCAGGCTGTTCCCATCCGGGGATTCTTAATATGGTGGAACATGTCAAAGAGATTTTTGGCAGACCGGTGTATGCCCTGTTTGGGGGAACCCACTTAAAGGAAGCGGATGAGGAGCGGATTCGTCTGACAGTGGAACATCTGAAGGCGGCGGGAGTCAGGATTCTGGGGATGAATCATTGTTCCGGCAGACTGGCGAAGGAATGGATTGACAGGGATTTGCAGATGCAGAGTTGTTATATGGCGGTGGGGGACTGCGTGTTTTTGGAGTAGTAATTACCATCTGGTATACAGTGAATAACAAACGGAGACTTCTGAAATAAGGGGATTCTTTTTATAATAGAGTTAAGATCAGGAAATGAGACTTTTGAGATTTGAATGGAGTGTCAGTGAAAAAGCGATCTGCGGGGCGGCAAAAGGAGAGCCTGGTGGGGACGGATATAGGAAAAGGAAAAGCACCAGGGAACGGGAAAGGAAAAACCCTGGCGTTTTTCGTTGTGGCGGAAAGAAGAGTATCAGCAGGGAGCATGACCGAGAATGCCGCTTTTGGGGAGAGTGCAAAAGCACGAGGAGAGACGATGTACATTTTGGTATGGTGGATGGTGACGGCAGGGACCTGGTATCTGGCAGGGCTATATCAGATGGGGATTCTGAGTCTGATTTTTCTGGCAGAGGTGCTGCTGTTTGTGGGGATGCTTCCCTGTTCCCTTTGTGTGAAAAGGGGAATAGGGGCAGTGCTGGCCTTGGGGGAGGAATATGTAAATTGTGGTCAGAAGTGGGAAGGATATGTCCGGATTGAGAATCGGATTACAGCTGCAGCAGTGATTTTGAAGAATGAATTTTTGAAAATGGGGCAGGAGAGCATATGCTTTCCTGCCGAGTTGCTTTTGGGACAGAAAAAAGGTTCCCACATGAATGACTGGGAATCATTTATGGTGTGAGAACCTTTTTGCGGGGTTATTCGGAAAATAGTTATTTCTGGCGAATAATAATGGCAAAGACTTCCGCTGCCTGTTCAGATCGGTTTTCCAGAAAGTGAACATGGCCGTTTCCGGTGAAGCTGACGTCGCCGGCCTTCATGAGGACCTCATGGCCCGGATCGCCGCTGGCCACCTCTCCCTGGATGATATAGTAGATTTCCGCGTCCACCCCGCTTTCGTGGGAATGGGGGCCAATACTGACGCCGGGATTTATAGTCATGACCAGACACATGGTAGTTATTCCCAGTGTCTCGGCCTTTTCTAAAAGGTGGCGCACAAAAATCAGTCCGGTACCGTCCCGCACATTTTCGCGAAGCTGGATTCTCTGTTCTTCCTTTGCTTTATACATGATGGTTTTCTCCTGAATTTTTATCACAAATGGATTGCATGACAGGCTGCGACAGAAAAATCTTTCTGACGTTTTTTATAGTCTATCACAGAATAATTCGGAATCAAAATAAGAATATTGTATAAGAACATACGGTTTCTTTATTTCACTTCATTGCAAATAATAGCTAAAATAAAAGAAAAAAGAAAGAGGTGACTTGGAAATGAAGTACAGGACTGAATATCCGGGGGTGATTCATTTTGAGCAAAAGGGGCATGTGGCTTATCTGACCTTTGACAATCCCAAAACCCTCAATGCCCTGAATCTGGACACATTTGCTTCCATCAATGAACTTTTTGACCAGATGGCGGCGGATGAGGATATCTGGGGGGTGATTCTGACAGGCGCCGGGAGAAGCTTTGTGGCCGGCGCGGATCTTCAGGATGAGAAAATGAAGGTTTCGGACCCGGCGAATATTCCGCCTCTGCCTCGGAGGGAATCGCCACCACACTTTTTCTGTTCGTATCCATCATCGCCTATATGCAGTGGCAGGTGAAGCACTGGCAGAAAAAGGGGATTGTTTTTGAGGACAGGCCCGAGGAGGAGGAAGAGGAAGCCTCAAGAGAGGGTTTGCCCTCATTTCCGGAGGCGGTGCTTCCTATTGCGGTAGTTTTGGTGCTTTATAATGTATTTAACATTCCGGTTGCCGTTTCCATGCTTGCTGCGGTGGCATTGATTATTCTGATTCGGTTCAAGCGTTTCGGATTGGCCAAGTGGCTGGATATTGCGGAAAAAAGCCTTTATGAGGGAGTGGTTCCGGCATTGAACCTTTCTGTTATGGGCGGATTGGGAGCCGTGGTTGCCCTGACACCCTTTTATCAGCGTCTGCTTCTCTGGGTGGGGCAGACCAGTATCAATCCCTATATGCTGTGCTGGGGAGGAGGCGCGCTGATGGCCGGTATCATCGGCTCCAGCACCTCGGCGATTTCCACCTTGGTACCGAATATCCAGCCTCTTCTGGAAGGGTATGTGGCAAATGGCTACAATATGGGGGTGATGCACAGGCTGATCTGTGTTGGCTCCGTGTCTCTGGACTCCCTTCCTCATAATGGTTCCCTGATGGCATGCTGCTCTTTGCTGCATACCACAGTGAAGGAATCTTATCTTCCGATTTTTGTCACCTGCACCTTGCTGCCGGTGCTGGCAGGCGTGTGTGTGACGCTGCCGCTTTCGCTGATGGGATTTATTTAAGCTTGTTTAAAACAGAGTTTGATGAGGCCGTTGCGCTGATGGTGAGGATCAAAGGCGCGGCGGCCTTTGTTTGATTTGACAGAAAACCACAGATCATCCTTCTGGAAAAACGCTTGCTGCCTCAGATGCTCCTGTGCTATATTGAATTTACTTATCAATAATATTATTATGGCGGCTGTTATAATCGTTATAATTTAGAGAAAAGCCAGAGACGCCGCCAAAGGAGAAAAGGCATGAGCGAAAAAAGGAAACCTCTTCCCCGGCTTTTGTTTGCCGCCCCGGCAAGCGGCAGTGGAAAAACCATAATTACCTGTGGATTATTGGAGATTTTTAAAAGGCGGAAGCTTGCCTGCGTGTCCTATAAATGCGGGCCGGATTATATAGATCCTTTGTTTCATCAGTATGTATTGGGAATTCCGGGATATAATCTGGACAGCTTTTTTCTGCCGCCTGAGCAGGTGGGGGAACTGTTTGAGGAGAAGGCACAAGGGGCGGATATTGCGGTTATTGAGGGGGTAATGGGATATTATGACGGGGTTGGGGGAATCAGCGTTCAGGCCAGCGCATATGAGATTGCCCGGATTACGGATACGCCGGTGGTTCTGGTGGTGGATGGAAAAAGCAGCAGCCTGTCCCTGGCGGCAGTGGTGAAAGGATTTTTGGAATACAAAAAAGACAGTCATATATGCGGGGTGATTTTGAACCGGACCTCGGCGGCCATGGCCGAGAGGCTGCGGCCATGCCTGGAACAACTTGGGGTTCGCCTTTTTGGCGCGGTGCCCCTGTGTGAGGAGGCCCGGTGGGAAAGCCGTCATCTGGGGTTGGCCTTGCCCGGAGAGCAGGCGGAACTTCGGGTAAGGGTTCAGGCGTTGGCGGACCAGCTGGAGTCCTGCCTGGATGTGGGAGGATTGCTGGAACTGGCGGAAAGCGCGCCGCTCATACGCAAGAGGAAAAAGCAGCAGTTCTTATCTGAGGTGAAAAACATTCGGCGTATTGCCGTTGCAAGGGATGAGGCTTTTTGCTTCTATTATCAGGAAAACCTGGATTTGCTGAAACAACAGGGGTGGGAACTGGTTCCGTTCAGTCCTCTTCATGATAAACGTCTGCCATGTCCCGGGATTTCGGCAATTTTGCTTGGAGGCGGTTATCCGGAGATGTATGCGAAGGAATTATCAGAAAATAAAGCTATGCTGGAAGAACTCCGGACAGCAGGCAGGCAGGGCATAAAAATGCTGGCAGAATGCGGGGGGTTTCTCTATCTTCATGAGATGCTGGAAGGGACGGATCATGTCTGTTATCCGATGGTTGGCCTGATCCCGGCCAAGGGATACCGGACGGAAAAACGGTCCCGCTTCGGTTATATTACCTTATATGATCAGAAGGGGCAGAAGATGTTCCAGGCTCATGAATTTCATTATTGGGACAGTACGCTGCCGGGAAAAGACTGGAAGGCTGTCAAGCCTCTAAGCGCCGGAAGCTGGGACTGTATGTATGTGACGGACACGATAGCAGCCGGTTTTCCCCATTTGTATTATAACTCCAATCCGGAATGGATTTGCCGGTTTTTACAGTTTACAAAACATGACAGAAAATGAGAGGAAATATAAATCCGATTGAGATAGTCTGATCTGGTACATTGACGAAAGGCAATCGCTTTCCATGAAGGGCGGAGGATGGAAGATGGAATGGTTGAAAAATCTGGGCGCAGCCATTGATTATATAGAAGATAATCTGGACAAAGAAATATCATTTGAGGAAGCGGCACGTATTGCATGCTGTTCCCCCTATTATTTTCAGCGCATTTTCTCGTATGTTTCTGGCATGTCGCTGTCGGAGTATATACGCCGCCGGAAAATGACGCAGGCTGCTTTTGAATTGCAGCGGACAAATAGCAAGGTGATAGATATTGCGCTGAAATACGGATATTCTTCTCCGACCTCTTTTAATCGTGCTTTTCAGAAGATCCATGGCATTACGCCGACGGCGGCAAGGGCGGCAGGAACGGTTCTGCAGGCATATCCGTCTCTTGGATTTTCTATCCGGATAACAGGGGAGTGCGCTCTGGCGTACCGCATTGTGAAGAAGGCGCCTCTGCGCATTGTGGGAGTCCGTATTCCTATGGTCGAGGAAATGGAAGAGAATCTGAGGATTGTTCCTGGTTTCTGGAAAGCTATGGTGCCGGGAAATCAGTTTTCCCGTATATGCCGGCTGGCGGACAGAGAGCCGGGCGGGGTGCTTGGCGTCAGTGTATATGAAAATCCAAAAGAGATCTACTACTATATCGGAGTTGCCACAGGTGCGCCGGTGCCATCGGATATGTATGAGTATGAAATTCCTGCAGCCTTCTGGGTGGTTTTTGAGAATAACGGCTGCCTGAGGGAGGAGGTACAGAGTACATTCCGGCGGTTTTACTTGGAATGGCTGCCCTTTTCCGGATATCAATATGCGAAGCTGCCGGACATTGAGGTGTATCCAATCTGTGATACCCGCCTGGCGCGGGGGCGCTCCGAAGTGTGGATTTCGATCACCAGGGAGGACAAAAAGGAATGTATCATCTAAGATTAAAAGGCAGTCATTATGAAATGGGAGTGAAGCGGGGCAGGATTTTTAAGAAAGGCGGCATATCTTTTCCTCTTCAGCTGGATGATTTTCAGTTGGAGCATGGGAGGAGAAGCGAGGAACGGTTAAGGGATTTTTTTCCTGAGGTATGTGAGGAAATACAGGGGGTGAGCGATGCGATCGGCATGGATTATCTGCCGTTTGCCTCCTGGATGTTATGTATGGGCTGCTGTATGTATAACCTGAAGCAAAATATCCCGGCCGAGGTTCGGGGCTGTACGGCTTTTGCCTATGTAAGCGGCGGCAGAACGATCTATGGCAGAAATAATGACTTGCCGCCTTATCTGCGGGATAGCTGCAAAAGTGAGATCTATGTCCCAGAGAATGGGAACCGTTTTCATATTACTACATCCTCTTTTATTAACGGGGAAGAAGGACTGAACGAGCACGGACTTGCGGTGGCCATGACATTTGTGATGACAGATCTTAAGAAAATACGGGCAGGATTTAATTCGTGTTTTATTGTGAGGTATCTGTTGGAAAAGGCGGATCATACGGAACAGGCGCTCTCCCTGCTTAAAGACCTGCCGGTTGCTTCTAATTGTAATATATTGCTTGCGGATCGGGAGGGCAAAATGGCTGTAGTGGAGTGCACCCCTTTGGCGAAAAGAGTCCGTGGGGCGGAAAATTTTGATAATGGCTGTATCCTGTGCACGGTCAACAGTTTCACGTCGGATGAAATGAAACCCTATGATGATGCCGGAGGGGATGATTATGATTCTGCAAAACGGTATCAGGTCGTCATGGACAGCTTTTCCTCGGGAAAGATCAGGGAGGATTATCTGGAAACCACCAAACAGCTCTTGAAGGGCGATTATGGGTTTATGTGCCAATATGATCATGAGCCGGATTTTGAGACAGTCTGGAGTTCGGTGTTTGATCTGGATAATCGGATGGTTTATCGTGCGGAAGGAGACCCGAGGAAGAAGAAATTTCTCAGGGACAGCCGGCTGCATGATCTGAAATCCAGGAAGTGCGGAGGGCAGGCGGCAATTCCGTTCCCCCGGGAATCCAAACGATGAACGTAACAGTAATGTATGAACGTTCGGTTTATGACATCATAACAATTTGGATATTGCTAATCAAAAATCAGAGAATTATAATGAGGGAAAAGGATCGCTTTTGTTATGGCTCAAAGGCCGGAAGCTGAGGAGAAGGAGGAAAAGAATCATGGCAATTACAGAAAACGCGCGGGCCTACAGGAAGAAAATGTATCCGGATGGCTGGTCTGAGTTTGAGCAGACGGACCCGGAATTTGCAGAATTATTTGATAATTTTGCGCTGGATGAGGTGGTAAGCCAGGATGATTTGGAGGATTCGACGCGATTTATGGCAATTCTGGCAACCTTGCTGGGATGCCAGGGCGTGGACGAGTTTCGGGCCGTGCTGCCGGCAGCGCTGAACTTTGGCGTAACACCGGTGGAGGTAAAGGAGATTGTCTATCAGGCGGTGGCTTATTTAGGTATTGGCCGCGTGCGCCCTTTTTTAAGCGTTACTAATGAGGTGCTGAAGGAGCGGGGGATTTCTTTGCCGTTGCCGGGGCAGGCCACCACTACCGCAAAAGGCCGCCGGGAAGCGGGGACGGGGGTGCAGGTAGAGATTTTCGGGGATCATATGGCGGATTTCTGGAAGTCCGGGCCGGAGGAAAGCCGTCATATCAATTGCTGGCTGGCGGATAATTGCTTTGGCGATTACTATACCAGAACCGGACTGGACAACCGGCAGCGGGAAATGGTTACCTTTTGTTATCTGGCCGCCCAGGGCGGTTGCGAACCTCAGCTGGCCAGCCATGCGGCGGCGAATATGAGGATTGGAAATAATAAGGCATTTTTGATTAAGGTTATTTCTCAGTGTCTGCCGTATATCGGTTATCCCCGAAGCCTGAATGCTTTACGGTGTGTGAACGAAGCGGCGAAGTAAGTCTGTGGAAAGGAATGGACAATTATGGAAAATAAAGACATCAGTGTTTTTCCGATGGGAGAAAAGAATGAGGCATTTGCAAAATATTTTGTAGGGCAAAGTTACCTGAATATGCTTACCACGAAGCGGGTGCCCATTGGTAATGTGACCTTTGAGCCGGGGTGCCGCAATAATTGGCATATTCACCATAAGGGCGGCCAGATTCTGCTGGTGACAGCGGGAAGGGGATATTACCAGGAGTGGGGAAAGCCGGCTCTGGAACTTCACCCCGGGGATGTGGTCAATATCCCGCCGGAGGTAAAGCATTGGCATGGTGCGGCGCCGGACAGCTGGTTTGCTCATCTGGCGGTGGAGGTGCCCGCAGAAGGGGCTTCCAATGAGTGGCTGGAACCCGTGGACCCGGAGGAGTACGGGCAGCTGAAGTGATGTTGATAAGTAAATACGGAACAATAAAAAGAGGCTCTTAAAGGGGTCTCTTTATGAATTTATGCTGAATTTATCATGGTTTTCTCATTGTATAAAAACATAAAGTGAAGTATAATGATAACAGCAAACGGAGACGGTGCAGAGTCAGAAATTGAGTGAAGGAACCCGGACTGAAAATATTAAGGAGAATTATGATTAGAAAGCTGAGGAAAGACGATATAGAAAGAGTGGCTCATATCTGGCTGGTCACCAACGAAAGCGCACATGATTTTATTCCTGCAGCGTACTGGCGGGATAATTTTGCGACAGTGAAGGAAATGCTTCTTCAGGCAGAGGTATATGTCTATGAAGCGGGAAATGGCATACAGGGATTTGTGGGATTGAGCGGCGATTATATTGCAGGAATTTTTGTGTGTGAGGAAGCACAATCGAAAGGGATTGGAAAACAGCTTCTGGATTATGTAAAAGGGATAAAGAAGCGGCTGAGTTTAAGCGTATACCAGAAGAATATACGGGCGGTCCGGTTTTATAAGAGGGAACAGTTTCAGATCCTGCAGGAGAGTACGGATGAAAATACAGGGGAGAAGGAATATCAGATGATGTGGGGTTTATAGGAACCGTTTGACCGGTTTCCGGAAAGAACAGAAGATCGGCCCTGGGAATGACGGTTTTATACTTGTTTAACTTTGTATGTCATGGTAAAATGTTCACAAAAGCAGGAAACGGCGTGAAAAGATGAGATAAAATACAGGGAATACTAAGAAGCACTAAGAAACATTAAGATGTGTTGTGTACCAGGCAGGAAGGCAGATAAGGAGTGCAGACATGGAAAAAATATTGATTGTTGATGACAGCCCTACACAGGCTGCCCAGTTAAAGGCGATATTAGATTCCGATTATGAGATTACGGTTGCCCAGACAGCAGAGGAAGGCCTTGCCTATGCAAGTTCCGGAGGATATTCAATGGTTTTGCTGGATGTGGTGATGCCGGGAATGGACGGATTTACCCTGCTGAAAAAGCTTCAGAACGAGATCATCACCCAGAGTGTGCCGGTGATACTGATTACCAGCCTTTCGGATATAGAGCACGAACAGCACGGACTTATGCTGGGGGCGGTGGATTACATATCAAAACCATTTCATCCCCTTTTAGTTAAGGCAAGGGTGAATACCCATATCAAATTATACCGGTATCGGAAGCAGGCGGAGCATCAGTCCATGACTGACCAGCTGACCGGGGTTGCAAACCGGCGGCAGCATGATTGTTACAGTATTATCAAATGGAATGAGGCGGCCCGCCTGCAGGTTCCGTTTTCTGTGTGCATGTTTGATATTGACCATTTTAAGGCGTACAATGATACTTTTGGCCATCCGGCCGGGGATAAGGTGATTACCAAAGTGGCGCAGACCGTAGCTTCCCATTTTCAGCGCAGCACGGATTTTATGGCCCGTTACGGGGGAGAAGAATTCGTGGCGTTCTTTATGGGGGGGAATGCGGCGCAGGCGTTTGAGTATTTGAAAAAGATCCGATGCGAAATAGAAGATCTTCGTATTTCCCATGCGCCGTCGATTGCCGAATGGGTGACGGTCAGTATCGGAGGCATTACGCTGATTCCCCAGAGGGAGAACTCGTATGAAGTTTATTTAAAAATTGCAGATACCATGTTGTATGACGCAAAAAAGTTTGGCCGTAACCGGGTGGTATGGGCCAATGAAAGGATGGAGCAGTGGTACGAAGAATAAAGCATGCGTCCAGGCAGGGAAGGCGTCATTTCATCCGTTCATCCACGTCGACGAACGTTGAGGCGGCATTTTTCTTCAGTGTATCGGTAAGTTCCTCCATCGAAACATAGGGGCGGCTGGCGAGTGTTTCAATTAACAGGGGAAGGTTGATTCCCGTAAAATGGCGGAAAGAATATTCCCTGGACAGCAGGGCGACCGTATTAAAAGGGGTGCCGGAGATGATGTCGGTAAAGACAAGCAGATTTCCGGCGCCCAAAGTCCGGATGGCCTGGCAGATTTCTTCTTTCAGGGTTTCAGGACTTTTTGAGGGAGTCAGTCCCACTGCCAGGATGCGTTCCTGGCTGCCGAGGATCATCTGGGCTGTTTCCAGCATGGCCTGTGCATAAGTTCCGTGAGATACCAGCAATATTCCTATCATATTTTTAGCCATTCCTTTCTGTATCGCAGAGGATCAAGGTGTTTTAAGATGAAAGACCTGTCCTTTGCTTTTTTTGTGCTTTTTTCTGCCTTTATTATATCGTATTGAAACAAAAAATCAAATATTTTTAACTAAACTGAAATTTTATTTTACTTCCTGGAAGGAATATGTCATACTGTAAAAAAACTTGCAGGAGGCAGATATGAGCGTTTTGATCAAATTACGAGACACCCGGAACTTATCGGTAGCGGAAAACCAGGTGAGGGAATATGTTCTCAAGTATCCCAGAAAAGTACTGGAGTATACCGTGTATGACCTGGCGCGGGAATCCTTTACTTCTCCGGCTACGATTGTAAGGCTTTGTAAAAAAATAGACATCAAGGGATTTTCGAGGCTGAAGGTTTTGCTGGCGGAAGAAATCAAGTATTTTCAGGATATGAAACTGAATCTGCTGGATACTACCACCATTGAGAAAGACGATACGCCTCATGCCATTATCGAGAAGATTACCAACATTGCCGTAAAAACGATTGAGGAGACGCGGGTGCTGGTGAACGAAAGCGTCCTTATGGAGGTGGTGCGGCTTTTGGAGAAGGCTGTGATTATTGATTTTTATGGAGCGGGGGCGTCCAATATGGTAGCGATGGATGGACAGTTTAAATTTATGCGTATTGGAAAAAATGTTATTACATATCAGCTGTATGACCGTCAGTACGTGCAGGCAGTCAATTCGGACGCCTCCCATGTGGGGATTATTGTTTCCTATTCCGGGGAGACGAAAGAGATGATTCAGATCGCGGGAATCCTCCAGAAAAACGGGACTCCCGTGGTGGCGGTGACTTCGAGCGGGGAAAATTCCCTGAATCAAATAGCTGATTACAACCTTTTTGTGACAGCCAAAGAGACCGTATTCCGGAGCGGGGCGATGGCATCCAGGACAGCACAATTGTATATTATTGATCTGCTATATGCCTTGTATTGTTCTTTAAATTATGAGGAAAGCATTCAAAAAATTCAGCAAACCCGCATTGAAACAACTGATATTTCATAATTTGAAATAAAATTTCATAGTTATGGAGAAATATTGACATTTACTTTCGCATTTGATAGTTTGTAGGTAAGAAAGGAGGGCATTTAAATTATGATTACCATAGCAAGGATTGATGAACGTCTGATTCATGGCCAGGTGGCTTATGCCTGGAGCGTTGCCTACAAAAGCGAAGCGATCATGGTAATTGATAATGAAATTGCAGAAGACAAATTTCAGGTTTCGCTGCTCCAGATGGCATGTCCGGCGGGAATAAAATGTATGGTCTGCAGCGAGGAAAAAGGGGCGGAACTTCTGAAAAAGTACGAGAAACGGAAAATCTTCGTGGTAGTGAAACATCCGGCCGCATTGCTGTCTCTTTGTGAAAAAGGGATAGAATTAAAAGAAATCAATGTAGGCGGACTCTATTTTAAAGAGGGACGAAGGCAGCTGTCCAAGACTGTGTATGTGGATTTGGGAATGGAAGAGGTTTTTAGAAGGCTGAATGATCTGGGAGTGAAATTGGAGAACCGCACTACCCCGACCGATTCCAAGGAAGATTTGATGAAACTGCTGTGAAGTTATACCTCATTTCACAAAGGAGGGCGTTTTTATGAGTATGATTCAGGTATTGATTTTAAGTACGTTTATTGCATTTTTAATTTTGGAAAATTACGGTTATGGTTACTGGATGATCTCCCGGCCGATTTTTGCAGGGCCTTTGATTGGCTTGCTGATGGGAGATATCCAGACCGGCCTGTTGGTTGGGGGAAGCGTAGAACTGATGTACATGGGAGTGATTCCGGTCGGCGGCAGTGTTCCGCCAAACGCACAGATTGCCGGAATCCTCTCTACCGTTTTTGCGGTCTTAAACGGCGGGAATGCGGAGGTCGGTATTGCACTTGCGCTTCCGATTGGATTGCTGGCGCAATTGCTGATTATGTTTGCGTGGAACCTGAATATTATTTTGATTCACAGTGCGGATAAGTATGTCCGGGCCGGGGATTACAAGATGGTGGAAAGAATGCAGCTTTGCGGACTTGCCGTGTTTTTTGCGGTGTTTTTTGTCCCCACGTTTCTGGCAATCCGGTTTGGCAGTGAGTTTGTAAATCAGGTTGTGGCTTCCATGCCGGCGGTTCTGACCGATGGCTTGAAAATCGCATCCGGCATTCTTCCGGCCGTGGGAATGGCGATGCTTTTGAAGATGATGAATTTCAGGAAATACTGGCCGTTCTTTGCCCTTGGCTTTGTGTGCTCGGTCTATTTAGGACTGAATGTATTGGCGGCTGCCGTTATCGCGGTGGCGATTGTATGCGCTATGCAGAGCATGGAAAAAGGCCGCCGGCAAGAAGATGGATTCGGGGATGATTTTGACACGGAAGAAGAGGAAAAAGAAGATTCTTCCGAACGGATTCTGGATAATAAGGCGCTGAAAAAGGTGTTTTGGAGATCCTTCTTCTCCATGACGACCATTAACTACGAACGTTATTGCTCCCTGGGTTTTTGCTATGCGATGATTCCGGCGTTGAAGATGCTGTATCCGGAACAGGAGGATTTTCAGGAAGCAATCCTGCGCCATAACGAATTCTTTAACTGCCATCCTTATACGGGAAATGCCGTTCTTGGCGTGTCCCTGGCGTTGGAGGAGCAGAGGGCGGCGGGAAAACCGATTTCTCCGGAAGCGATTTCATCTACGAAAGCTGCATTGATGGGGCCGCTTTCCAGTATCGGGGATTCCGTATTTAAAGCTACGTTTATGACCATTTTTGCAGCAATCGGTGCGGCTCTTGCGCTGGAGGGGAATCCGGCAGGCCCGTTTCTGTTCCTGATTCCGAATGTATTGCTTAATGTATGCTCCCGATGGCTGTTTATCAAATATGGTTATCAGCTGGGGACGAACCTGGTAGTTAAGATGAAGAGCAGCGACCTGATAGAACGATTTGTGGAAGGCGCTACCATCGTAGGTATGATGGCAGTAGGAGCCATGATTGTAGGGTTTGTGAAACTGGATGTCGCCTGTGTGTGGATGATCGGAGAAAAAGAGATTATCCTTCAGGATATTATCAATTCCCTGATGCCAAGCTTTCTGCCGTTATTGCTGGTGCTTTCTTATTACTGGATTCTGGTAAAACAGAAGAAAGGAATGTATGTCTGTATGATAGTCAGCTTTGCATTAGGGATTGCAGGGAAGGCGGTGGGACTCTTTTGATGAACCGGTCCGTGAAACAGATAAACCATAAAAAAGAAGCTGTTCTGGCGCAGCTGAAAGGGAAACTGGTCGTATCCTGCCAGGCAAGAGTAGGATGGCCGATGTATGGGGCGGAAATTATGGCGGCCTTTGCGGCTGCCGCCTGCCAGGGAGGAGCGGCAGGAATCCGGGCTACCGGAGTGGACAATATCAGCAAGATCAAAGAAAAGGTATCCCTACCGATTATTGGCATTAATAAGCAGTTTCGTGACGATTATGAGGTTTACATTACCCCGACCTATGAGAGCGCCCGGGAAATCCTGGAGACAGGGATTGAGATTGTTGCAATCGATGCGACGCCCAGAAAGCGTCCGGGAGGAGAGACGGTGGAAGGGATTTTATGTCAGATCCGTAAAAATTACCCGGAAGTGCTGGTGATGGGGGAGATCTCCACCATATCGGAGGCAAAAGCGATAGTGCCTATGGGATTTGATCTGATTTCCACCACCTTATCCGGCTACACCAAAGAAAGCGCCGGGGTAAAGTCCGTAAATCTGGAGCTGATCCGTAAAATCCGTGAAATCACGGATATTCCGGTTATCGCGGAGGGGAAAATCGCCCGTGAAGAGGAGGCGGTAATGGCGCTTGACGCGGGGGCGCATGCGGTGGTAGTCGGAACTTCCATCACCAGACCGGAGATTATTACAGAGCGGTATGTGGGGGCGTTAAGCCAGTACGGAATGAACCAGGAAGCCAGGCGCAGCCTTGCGTGACGCCTCGTTCCCGAAACCTTTTTTGCAGGGCATTCAGGACTTTGCGTTTGTCGGCGCTCCATGCGGGCGCGATCAGCAGGCGTTTGGGTGCATCGCCGGTGAGGCGGTGTATGACGACTTGGGGCGGCAGCAGCGCGACACAGTCAATAACAAGATCCATATATTCTTCCATTGAGAAAACGGGAAAAGGTTTTTGCTGATATTGTATGGCAAGATCTGTCCCGCTAAGGATATGAAGCAGCTGCAGCTTGATGCCTTGGATGTCCTGGCAGGCGAGAAAACGGACGCTTTCCAGCATTTGGGTACGGCTTTCCCCGGGCAGTCCTAAGATAATATGGATGATGGTTTCCAGGCCACGGCGGCGCAGACGGAAGAGGGCGTCTTCAAAACAGGCAAGATCATATCCGCGGCGGATCAATACGGCTGTCTTTTCATGGATGGTTTGAAGGCCAAGTTCCAGCCACACCGGTTTGATCCGGTTCAGTTCTTCGCAAAGGTCCAGTACTTCTTCCGGGAGACAATCCGGGCGGGTGGCGACGGAAAGCGCCCGCACATCCGGGTGGCGGATGGCGGCGGTAAACAGGGTGCGCAGATATGACACGTGCGCATAGGTATTGGTATAAGACTGAAAATAAGCGATGTAGGCATGAGGAGAAGAACCCAGCTTTTGCTGAATCCGGCTTACGGCGCGTTCTATTTGATTGTGTATGGAGGCGGAGGCGTTTCCCAAAAAGGGTTCTGCGAATTCGCCAGATCCGCCGGCGCTGCAGAAAATGCAGCCGCGGGTATCCAGGGCGCCGTCCCGGTTCGGGCAGGTCATGCCGCCGTCTAGGGCAATTTTGTACACCTTTGTGCCGAAACGCCGCTTCATCTCATAGTCCAGGGAATGATAGGGTTTTTGGTTCCAATCCATAAAAAATCCTCCGATCTGAGACAGGGTTGGACTTTGGCAAGTCAGTATCAGTATAACAGAAACAGGAAAAAATGGACAGCAGATTTACAAAGCGTCAGCCAGCAGGGGAATTATGCCGGCTGGCGTTTTTGCTTGGTTTGCCGGCAAGGTGCTTTGACAGAAAAAATAAACTGATATATAATTTTGAAAGTAGTCGGATAAGAGTATTTTTGCGGCAGGTTTTCAGGACAGGAGAAAAGGTATGTGGAGTGTGGGAAGAAAGGAACTTTGGAGGTATTGTACGCGGGAGCATTGTAGGGATATGCTTTTGTCCTTTCAATTATTAGGAGAAAACGGCTGGCCGGAAGACAAAGAGATTGCCTGCCTGTATGCGCTGGCAAATCACAGCGAGCGTCATTATGAGAAAATCCGGATTCCGAAAAAAAGGGGAGGAGTGCGTACCTTGCTGGCGCCGGACCCCTTGCTGAAATATGTGCAAAGGAACCTGCTGAACCACGTGCTGGAGGGGCGGCCTGCGGCGGATTGCGCTGCAGCATACCGAAAAAGGGATGAAAACAGCACGGCGCTCTGCGGTATTGTGGAGAATGCCGCCGTGCATGCAGGCCAGCCCCTGCTGATGAAACTGGACATTCAGGATTTTTTTGGAAATATTACTTTTCCTATGGTTCTGCACCATGCGTTTCCGGCGAGATATTTTCCTCCGGCTGTGGGGAATCTGCTGACGGCCCTCTGCTGCTATGGGGAGTATCTGCCCCAGGGGGCGCCGACTTCACCGGCTGTCTCGAACCTGGTAATGAGGCCGTTTGATGAATTTATGCAAAAATGGTGTTCGGAACAAGGGGTTTCTTACAGCAGATATTGTGATGATATGACTTTTTCCGGAGATTTTGATCCAAAGAAGGTAAGGAAGAAGGCAGAGGGATTTCTGCAGGCGATGGGTTTTGAACTGAATCATAAAAAGACCAGGGTTATATCAAAGGCAGCCAGGCAGACAGTGACAGGGCTGGTAGTGAATGATAAGGCGCAAACTTCCGTGCAATTCCGAAAAAGTTTGCGCCAGGAAATCTATTACTGCAGAAAGTTTGGGGTGGAGGATCACTTAAAGTACCGTCAGAACAAGGAAGAATTGACAAAGGGGGAAGCGGTGCACTACCTTCAGCAGTTGTTGGGAAGGGTAAATTATGTGTGCCTGACCCGGCCGGAGGACCCCTGGTTTCTGGAGGCAAAAAAGTGGCTGAAGGCAATTCTGGTAGTTTACTTATTGGAAATCAGATAGTATAATAGTAAGTGACTTGTTAGGAATCATCGATTTATATGTAACCAATAAGGTCAGTTCGGAGGAAAATGGCGGTATGCTTACGTATAATTTAGCGGATCTAGGGCCAGGTTCCCTCTATGAGCATCTCTATAAAAGTATTAAAAATGATATCATGCAAGGCTTGATCAAAGTGGGTGAGCGGCTCCCGTCCAAGCGGCCGTTTGCGAAAAACCTGGGGGTCAGTGTAATCACTGTTGAGAATGCCTATGCCCAGCTTTTGGCCGAAGGATTTATTTATTCCATGCCTAAACGGGGGTTTTATGTATCGGATTTTAAGGCGGCGATAGAAGAAAAGAAGGAACCTTTCAGGAAAGAGATGGTGCCGCTGACCGACGGGCATTCTTCTTATTTTGCGGATTTTTCCAGCAATCAGACGCCCTCGGATTTGTTTCCGTTTACGATCTGGTCCAGGGTGATCAGGGAGGTGCTGAACGACAGCCGCGCCCAGCTCATGACGAATCCGCCCTGCGGGGGGATATTCCCTCTCAGGGAAAGCATTGCAAAATACTTGCAGGAATTTCGGGGAATGCGCGTTCAGCCGGAACAGATACTGATTGGCGCCGGAACCGAGTACCTTTATGGCCTTTTGATTCAGCTGCTGGGGAATAACAAGGTTTATGCCGTGGAAAACCCGGGATATCAAAAGATTGCGAAAATCTATAACAGCTATCAGGTGGCGTGTGAGTGGATTGACATGGATGGCTCCGGGATTCTTACAGAGCAGCTGGAGGAAAAGCAGGTGGATATTGTGCATATCACACCGTCTCACCATTACCCGACAGGGATTGTGATGCCGATCAGCAGACGTTATGAGCTGCTGGGGTGGGCTTCCAAAGGAAGAGGGAGGTACATTATCGAGGACGATTATGACAGTGAACTTCGTCTGAGCGGACAGCCGATTCCTACGCTGCAGAGCATAGATGTCTCAGGGCAGGTGATCTACATGAACACGTTTACGAAGACGCTATGTTCCACGGTGCGTATCAGTTATATGGTTTTGCCGCAAGAACTGTTGTCACGGTTTTATGAAAAGCTGGCTTTTTATTCCGGTACGGTTTCTAATTTTGAACAATATACGTTAGCCCGCTTTATGGAAGAAGGGAAATTTGAGACGCATATTAACCGATTGAGGAATTATTACCGGTTAAAGAAGGATGCTTTGCTGGAAGCGATCCATAAGAGCAGGCTGAAATCGATCGCATCGATATCCGGGGAGGAAGCCGGACTGCATTTTTTGCTGACGATCCAGTCGCAGCGGGAAGAAGAAGAGATCTGCAGCCGCGCAAAATCACAGGGCATTAAGCTGGTTCCATTGTCGGGATATTATTATGGGCCATCCAGCCGGGGAAAAAATGTTTATGTGATGAATTACTCGAGCATTGATGTCGATAAGGCAGAGGAAATCATGGAGCGAATCTATAAAAGCAGCACCTGAACAACTGCGGAAAAAGGTTGCTATGCCTCGAAAAATAAAGTATGATAATAACAGGACAGAATAAGCATAGGGGGAGAAGGAAATGTATCATTGCCATGTTCGTTTTTATTTGGCAGGAAATCCCAACCGGATATTTGAAATCATAAAAGCGATGTCGCCGCTTGAGAGTTTCACGCATGAATTTTTGGAAAGTGAGAAGCTGGAAGGAGAGTTGGCAGCAAAGGCAGATGTGATCTTAGCCGATCTGCGGGGACAGGAGGCTGGAGAGGCCGTACAGACACTGATTGCCAATAAAGCTGGAGAGACGGAGCTTATTCTGCTTGCAGAAAAAGAGCAAATGGAGTTATTGGAAGCGAGTTTGCCGGAAGTAAAAGACGTCTGGATGGTACCGATGTCGGAAGAAGAAACCCGTTTCCGTTTCCTGCGGTGGCAGCAGACCTGTAAGATGAGCAAGGATTTCTGGCAGACGAGCCATTACCTGGAGGCAACGATTGACAACGTTCCCAATCTCATTTGGTATAAGGATAAGCACGGGATTCATGAGAAAGTAAATAACAGCTTCTGCCAAACGGTGAATAAGACAAAACAGCAAGTGGAGGGCCGCGGCCACGCATATATCTGGGACGTTGAATTTGATGATCCGGTGTGCATCAAATCAGAGCAGGAAGTGATGAGCAAGGAACGGACCTTCGTTTCCGAGGAATCCGTCAAATCCGGAGACGGTATGAAACTGCTTACGACATACAAATCGCCGTTGTATGATCTGGATGGAAGCGTGATGGGAACCGTGGGCGTGGCCATAGATGTGACGCAGGAGCGCGCTTACGAACAGGAAATTATGCAAAAGAATCATACCTTGGAGACGATTTTTACCACCATGGACTGCGGCGTGATGCGCCATACGGTGGAAGGTTCCAGGATCATCAGCATCAACAGGGCGGCATTGGAGATTCTGGGGTATGAGTCTCAGGAGGAATTGGCGGCGGACGGCTTTGACATGGTTGCTGCGTCTGTTTTGGATGAAGATAAGGAGAATCTTCGGTCACAGATTCAGGAACTAAAAAAAGAAGGGGACAGCATCAGTGTAGAGTACCGCGTGCGCCGCAAAAGCGGAGAGATCCGGCATATCATGGGAAATGTCAAGCTTTTGAAAGAAAACGGCAGATTGCTTTATCAACGCTTCCTGCTGGACTGCACCGCCCAGAAACTCCAGGAGAAGGAGAAGGAGAGGCACCAGATAGCGTTGATCCAGGCATTGAGCATTGATTATGATATGGTCTGCTTTTTTGATCTTGACACTGACGAGGGGATGCCTTTGCGGGGTGGGAACGATGAAGACAGCATGTTCGGTTCCACATTCGGCAAAGGATTATCGCTGGAAGAAAGTATGGCGCTTTATATCCAGAACTTCGTCTATGGAGAAGACAAGGATTTGCTGCAGGAGGCCACTTCCCGGGAACGCCTGAAGAAGGAACTGGCTGAGGAACGGCAATATTATGTGAACCACCGTGCCTGCAAAGACGGCAGGATGGAATATTTCCAGATGAAAGTAGTGCGCGCCGGAGCGTGGGAGCGGACCCATGGCATCGTTTTGGGTTTTCGCAGCGTGGATGGGGAAATCCGCCGCGAGATGGAGCAGAAAAGCCTGCTGGAGGATGCGCTTTTGCAGGCCAATCGGGCGAGCAAGGCCAAAAGTGTATTCCTTTCCAATATGTCGCATGATATCCGTACTCCCATGAATGCGATCGTTGGTTTTACGGCATTAGCGATCAGCCATATTGAGCGCAAGGAGCAGGTGGAGGAATATCTGCAGAAAATCATGATCTCGGGGAATCATCTTCTGAGCCTGATTAATGACGTTCTGGATATGAGCCGTATCGAAAGCGGCAAGATGCATCTGGAGGAGAAACCGTGCCGCCTGCCGGATATTCTGCATGGACTGCGCAACATTTTGCAGGCAGATGTCCGCGCCAAACAGCTGGAATTGTATATGGATGCGGTGGATGTCTTCGATGAAGAGATTTACTGCGATAATCTGCGTCTGAATCAGGTGCTTTTGAATCTGCTTAGCAATGCCGTTAAGTATACGGCTGCGGGAGGGATTGTCAGTATACGGGTTACGGAAAAGCCGGGAGCGCCTGCCGGCAAGGCGACTTATGAATTTTGCATCAAAGATACCGGAATTGGTATGAGCGAGGAGTTTGTGGCGCATATTTTTGAACCGTTTGAGAGGGAAAGGACTTCCACGATCAGCGGAATCCAGGGAACCGGCCTGGGAATGGCAATTACAAAGAATATCGTAGATATGATGAACGGTACGATTGAGGTGAAAAGCGAACAGGGTGTGGGCACAGAGGTGTTTGTCTCTTTCACATTCCGCCTGGATGCGGAGGCGAAAGAGCCGCCGGCAATTCCGGAACTGAAGAATTGCCGGGCGCTGGTGGTGGACGATGACTTTAATACCTGCGACAGTGTGACGTATATGCTCAGCCAGATCGGGATGCGTGCAGAGTGGACACTGTCCGGAAAGGAAGCGGTGCTCCGGACACGGCAGGCGGTCATGAGAAAGGATAACTACTGTGTATACATCATTGACTGGCTGATGCCGGATATGAATGGCATCGAGGTGGTTCGCAGAATCCGCAAAGAGGTTGGAGAAGAGGTACCGGTGATTATCCTGACGGCCTATGACTGGTCAGACATTGAGGAAGAGGCGAAAGAGGCCGGCGTGACGGCGTTTTGCAGCAAGCCTCTGTTCTTGTCGGAACTGCGAAGCTGTTTGCATTCGGTTGTCAATACCGGAGACACGGAAAGAGACAGCGTTATGGGAGAGTTGCCGGAATTACATACGGGCCGTATTCTGCTGGCGGAAGACAACGAACTTAATCAGGAGATTGCTACGGCAATTTTGGGAGATGCCGGATTCGCCACAGATATTGCCGAGAATGGGCGGATTGCGGTTGAGATGTTAAAAAATTCCAAACCCGGAGATTATCAGATGATATTGATGGATGTGCAGATGCCGGTGATGAACGGATATGAGGCGACGAAGATGATCCGGGAACTGGAAAACAAAAAACTGGCGTCGATCCCGATTCTGGCGATGACAGCCAACGCTTTTGAGGAAGATAAACAGGAAGCGTTGAATTGCGGTATGAACGGCCATATTGCAAAACCGATCGATATCAAGATTTTGTTTGATACATTGGCGAAGATCTTGCAATAGATCAATAAGGGGGCGTTATCCGCATTTTGCATGGATGAAAGTAATTTACGTCCTAAAAGCATGAAAATCTCTTGATTTTTCTTGAAATTAATACTATAATAGACACCATAAATAAGAATAAGTTCTTCGGGGCAGGGTGAGATTCCCTACCGGCGGTAGAGTCCGCGAACCGCGCAAGCGGCCGATCCGGTGAGATTCCGGAACCGACAGTATAGTCTGGATGAGAGAAGAAATTGTGCGACGGCCGCAAGCGGCTGCAGAGATCCAAAGTTTTTTGGATTTCAGGTGAGAAAAATGGACGCCCCTGGATGGATAGACATCCGGGGCGTTTTTTGTCGGAAGGCAGTTGCACGATTCCTCCATGCGATGAACTTAAAAATCAAAATTCAGGAGGAAAAAGAAATGAGAGAAAAACAGTTGCTGTCCACTAAGAATATTACCGTAATGGGGATGCTGGGCGCGTTGTCGGCAGTGTTGATGTTGTTTGAAGTGCCGCTGCCGTTTATTGCGCCCAGCTTTTACGGACTGGATGTGAGCGAGGTGCCGATCCTGGTAGGGACGTTCGCGTTAGGGCCCGTGGCCGGTGTGATTATGGAGGTTGTCAAGATTCTGATTAAGCTGTTGCTGAAGCCGACCAGCACCGGATTCGTGGGAGAATTTGCCAATCTGGCATTTGGCTGTTCGATGGTGCTTCCGGCGGGGCTGATCTACCGCTTCCATAAGACAAAAAAGGGCGCAATGGCGGCGATGGCAGTGGGAACTGTGGTTATGTCGGCGGTGGGAATCGCAGGGAACGCGCTGGTAATGCTTCCTTTCTATTCCAATTTCATGCCGTTGGAGAATATTCTGGCGGCCGGGGCAGCGATCAATCCGGCAGTGGGGAGCGTGTGGACGTTTGCTATATTTTGCGTAGGGCCGTTTAATATTATCAAAGGGATTGTGGTGTCAGTGATCACCGCCTTGGTCTATAAGCGGGTAAGTGTAATGATTCGTAGTATTGGCATGGAGGGGCGGAAGAGCAGGAGCCGTATCCAGGCGTAATCAGGAAGAGAAGAGTGCCAAAACTGTACAGCATTTCCTATGCTTGCACAGTTTTGGCACTTGTGCTATGATTAGCCGTAACAGACCGGGAGCCCGGGAAACAGAAGGGAAAGCAGGGACATGGAGACAAAATTGGTCCGGATTGAAAATGGGGACGAAGAGAGCGAGAAGGCATTGCAGGAGGCCGCCCGCATTTTGCGGACGGGCGGGTTGGTAGCGTTTCCTACAGAGACGGTTTACGGACTGGGGGCAAATGCATGGGATGAGACGGCGGCCGGAAAAATTTATGCGGCAAAGGGCCGGCCTTCAGATAATCCGCTGATTGTGCATATTTCTTCGATCGGAGAACTAAAGCCTTTGGTGACGAACATTCCGGAGGTGGGAAGACGGCTGGCGGATGCATTCTGGCCAGGCCCGCTGACCATGATATTTCCTAAGAACGGACGGGTTCCGGACACGACAACAGGCGGGTTGGCGACAGTGGCGGTGCGGATGCCTGGCGATGCGGTTGCACGGCGTCTGATTGCTCTGGCAGGGGTGCCGGTGGCGGCGCCGAGCGCCAATCTGTCCGGGCGTCCAAGCCCTACGACGGCACAGCATGTGTGGGAGGATATGAAAGGGCGGATTGAGATGATTCTGGATGGCGGCCCTGTGGGCATCGGTGTGGAATCCACCATCGTAGACGTGTCGGGAACCGTGCCGGTGCTTCTGAGACCGGGGGCGGTGACATTGGAAATGTTAAAAACTGTGGCGAAAACGGTGGAAATTGATGCGGCGCTTGGGGGAAAACCAGATCCGGATATCCGTCCGAAGGCGCCAGGCATGAAATATCGTCATTATGCACCGAAGGCGGAACTGACCCTGGTAGAAGGGGAGGCCGGCGCCGTGGCGGCAAAGATTAACCAGCTGGTCAAGGAAAGGATGGCATCCGGCGGCCGGGTGGGGATTATTTGTACGGAAGAGACAAGAGGGAACTATCCGGAGGGGCTTTTGCGCAGTGTGGGGAAACGCAGCCAGGAGGAGACGATAGCACATAATCTGTTTGCGGTGCTGCGCGATTTTGATGATTTGCAGGTGGATTGCATTTATTCGGAGAGTTTTTCCCGGGAACATCTGGGATATGCGATTATGAACCGCCTGACCAAGGCAGCCGGCTACCGGATGATCTATGTATAAAACAAATGGTTCAGCAAAGGAGGACGGATAATGGAAGAGGCGAGGAAACGGACGGATTATATTTCCTGGGATGAATATTTTATGGGAGTTGCAGATCTGGCAGGAAGGCGTTCCAAAGATCCGAATACGCAGGTAGGAGCCTGTATTGTCAGTGGTGACAACAAGATCCTTTCCATGGGTTACAATGGTTTTCCGAGAGGATGTTCGGATGATGAATTCCCCTGGGGGAAAGAGCAGGAAGAGTCCGATCCTTACAGCGCAAAATATCTGTATGTGACCCACAGTGAGCTGAATGCTATTTTAAACTACAGAGGGGGAAGCCTGGAGGGAAGCAAGCTGTATGTGACCCTGTTCCCCTGTAATGAATGCGCAAAAGCAATCATCCAGGCCGGGATTAAAACGGTGATTTACAAAGAAGATAAGTATCAGGAGTCCCCGTCAGTGCGGGCATCCAAGCGGATGCTGAATGCGGCCGGGGTGCGTTATTATCAATATGAGATGACGGGAAGGACCATCAAAATCCAGGTGTAGGGGAAGTGTGCGATGAAATTTTTGCTGGCGGCTGTCAATGCGAAATATATTCATTCCAATCCGGGCGTGTATAGCTTGAAAAAGTATGCAGAGGCAACCGTGCCTCACATGCAGACGGAGATTGCCGAGTACACGATTAATCATTCCATGGATCAGGTCTTGCAGGACCTGTATTTGAGAAAACCGGATATCATAGGTTTTTCTTGTTATATTTGGAATATGATGGAGATACGGGGATTGATTCATGACCTGCATAAGGTGTTGCCGGATACGGATATCTGGCTGGGCGGGCCGGAGGTATCGTTTGATGCGCCGGAAATGTTAAAACAGGAACCCGAGGTTCTGGGAGTGATGAAAGGGGAAGGGGAAAGAACCTTTGCGAAGCTGCTGGGATGCTATCGGCTGCTGGGATGTTCGGTGCGCAGTATGACAAATAATCCGCCTGGGGAGACAGATGCGGACAACGAAGAAAGCCGGAAGAATTTTTGGCGGGAAATGCACAATCTTCCGGGAATTGCGTATCGCATGGATCATGGGGAAATTGAGGATCGGGAAATTCGCCCGGCTGCGGATCTGAGCATATTCCCTTTTCCCTATGAGGAACTGACAGGATTTGAAAACCGCATTATCTATTACGAGAGCAGCCGGGGATGTCCGTTTTCGTGCAGTTACTGCTTGTCCTCCGTGGATAAGGTTCTTCGCTTCCGGGATTTGGAACTGGTGAAAAAGGAGCTGGATTTTTTCCTTGAGCGAAAAGTGCCTCAGGTGAAATTCGTGGACCGTACCTTTAACTGCAAAAAGAGTCATGCCATGGCAATCTGGCGATATATATTAGAGCGGGATAACGGAGTGACAAATTTTCATTTTGAGGTTGCCGCGGACCTGATGGATCAGGAAGAACTGGAGCTGATCGGGAAAATGCGCCAGGGACAAATCCAGCTTGAGATCGGGGTACAGAGCACGAATCCCCGAACAATCCGTGAGATACGCCGCAGGATGGATCTGGAAAAGGTGCGTCAGGTAGTGGCCCGGATACATGCAGGGCACAATGTCCATCAGCATTTGGATTTGATTGCCGGACTTCCGTTTGAGGATTATGAAAGCTTTCGCCATTCCTTCAACGAGGTATATGAGATGGAGCCGGAGCAGCTGCAGCTGGGGTTTTTGAAAGTCCTCAAGGGTTCTCATATGTATGAAATGGCTTCCCGGTACCAGCTGGTTTACCGCCAGGAGGCGCCTTACGAGGTGCTGTCTACCCGTTGGCTGTCCTATGCGGAGGTGATCCGGCTCAAGGGGGTGGAGGCAATGGTGGAAGTTTACTATAACAGCGGCCAGTTTGTAAATACGCTGCGTCTGCTGGCCGGCAGGTTTTCGGATGCATTCGGTATGTTTGAACGTCTGGCGCAATATTATGAGGATTGCGGATGGATCGGAAGGAATCACAGCCGCCTGGCAAGGTATGAGATTTTGCATGATTTTATTCAAATGCTGGTGCAGGAACCGAAGGAGAATGAAGGCCAGGCCGGACCGGGAATTTCTATGGAAAACTGGGAAGACGCGCTGGTGTGCGACTGCTATTTGCGTGAAAACTGCAAAAGCAGGCCTGGATTTGCCCGCGAGCAATCTGCCTATAAAGAAAAATTCCGCAGTTTGGTTCCGGAACTCCGCAGTTTGGGTTCTCAGGTTCATATAGAAGCGTTGCACTCGGGGGAGATCTGGTTGTTTGACTATCGGAAGCGGGACCCTCTGACAAGGAATGCCGCCATGATACGGCTGGAATGACCAGGAAAACAGGGCAGGAAGAAGGCGGAAAGATGGAGCAGGATTATATCGCCATTGATTTGGAGATGACAGGGCTGAACGCCAAGCAGGATAAAATCATAGAGATCGGAGCCGTGCGTATCGTGAACGGCAAAGAGGAGAGCTTATATCACTCTCTGGTTAATCCGCGGCGGAAAATAGAATCCCGGGTTACACAGCTGACGGGCATTACGGATCAAATGGTGAAAGAGGCGCCGGATATTGGGGATATCCTGGAAGAAATTCGATCTTTTTGTGGAAATCTTCCTCTTTTAGGGCATCATATTATGTTTGATTACAGTTTTCTAAAGCGGGCAATGGTCAACGGCGGAGTTGATTTTGAAAAAGAGGGAATCGACACGCTGAAATTGTGCCGGTTGCTGATGCCAAAAGAGAAGCCCAAGGGCCTGCAGGCGGCTTGTGCATATTATGGAATTGCGAGGGAGCAGGCACACCGGGCGCTTGGAGATGCACGCGATGCGCATCGTTTATATCAGAAATTGATGGAGATTTCGGAAAAAACAGGAAAAGCCAGGGAAGCCTTTTTGCCGAAGCCTATGATTTACAAGGTAAAAAAGGAACAGCCGGCATCGAAAAAGCAAAAAGAGGACTTGCGGTATTTACTAAAATATCATAAAATAGATGTGCCTGTAGAGATTGATTTTTTAAGCCGTAACGAGGCGTCAAGGCTCAAGGATAACATCATTTCCCAATACGGCAGGATCGGAACATAGGATTAAAAACAGCAAAAGAGGTGAATGTTATAAATGAATAATAAAAAGAAACAGCTGATTTCAAGAATTGTTGTGATTATTCTGGTGCTGGCTATGGTGGTGCCGACCGTAGTAGGCGGATGCCAGGCGATTTTTTAGAGAAAACAGAAGTTTTAGGGAAAGGGATTTGAAGGCGATTATGAGAAGGGCAGACATATTGGGCGCTTTTTTTGCAGTGGCCGCCATGACTGTATTTTTCACCGGGCCGGCGTATGCCAAAGAGAGGACAATGCCGGACGGATTTTATGTGGGAGAAGTCAATCTGGGGGGGATGACCCAGGAAGCGGCCATGGAAGCGGTTGCTGCGGAAGCAAAACGCCTGGAAGAACGGACGGTGCTTTTGAATATTGCGGGGACAGAAGCTTCGGCAAGGGCCGGAAGTCTGGGATTGTCCTGGGAAAATGAAAAAGAAGTAGAAGATGCGATAGATCAGATGTCTGCTGGAAACCTGGTGCAGCAGTATATGACCCGTAAGGATGTGGAAAAGAATCCGAAGCATGTTTCGCTGGTGACGGCTGTCGAGGAAGGGAAGGTGGATGATTTTGTCCGCGCACAGACGGAAGGGTTGATGGCGGAACCGCAGAATGCGGTGATTGTCCGTGAGGAGGGGACATTCCGGATTACTCCGGGAGTCTCCGGAAAAGTGCTGGATGTGGCGGCGACGAAAGCGGCATTGGATCAGGCGCTTATGGATATGACCGGGGACGAGGTGAAGGCGACGGCGGTCATTGCCGAACAGGAGCCGGACATTAAGGAAGAGGATCTGGCCTCGATCCAGGATGTCCTGGGAAGCTTTACGACCGATTTCAGCAGCAGCGGAGCCTCCCGCTCAGGGAATCTTGCCAATGGCGCGGCTAAGATCAATGGGCATGTGCTGTTTCCGGGCGAGACCTTGTCCGGCTATGAATGCATGCATCCATTTACCACTGCCAACGGATACTATACGGCGGCAGCTTATGAGGGCGGCCGGGTAGTGGACAGTATCGGGGGAGGCGTGTGCCAGATTGCGACAACGCTTTACAATGCGGCTTTGCGGGCGGAACTTGAGATCACGCAGCGTCAGAACCATTCCATGATTGTCGGCTACGTGAAGCCGTCTATGGATGCGGCGATTGCCGGGACAGTAAAGGATATTAAGATTACCAATAATTACAGCACTCCGATTTATGTGGAAGGATATACCAAAGACCGGAAGCTGACCTTTACGATTTATGGGAAGGAGACTCGTCCGGCGAACCGGGTGGTGGAATATGTATCGGAGACCCTGAGTTCTTTCAGCGCAGGTGCGCCGACAGAGCAGCTGGACCCGTCGATGGCTCCGGGGACGAGACGGCAGGTGCAGTCCGCCCATCGGGGAGTAAAATCCAGGCTCTGGAAGGTAGTGACCATAGACGGAGTGGAAACGGAGAGAACCTTGCTGCATACCGATACCTATAATGCGTCAAAAGCGATTGTATTGGTAGGGCCTCCTGTTGCGGCTCCTGCGCCGCCTCCGGCTGTCCCGGAACAGCCGCCGGTGATTTCCGGCCAGCCGGAGGAGACTCTGCCTTCCGCGGGGGAACCGACAGAAGAAGGTTCCCGGGTGATTCAGCCAGGGACAAGCACTGTTGATCCGCAAACGGCTCCGGCAACGCTTCCGGCGGAGACGCCGGCGTCCGGCACAACAGCGGGAACTTCCGCTCCTGCTGCGGAGAACCCGACATCCGTTCCGGCGCCGGCAGAGGCTTCTTCTGCACCGGCAGAGACTTCCGCTTCTGCGCCGGCAGAGGCCTTTGCGCCGGAGACGGGAGAGTAGAGGGATATGGCAAAACGCAAGAGCAACGGCCTGATGAAAGAGGGACAGGATCTGGTGGTGGCAGGCTATGCGGGACTTGCCGGGACAGGAATATTGGTGAGGGAAAAACGCAATGAACTGGAGCGGTATTTTTCTGCCGCGTATCTGGAACAGGTCTTAAGTGAATGCGGTACGTCTGCAGACGGCAAAATATGGAAGAATTGGATAAGTTCCGAGGCCGCGGAATGTGAGCCGGCGGGAAAAGGCGGCATTCTGACGGCGCTTTGGAACCTGCCAGAGGCATACCGGCTGGGAATCACTTTTTCCCTGCGCCAGATTCCTGTCAGGCAGGGGACGATCGAGATCTGTGAAGCGTTTGGGTTAAATCCATACCGGCTGTATAGCGACGGCTGCTGGCTTTTGGCGGCAGATCACGGGGACAGAGCGGTAGAGGCGCTTTCTAAGCGGGGGATTTCGGCCGCAGTGATCGGAAGGGTTGTCAGCGGGATTGCCAAGGTAGTGGAAGGGAAAGAAGAACAGGGATATTTGAACCGGCCGCAGCCGGATGAGATCGAGAAGGTAATCCCGGACTGGGAAAGCCGAATTTAGAAAATGCAAGGAGACAAGCGATTATGAGAGAAAAAATTTTGGCTGTTATCGAGAAGAACAGCCGGATTGACATCCGGGATCTGGCGATTCTGCTGGGGGAGAATGAGGTTGCGGTAGCCAATGAGATTGCCGAGATGGAAAAGGAACATATTATCTGCGGTTATCATACTTTGATCAACTGGGAAAATACCAGTGAAGAGAAAGTGGTGGCATTGATTGAAGTAAGGGTAACTCCTCAGAGAGGAATGGGGTTTGACAAGCTTGCGGAACGCATTTATCAATATAGTGAAGTAAATGCGGTATATCTGATGTCCGGAGCCTATGATTTTACCGTGATTTTGGAGGGGAAGACGATGCGTCAGGTGGCACAGTTTGTTTCGGACAAGCTGGCGCCGCTGGATTCCGTGCTCAGTACGGCCACGCATTTCGTATTGAAAAAATATAAGGATCATGGCACAATTCTCTGTGACGAGTTCCAGGACGAAAGGATGTTGATTACACCGTGAGAGATCCACTGTCTAAAACGATTGTAACGATCCCTCCCTCGGGAATCCGAAAATTTTTTGATATTGTAAGTGAGATGAAAGATGCCATTTCCCTTGGTGTTGGGGAACCGGATTTTGATACTCCCTGGCATATTCGGGAGGAGGGTATTTATTCGTTAGAAAGAGGCCGCACTTTTTATACGGCCAACGCCGGTTTGCGGGACCTGCGGGTGGAGATACATAATTACCTGGAACGCCGGTGCGGTCTGAGCTATGATCCGGACAAGGAAGTTCTGGTGACCGTGGGTGGCAGCGAAGCCATTGACCTTGCCATGCGTGCCATGCTGGACCCCGGGGATGAGGTGCTGGTTCCGCAGCCAAGCTTTGTCTCTTATGTACCCTGTACGGTGCTGGCCGGCGGTGTGGCGGTGCCGATTCCGCTGGAAGAAAAGGATGAATTCCGTCTGACGGCAAAGAAACTTCGGGAGAAGATTACGCCAAAGAGCAAGATTCTGGTACTCCCCTTCCCCGGGAATCCGACAGGGGCAGTTATGCGCAAGGAGCATCTGGAGGAGATTGCAAAGGTTGTGGAGGAGCATGACCTGTTTGTGCTTTCGGATGAGATTTATGGGGAACTGACTTATGGGGAAGAACATGTATCGATCGCTTCCCTGCCGGGGATGAAAGAGCGGACCGTGCTGATCAATGGTTTTTCCAAGGCCTTTGCCATGACCGGATGGCGTCTGGGGTATGCCTGTGCGCCGCAGGTTATCTTAAAACAGATGCTCAAGATTCATCAGTTTGCGATTATGTGTGCGCCGACCACCAGCCAGTATGCGGCGATTGACGCCATGAAAAACAGTGATGAGGATGTGAAGCATATGCGGGAATCCTATGACCAGAGGAGACGGTATCTGCTCCACGCCTTTGAAGAGATGGGGTTGGAATGTTTTGAGCCTCAAGGGGCATTTTATGCGTTCCCCAGCATCAAACGCTTTGGAATGTCTTCGGATGAATTTGCCAATCGTCTGCTGCAGGAGGAAAAGGTGGCGGTGGTGCCGGGAACGGCTTTTGGTGACAGCGGGGAAGGATATCTGAGAATTTCTTATGCCTATTCGCTAAAGAGCCTGAAAGAGGCGCTGGGACGCCTGGGACGGTTTGTGGAACGTTTGGACGGAAAAAATAATGGCGGACAGTAAAGCGTATACAGCTTGGAGGAAAGATGAACATTGTGTTGTATGAGCCGGAGATGCCGCTGAATACGGGGAACATCGGGCGTACCTGCGTGGCAACCAATACCCGTCTGCACTTGATTGAACCGTTGGGATTTAAGCTGAATGAAAAAGCAATCCGGCGAGCAGGCCTGGATTACTGGGACAAGCTGGATGTGACCGTATACTGTGATTATCAGGAATTTCTTGAGCGTAATCCGAATGCAAAGATCTATATGGCAACCACAAAAGCAGCAAAGGCATATACGGATGCGGCCTATGAGCCGGACTGTTATCTGATGTTTGGAAAGGAAAGCGGCGGGATACCGGAAGAAATTCTGGTAAAGAACTGGGAGAACTGTGTCCGTATCCCGATGTGGGGAGATATCCGGTCCTTGAACCTGGCGAATTCCGCAGCCGTGGTATTATATGAAGCGTTGCGGCAGAATGGATTCGAGAAAATGACGATGACGGGAAAGCTACGTTCTCAGTCACTATAATATTTGGCGCCGTAACAAAAAGAGAAAAACAAAAAGAGAAAAGCCACATCAGAGGGCCTGCCGCAGATACGGCAGGCCCCTTTTTTAGAAGTTTGTCGCGGTCATCTCTTTTCCGGCCAGGACTTCTTCGTAATCTTTCAGATTGGCTTCCAGCAATTCCGGTGTATTCAGGCCATAGGGACACCGGGAAGCACATTGGCCGCAGTGGAGGCATTCTTTGACTTTCATCATCATTTTTTGACCTTCCGGGGACAGGTGGGAGGCGGAAGGCGAACGGCGCAGCAACAAGGACATCCGGGCGCAGGTGTTGATCTCGATGCCGACCGGGCAAGGCATACAATAGCTGCAGCCGCGGCAGAAGCTGCCGCAAAGCTGTTCGCGGTCACGGGCAATCAAGGCGCGGATTTCGTCGGTCATGGCAGGCGGGCAATCAATGTAGCTTAAGAATTCATCCAGTTCATGCTCTCTTTGGATACCCCAGATCGGAAGCACATCCGGGTACTGGGCAGCGAAGGCATAGGCAGCCGCGGAGTTGGTGATCAGTCCGCCGGACAAAGACTTCATGGCAATAAATCCGATATTGTGTTCCTGGCAGCCACGAACCAGGGCTTCCTCCGGTTCGCCGGATAGATAGCAGAAGGGAAACTGTAAGGTGTCATACAGATCGCAGGCGATCGATTCCTGCGCTACGGCAAGGCGGTGATTCGTTATGCCGATAAAGCGGATTTTCCCTTGTTCCTTGGCCTTTAACGCGGCTTCATAGAGTCCGCTTTCATCGCCGGGTTTCGGACAGAAGGCAGGATTGTGGAACTGATAGATATCGATATAGTCTGTTTTTAAGAGCGTCAGGCTGGTGTCCAGATCTTTCCAGAAATCGCTGGCGTTGCTGGCGGCTGTTTTGGTAGCTATATACAGGTGGCTGCGGATATCGCTTAAGGCGTAACCCAGCTTTTCTTCGCTGTCCGTATAGGCGCGGGCCGTATCAAAGAAGGTGATGCCGCCGTCATAGGCTTTCCTGAGAAGTTTGGCGGCTTCTTCTTTGGAAATCCGCTGAATCGGTAATGCGCCGAAACCATTGCGGTCAGTAGTGATGCCGGTCTTGCCCAACGTGATCTTTGTCATAGAAAAATCCTCCTTGTTGTGTATGGCTTGTAGTTGATATAGTTTATCATACTTTGAGGGGGATCACAAGCAGAAGCGTCTCTCCCTCAGGTTTTGGAACGGAAATATTCAAAAATCCATTTGCCGGATTCGCTTAAATCTTCCGGGTTCCATCCGGAGATTTTACTGCAGTCCGGGGAGATGACGCTGCTGCTCTCAGCTTTATTGGCAAGGTTCCAGCAGCAATAGCTGATTTGATGGCGGTCCAACAGCTGAAGCCATTGGGAGGCTTGTCCAAAATCATTGCCGCCGTTGCCGGAAGCGTCACAGGTACCGAACTCGCTGACAAATATGGGAAGTCCCTGGGAAGCACAGGCTTCCAGGCGCTGGCGGAGCCAGTCTTTGTGAGTCGCGGCATAGAAATGCAGCGCATACAGGATGTTATCATATTCCAGCGGGGCGGCGGCTGCCAGATCGATGTCCTGGCTCCAGGTGGGGGTACCTACGATGACCACCGCATCGCTGTCGTTGGCGCGTATGGCGGGAATCACCTCTCTGGCATAGCTTTGGATGGAATCCCAGGAGACCCCGGAATTGGGTTCATTGCAGATTTCGTATAACACATTTTGATGATCCTTGTAAAGGGCGGACATTTCCCGGAAAAACGCCAGGGCTTCCTCTTTGTGGACATTGGGGTCCCGGTCGTTAAGGACATGCCAGTCGATGATGACATACATTCCAAGGGCGGTAGCGGAGTCCACTCCCCTTTTAATCAGGGATTTTAACTCTTCCTGATTCCCACCGCTGCAATAGCCGTTGTATTCGTCTGTGTACAGGGCCAAGCGGATACAGTTGGTGTTCCAGTCGTATCGGAGAGTTTGAAAAGTTTCAGGACTGACGTACTGAGGGAACCAGGCAATTCCGTGAGTGGACATGCCGCGCAGCTGGTAAGGATTTCCCTGGCAGTCCACGAGGAAGGCCCCTTCTACATGCAGGTTTCCATGCGCGGCAAGAGGAGAGCCGTCCGGAGCGGGGGAGACTGTGCCGGAAGAAGGGGCAGCGGATGCCGCCAAGGTATGGCCGGGAAAAAGGGTGATACCCAGAAAAGCCACGGATAAAAACCCGATTATCAGTGAACGATATTTTTTTGCATTCATAAAGGTCCCTCCTGCGTTTTGATAAGTTTTTCGTGTGATGCAACCGTGAATTTTCAGACAGCTGGCGTATAATTGAGAAAGACTAGTCAAAAATACACTTGCATTTTTGGTTAGTTTGTGCTAACATATATATTAGTTAGCGAATTCTAACTACATGTGGATATTCTATACATTTCAAAAGCTGTTCCCGTCTGACCCATGGGGACAAAACTCAACTCCTATGAGAAAATCGTCCGACCCCGCAAGTCATGGACGGTTTTTTCATTTTGTACGGAACCGCCGGCTTCTTCATAATAAAAAGAAAGAACTGCTTTTCCCCCATAGAAAGCAGTCCCTCTGGTCACGATCATAAACCGTTACACTATAAAGCCTTGCTTGGTATCCCCATACCAGGATGTAATCGGCACTGCGTGCGTCTTACTGATATAGAATATACCATTTTTTTCAAAAATAGTCAATATTTTTTGTGCAAAAATACGTTAAAAATACAAAAAAACGATTTTGAGTTGTTAAAAAGTGCTGTTTCCTCAGAAGAGGTATCAACATATCTGTTTTTGGGAGAAAACATGTCCCAGGGACTATAAGAAAATTAAGGCACAACGAAAGATGGGTACAGGATAAATTCCATTCAAACCGCACATACTGATTCTGTAAAAGATGGAACGATACTGAATGATGTGGAGGGAACGGCATGGAATTTTCAAAATCTCTGTCGGAGAATGTGGAACATTTAAAACAGGTTCTGCAGGCAGATAAAAATTTTGATATTGTATATCGGACATTTACGATAGCTGGCAGGAAGGCTGCGCTGTTTTTTGTGGATGGTTTTACCAAGGATGAAGTGCTGCTGAAAATGATGCAGTCCTGGTGGTCCATCAAGGAAGAAGACATGCCCTCGGATGCCCATGGATTTTCCAAGAAATACCTGCCTTATGGTGAGATCGGACTGGTGAAGAAGGAGGAGGATATGCTGGTACAGCTTCTGACCGGCATATCTTGCCTGTTTATTGATGGATTTGAGACCTGCATGACCATTGACTGCAGGACTTATCCGGCGCGCGGCGTGGGAGAGCCGGAGAAGGACAAGGTAATGAGGGGATCGCGGGATGGCTTTGTGGAAACGCTTATTTTTAACACTGCGCTGATCCGGCGGAGAATCCGTGATCCGAAACTTACCATGGAAATCCTGACAGCCGGAAAAAGTTCTCATACGGATATCGCAATCTGTTATATGGAAGGGAGACAGGACGGGAATCTTCTGAAAGAGATCAAACAGAGAATCCAGGGACTTAAGGTGGACGCCCTGACCATGAATCAGGAGAGTCTGGCAGAGTGTATTTACCCGCATAAGTGGTACAACCCATTTCCCAAATTTAAGTTCTCAGAACGTCCGGATACGGCAGCGGCTTGCATCCTGGAGGGGAATATCGTGGTTTTGGTGGATAATTCCCCGGCGGCCATGATTCTGCCGTCATCGGTATTTGACATTATCGAGGAGGCGGACGACTATTATTTTCCGCCGATTACCGGCACTTATCTGCGCCTTTCCCGGATGGTGACAGCAATCCTGTGCCTGCTGCTGACGCCGACCTGGCTGCTTTTGATGATGAATCCGGATATGATTCCGGACTGGCTGGAATTCATTCAGCTTTCGGATCCCTCTCATGTGCCGTTGATCTATCAGCTGCTGATTCTGGAATTTGCCATCGACGGCCTGCGCCTGGCAGCAATCAACACGCCCAATATGCTGACAACGCCCCTCAGTGTAATTGCGGGTATTGTGTTGGGGGAATATTCGGTTAAGTCTGGCTGGTTTAACAGTGAGACTATGCTTTATATGGCATTTGTGACGGTGGCCAATTACAGCCAGTCCAGCTTTGAACTGGGATATGCCCTGAAATTCATGCGCGTGCTGATTCTGCTATTGACGGCAATATTTAACGTATGGGGATACGGAGTAGGGGTCGTGATCTCCGTCTGCGCAATTATATTTAATAAAACGATTGCAGGAAAAAGCTATATTTACCCGCTGATTCCCTTTAAGTGGGGGGAATTGAAAAAGCGTTTCCTGCGGGGGCGGCTGCCGCTTTCAGGGGCGGACAGGTAAATGCGGGCGGAAATCCCGCCGGAATTTTACCACGTGGCCGTGTAGAGGATATCCCGGTTGACGGTCTGGTAGAACATCTCACGGATCTTCTCCGGCTCCCGGGCCTGCCCCAGAATCCACATCAGCTTGGTGACCGTGGCCTCGAGGGTCATGTCATAGGCTTCCAGAAGCCCGAATTCCTGCTTGATGGTTTTGCCTACTTCGTAGACAGACATGTTGCTGCCTTCATTGGTGACCTGTGTGGTCATGACTACGGTCTTTCCGGCCTCGATCCACTGCTCAATGGCCTTGCGGAAATCACCGGACTCATAGGAGGGCAGTCCGCCCACGCCAAAGGATTCTATGATCACGGCGTCATAGTGGCCGGCAAGGTAGGCGAGCACACCCGCCTCCATGGAGGGGATCAGCTTTAAGAGGGCAACCCGGTTGTTAAGGCTGTCATAGAAGCGTACCGGCTGCTTCAGCAGGGCCTTGTCATCCAGATAGAAGATCACATGCTGGTCCTGGATGGTGGCAATATAGGGAAAGTTAATGCTGGAAAATGCGTTGTAGCTCTTGGTCCGCTCCTTCTTGCCGCGGGTCCCGGCGATAACCTTGCCGCCGAAAACGATGGTGACGCCGTAAGCCCGGTCATGGGAGGCAAAGAGCAGGCTGTCCAGCAGGTTCGTCTTGGCGTCCGTGATTTCCAGATCGATGGGTTTCTGGGCGCCGGTGATCACAATGGGTTTGGAAGAGTTCTGAATCAGGTAGGACAGGGCGGCAGCTGTGTAAGCCATGGTGTCCGTGCCGTGGCAGATAACAAATCCATCGTAGTCATGATAATGTTCGCGGATGGCGGAGGCAATCATCAGCCAGTGGGAAGGCTGCATGTTGGTGCTGTCGATATTGAGAAGCTGCAGGGTGTCAGCCTGGCAGAACCTGAGGGCATCCGGGACGTAGCCGAGGAGTTCCTTGGAAGTAATGAGGGGTTTCAGACCGCTGTCACTGCTTTTGGAGGCGATTGTCCCGCCTGTGGCAATCATAAGAATGTGCTTCATGGAGTGCTCCTTTACATTTTTTAAAATACGTTGTATGATCATAAATATCAGTACGAGATAACTATAATATTACCATAAATCATGCCGGTCAGACAATTGGAAAAGTGAAAGATTGCCGGCCGGGAAAACACAAAAAGGAGAGGAGCATTATGACGACAATTCCCAAAGATCCGGTGATGCTGTTAAGTTATGTGAATACACAGCTGCGGGACTTTTATCCATCCCTGGAGGCCCTGTGCGATGAAAAGGGACTGGATCAGGAAGAACTTAAGAAGAAGCTGGAGGCAGTAGACTACCACTACAGTCCGGAGAGAAACCAGTTTGTGTAGATGGTTGTGTAGGTGAGGAGCGGTTATGATGCAGGCGGTCGCAGTGTGGAACTGGCTTATGGAGCATTTGCTCTGGATCAATCTGGTATTATCCGTCATGATTGTGTTTTTTCAGAGGCGGGACCCGAAAGCTGTGTGGACCTGGCTTCTGATTCTTTATTTTGTGCCGGTGTTTGGTTTTTTCTTCTATCTGGTTTTTGCCCAGGATTATCGGAAAAGCAGGATGTTCCGTGTCAAGGAGGTGGAAGACCGCCTCAGCTTTTCGGCCAGATGGCAGGAGCGGCTTTTGAAAAATGATGTTTTGTATCTGGAAGATCCGCTGGCAGCAGATTATGGGGATCTGGTCTGCTATAATCTGGAACAGGCCGGATCGGTGCTGACTCTGGAGAACCAGGTGCAGATCTTTACGGATGGGGAGGAGAAGTTTGGGGATTTGCGCCGGGAACTGGCGGAAGCAAAGCATTTTATTCATATTCAGTATTATATTATCAAAGATGACGAGTTGTTCGACTCGATAATTCCCATATTGAAAGACAGGGCGTGCCATGGTGTGGAAATAAGGATTTTGTATGACGGCATGGGAGGAAGGTTTATGCCTCGCAGCCGCTGGAGAGAAGTGCGCGGGGCGGGTATCCGGACCGCCTGCTTTTTTCCGCCTTTCCTGGGCAGGCTGAATCTGCGCGTCAATTACCGGAACCACCGGAAGATCGTGGTCATTGACGGAAGGGTCGGATATGTAGGCGGATTTAATATCGGCAGGGAATATCTGGGAAAGAATCCGCATTTTGGGTACTGGCGGGACACCCATCTAAAGATCACCGGCGATGCCGCGATCAGCCTGCAGATCCGCTTTGCGCTGGACTGGAATTATGCAGGGAAAGAGAATCTGTTTTTGAACGGATGGTATTTTACAGACTGTACCAGGCTGGGAAGCAGCGGAATGCCCGGGCCGGAGGGGAAGGGGGTCCCGGAGGAAGAGGTGATTTCGGATTCCGGAAGGGAAAACATAATCTGCCAAGGCGATGCGGGCGCAGAAAAGCAGAAGGAGGATATTCTGGAAAAAAGGATTTTGGGGAAGCTGGTAGGAATCCAGATTATCGCAAGCGGCCCGGATTCCGGGCGGCGGCAGATACGGGATAATTATTTGCAGCTTTTCCACAAGGCAAGGCATCATATTTACATTCAGACGCCTTATTTTGTGCCGGATGACGCGGTCCTAAGCGCTTTGAAGATAGCTGCCGGGTCAGGAATCGATGTGCGGCTGATGATTCCCTGCAAGCCGGACCATCCCTTTGTCTACTGGGCCACCTACTCCTACGTGGGCGAGATGGTGGAGGCAGGCGCACGCTGCTATACTTATGAAAACGGGTTTCTTCATGCCAAGGGCGTGATGGTGGACAGCCGTGTCAGCTGCTACGGCACTGCGAATATGGATATCCGGAGCTTTGAACTGAATTTTGAGGTGAACGCCGTCATTTATGATGAGGAGACGACAGAACGGCTGGAAGAGGTTTTTCTGGATGATCTGACACGGTGCCGGGAAGTCACGAAAGAAGTATACGAAGGCAGGGGGGTACTGGTCAGGATTCGGGAGCAGGGGAGCCGCCTGCTGTCGCCGCTGCTGTGAGGAAGATTTTTGTTCCCGGAGAGGGGGAAGATCCGCTTAACAAATGCCAGGAAATGTTATATAATGGAAGCTATGAATGCAATCAATGGGCGGAATTGCATGAGAAGTTCATTATGAGATACACGAGGAGGAGGATATATGGACAGCAAGATCACAAGAGAAGCGGCGCTGGCGCTTTTGAGGCGATATAACCAGGAAGAATTCCACATCTTGCATGCACTGACTGTGGAGGAAGTTATGCGGTGGTATGCGCGGGAATTGGGATATGGAGAGGACGAGGAGTACTGGGGGATCGTCGGATTGCTGCACGATATTGATTTTGAACAGTATCCGGAGCAGCATTGTCAGAAAGCGCCGCAGTTGCTGGCATCCGGGGGTGTGGGAGAGGACATGATTTATTCGATCTGCTCTCACGGCTATGGGATTTGCTGCGAGGTGGAACCGGTACACCAGATGGAAAAGGTGTTGTTTGCTGCTGACGAACTGACAGGGTTGATTGGGGCCGCGGCGAAAATGCGTCCGTCAAAAAGCTGTAAGGATATGGAGGTTTCCAGCCTGAAAAAGAAATTCAAGGATAAAAGGTTTGCAGCAGGCTGTTCGCGGGACATCATCCGGAAGGGAGCCGAGCAGCTGGGATGGGAATTGGATGAACTGTTCTTAAAAACGATAGAGGCGATGCGTTCCTGTGAAGATGCCGTGAATATGCAGATGGAGCAGATGTTCACTGACAGATGACAATTGAATTTCCGGACAGGCTGTGTTATACTGAGTGTAAGCGATTGTAATTAAGCAGGAGGAAAAAACATGGAATTGATGTATTTTATGGGTGGCGTGCTGTTGGTTATCATATTTGCGGTGGTAGCCAGTGTGGCGAGTGTGGCGACTGCCGCTGTTGCCATTGTGACGGAGGAGGACGAGGAGGAAGATTAAGCGTTTTAAGCGGAGACTTCCACGAAGATTTCATTGGCGCGTTCCTGGCGGATGGCGATGACAGAGTCCTGAATCCGGTAAGCGCCCATACCGCCGCAGGAAGGGTTTTGTACACAGAAGAGCGTTTCTCCTGGGAAAAAGCCTGCCCAGGTAAGCTGCAGGCGGGTGTGCAGTTCGCTGGCGATCCATACGATGTGAGCCTGTTCGCCGGGTTTTACATAGCTAAGGGGCAAAACCATGGGAATCACTTTTATAGATGCTGTTGTGAGCAGTATATGCAGATGAGGCAGCGGCGGTGCATGGATGTGTAAAACCTGGCCGGATGCGTTGCGAGTGCGTTTGGCAAAAGACCTCAGAATATGAGCGTAAACAAGAAATCCACCGAGGGGTCGGTGGGTTTCTTGCATTACTTTTGGGAATGGTAGGTATACAAATAAAAGAAAATGGTTTTAGGGGGGCCTGCCAGAATTGCTTCTGGCAGGTATGAGTATGAAAAAGCTTTACAATTTCAAGTGTTAACTTGAAACAAAGGCTCATTATCCTTTCGGATAATGTAATTAGAGTATAAAAAATATTTGTGACAAAAATGTGTCTCCATAATAAAAAAAATATAAACAAAATAAAAAAGGGAAAAGTCAATAGTAAATGCGAAAAAATAATAAAAAACTTTATTGAGGCCCCG
>CAMSTY010000027.1 GCA_947063875.1 uncultured bacterium
GATATATGAATGGCAATTAGTTCTTTAAATTTGTTTGCAGGTATCACGATACCCGCCCGAAATCCAGTATTCATCAGATAATTAGAGCCAACAGGCAAAAAGCAATCCCGGAAACGCCCATTTTATCAGCATTTCCGGGATTTTATCCGTTACTCGAACTCGGCGTGTCCTTTGTTGTTCTTAACTATATTTATTTAAGTTTTATGCAAATACACATTGTTTTTTACTTCAATTACATCATTTATTCTGGCTTGCTGATTTTCTGTTGCCAAAATGTTGCCATTAATCACTAGGATTATTATAACCACCTATCAACTATAAAGATTTTTTCAAGGCTAATCTACAAAAGCATTTCCCAATACTGTGTTAACAAAATCCTCTCCAATTGATAAAGGTTTATTATCATTATCTTTCTTTTCCAAAATCATTTGATATTCGAATTCTTTACGACTTAATAATGTATATATTACCTCGAGCGAATCATACCCTTTCCCAACATAAAAATTTATAGTATCGATTAAAGAATCGATATAAAAATGAAGGTTCTGAACAATCAAATCTATATAGGGGAAATGCGAGCCATCATGAACAATCATATTTCTATTTCTATAAATTCTCATAATTTGCCATTCTAACCGCTTGCGGTGATTAACAAGAAGTTTTTTTAGTTTTGCTCTATCAGAAAATTGTTCAGAATAATGTTCTATTCTATATTTCAAAAGCGGATAATTTTCCAATGAATTTATCAGGTCTATTTTATTTTGTGAAAACTCCGGAAGAACCAACAAAGCAATCATTTTTTCCGCATCAGTATTTCCTTTTGTGATATTTCCAAGATGAATACCAAAATCTTCACAACAATGATTTAAATCAAACAGCAACTGATCTACCAAAGATTTAATGTACGATGAATTCAAAACCGTTGTAAGTGTATTACTAATTTGGATTATTTTACTATAGCTATTATGCTTTTCAATCCCCACAAGCACTTCTACTATAGTCCATAAATTAAGCAATTGATTACTTACATTTCTCGATTCCATTGCAGACGAGTGCAAATTTATTGCATTAACCATTTTTCCACCTACAATTGGAAAACTTTGTATCATTTCTCCTATACGTGTATATGTTTGTTCCTCCGTTCTCGTGCATCCTCTAGATAACAACGCAACTGATCGTGATAAATTAAATATCCTTTCGGATTCTAAATCTCTTACAATAGCTTGATTCGCATAAAAAGCTTTGCTTACATGACTATTATATTGTTTCAATGAAACAAATAGGCTAATCAAAGCAACTACTTCAATGCGGGCACTTTCAGGATCTAACGAATTAACTTCCATTTCCACTATCCAACGGCAAGAATTCCCAAATAATTTATGAGTATTTTCTGCCACTGTAACATTTTGAAAATGGTCTAATAATTTCTTAATATCAGTTCTTTTTACCGGTAAAACCACACTGTATTTATGTTCTTCAAAAGAAAACATCTCCCAAAAAGAATCTATTTCTGATGATGTTTCCGTTATTATATTTTCATATGAATAATAACGCTTCTTTAATTGAGCATAAATATAATCTTGACTGTATCCGCGGTTTATTAACTCTGTTAACAGAAGTCTACTTAAACCAGATAGTTTTTGAGCATCTTTAACATCAAACACTGTTTTTTGCAAAAGAATTTCTATTTCCTCTTTAAGCGTTTTCAAATATTTATCGTCAATTGCCATATCATCGATAAGAAATTCCAAAGTTTTTTGAATTGTTCTTAACGATGTTTCAGAACTAGGATCTTTATTTAGCTGTGCACAATCACGAGTATATTCGCCCTTATCATTCTTGTGATAAAATAGGCTATAAAAATCTGTTCCATATAATTTCGTCGCCACATAATCACCTTCAAACATAGAAGCCAACTCATCAAATAAGGGGCGCATATTGCCTTTATCAACAATATCAGCTTCTATTTTTTCTATGCTTGATAATATTTCAACACATAAGAAATGAAAATTTAACGTAGGAACTTTATACGAATCATGGCCGTATGGAAACAACATCTCTTCCATGCTTTGAATAAAAAATAAAAATGGCGGTACGTTAGTACTACTTGACCAATTTTCAAAAGAAAACGCTTTCATAAAAATCCTTTCCTGACCTTATTCTCAAAGATAATTTTTCATTATCTCGGTCCTAAAAACTTATCCCCATTCAAGTGTATCATATGCTCCGGCATTTCAGCAATCCTTACTTCCGTTTCCCATGCTAACGCTTCCGAAAATTTCTTGTAAGTCTTGAAGTCCAAAAAAGCCGTAACAAATATCTTTCCTGCCGTAACACCCTTTGTCATTTCTGTAATCTCAAGAATCCGCTTTGGGTCCATTGGTCCCACAGAAGTAACCGATTCCACAAAATAAATCCAGTTCTTATCTGCCCGATACAGAACGACATCCGGCATCTTATCATGTAAAGTAATTTCAAATCCCAGTTCTGTCAGCTTATCAACATTCTTTACTAAATCTTTCTCTGTCGTGTCACCTACATACAGACATTCCGAATTTGGCGCAAATCTCGGTGCAAATTCCTCAATAATTGCTTTCTGCAGTTCATTGTGTTTCCCTACTGAAAATTTAAAATCCGCCCCATTGATCTTCACTGGCATCATTGTCATTTTCTTTTTAGAAGCATAAATATCTATCAACTTATCATGGTACATAAGGAAACGATTCAACGACTTCTGCCATTCTACAGACTGTAATGTTTTCAACATTTTCAGTGTTTCTTCCGTAAGACGGTATCTATAGTTCGGGCTGTTCGTTGCCTTTCCATTATCCTCTACCAACGCAGCAGTACGGAATCTATGTAACGCCTGCTTACGAAATGTTTCCCGGCTATTCTCTGCATAAGTAGTTCCATAAAAGGTATTAGAAAACTGAATGATGTCATGAATACGAATCCACCCGTTACTCGCTTCTTTCCACGACATGTCTGGTTTCATATCTGCCATTGCCAGCAGTACATAACAACATATATCCGCCTGCTGTGCTTTTGGCATACCCACCATCTTCAAAAATTCTCGTGCTTCTTCGACTTTACCCACAGTATCCCTCCAAAATCAAATTACAGTTTCTTTCTGATAAATCTTTTGATTTCATCAACTTCCTTCCCATTTCCTGTATGCTCTCCATATCTGGCACAGGCATCGAATTTACTTCTGTAGAGTTTACCTGTGTTGAGCCATTTAAAATCCGATAATACTCATCATATAATGTAGAGTTAAAAAGCACATACAGACCATATACTAAGCACTCCAACATCTCACCCAAAAGTCCATCAATAAAATTGATTTTATTCTGCGTACTAATTTTCGTATACTGTGGATAATTCTTCGCCAAATAAATTCCACATTGTAATCTTCGTGGTTCTTCCTTTGCCGTAAATCTTTTTACAAACAAATAATTCTTATTATCTTGCATAAGCCCACGCTGGTCTGTCACCACATATTCATGCTCCTTCTGAATAGGAAACTGCACCTTACCTTGTTTTATGTGCTGCGAATAAAATAGCGGGATTGCACCTTCCTCTTCCTCATCACGAAGAATATCTCGGTTTCTGAAATCTACAGTTAATCCCGTTTTCATTTTCACACCAATTTCAGGCAATGTCTGATTAAACTTATGTAGCCGTTTTAATACCTTAACTTCCTCATCATCTGTTACCAAATATACATAGTAATCCTCGCCAGAAACAACAAGATCATATGGTACGGTCAAGAAAGTTAATTCATTAAAATCTTTGTTTGACTTAGATGATGTAATTTTCACCTGTGCCGGCTCTACATGCGTTTTCCGAACTTTTATAATAATGGTCTCCTGCAATACATCTTCTTTGTCAAAAACTTTATTCCGACTTACAAATAAGTGAATATGTTCCAATTTCCCTTCTGTCAGAAAATACTGTCTAAACCGTTTGAAATATGCTCCCGATGTCCATGAGCGAGGAATAATATAAACCATTTCCCCATCATCTTTCAAATTAAAAAGTCCCATAGCCGCAAAAATAAAGTACATATTAGGCGCACCATAACAAACTTCCGGCATAGCTGTCGCTTCTGGCGCATCTTTCGGTATTTTCATATAAGGCGGATTCCCAATTACATAATCATACTTCATCGGATTAGGATTCCCACCTATCATATAATTAAAATCCAAATATTGACTTGTAATATAATTCTCTGTCTGGATATTATACCTAATTATTTTACTTGAATGCGTTTTGCAATACTCCAAATTATCCTTTAAAAGCCCCAAAACATTATCGTCATTCTCGTAACAAGTCAATTCTATTTCTTTTACTGTGTCAAACTGCTCTGCCCATTCGACAAAAGCACATGACAATATGCCAGAACCCGCCCCGGCATCCAAAACCGTTACACTCTGCTTATTAATCGGAGCGTCATACAAATTTGCCATAAACTTTGCAGTTTCCATACTTGTAAAAAACTGCCCATATTTTTTTCTCTCTTTCTTTGGCATACTGTCTATATATAAATTCGTGAGTTCAATAATCTTTTCCAGCATTTTATCTCACCCCATATCCATCTATGTGTACCAATTATACTCTATATCGGATTTATTTTCAATATATTTTAGAACAAACGTTCTTTTCTTTTTTAAATAACTACTCTTATACTATACCGTACTTTCCATAAAAAATCTATCCGAACATCTGTCCCGTTCATTCTTCATCTTTAGTAAAATCTTTAAATTCTGATAGCAAATCCCCACCAGCCAGTCAAGAGTAAACTGAACGGCTACGCCGCTCTTGACTAACTGGCGGAGATTCGCTTCATGGCAGCTAAGAGGGCTTTAAGTAGCCCTCCGCCTGTCATCGGGCTTCCCGATTGTGTTTTCTCCTTGCAGCCCGTTTCTGCTCGGCTTCTATCCGTTCCTGTTGCTTTGCCCGGTTAATCACAGCGTTTACCTGTTCAGAGCCGATCACCGCTTTTACACGTCCAAAATCCGCCGCCACTATCCTCAATTCCCGGTTTTCCTCCAAGACTTCTTCCAGCCTGTTTGTCAGCCGCTCGTTTCCGCTCCGTTCCCTGTTATACGCCACTTGCAACTTTGTAAACTTATTTGAAATATCCAGATATGCTGAATAAACAGAGCGCATGACTTGTACGATTTTCTTTACCAGTGGTTTTGCTTTCTTCTCCCGATACGACTTTGCAGATTCCATAACCGCCGCTTCTGGAAGCGTCTGCTCCGGGTCTGCGGAAAAATCTGCTGCCAGCTTCTCCATGTTCTTTACCATAGGAGCAAGTTCATTCATGCGTTTCTGATATTTGTCCGCCTGTTTCTGCGCTTTCTCTGCTTCATTCCGGGACTCCTGCAAATCTTCCTGCAAGGAACGAATTTCATCATCAATCTGTAACAACTGTTCATGCAAATCTTCGTTGATTTCTTGAAAAGTAGCGTTTTCTTCCTGTAATTCCACTTTTCTCGCTTCCAGTTCTGCGACTTCCTTTGCCCGCTCCTTTTTCTCAAAATCCAAGACAGATAAATGCTTTTCATGTGTGCCTTTCTTCTCCCACTCAATTCCATGTTCCAGCATGACAGCAGCAAGCTGTTCTTTCTCATAAGCCACCCACTGATTTAATTCCGTTTCCCGTCTTGTGCCGCCTTTAAATCCGAGAGCCAATAACGCCTGTTTCAGTGATACTCTTGTATCAAGTCCCCGCTTACTTCCTGTCGTATATGGTACAAAATCTATATGCAAGTGGGGCGTTGCTTCATCCATATGAAGATAGGCACTGAACACCCTCAACGTAGGATTTCGCCGCTGAAAGTCCTGCATATATTTATCCAACACCTTTGCCGCAAGCTGTCCATTCTCCGTCTTTGCTCCCATGTTGTCCTTATCCCCAATTTGCAGGATAATCTCATGGAATGGTTTTTCCTGCTTGCCGGAACGGATTTTCTCATAATAATCGTCAATCCGGCGGTCATTTCTGGTCTGCTTCTCATTGTACCGGGCAAGTGCTTCATCAAACAATTCGTGATATACGTCCTTAACATTTTCGTTGCAGTATTCCACATTCAGACAGCTTCTCTCCGGGTCAGTATTCTTTGCATGGAATTTTCTGCTGTTATGGTTGACAGAACCTTTTCCTGTCATAAAGCTGATCGTTCGCTTCAATCAATATCCTTTCTCCCTGTTCGGGTAATCAGCGCCGGATACGGCGCACAGGCTTTGTTACTTTCGCCGAAAGCAGAGCGGAGACCTTTTCCGTCCTACGGACGGGCGGCTGTTCCCGCCGCTTTGCTTCACTGCCATAGCTTTTCGGATAGCCGAAAGTACGTTTTCTACCGTACATTCCTCCCACCCGCACAGCCATACCAGCGTCCTCATTTCTGCCGCAGTCAGTTCCACATCTCCAAAGATTTCATTGAGTGCGGCAATCCTACGGGCTTCACTTTCGTAAAAATATTTGTTCACGTTCCGGGTTTCCCATTCCGGCTGAATTATCATCAAATCACACCTTTCTCGTTGTCTGCTATCCACAGGAGCGTGGCACGCTCCTGTCTGTTATCATCAAAGGAAAACTACCAGCGGAAGCTGTCCGGCACTCCACGTTTTTCCAGATATTCCTGTCTGGCTTTTTCCCGTTCTTCCTGTGTGGGCGCAGTCTTATATTTTGCATATAATTCATGGCGCACCAGCGAATCCAATTTCTGTTCCAACCCCTGTCGGATTTCATTCAGACAATCATCATCTTCCATTAGATGATAGCGGAGCAGAGATACAAACAATTCATAAGAAATTTGCACGTTCTTCATCACTTAATCCTTTCTGCGTCTGTTTGCGTCGATAGCGTCGATATTTTCTATACCAACCCACTGTAAAAAATACCGTCGCAACCGACGCATATTGTCGCTTTTACTCTCTCGGCTCAAGCCGTTTCAGAATAATCTTCCTTTCATGCCCCCGCTTATTGTCATAGAAAATTCCATAGTCATTAAGCAACTGGCTATTGACTACATTCAGCTTTCTGGAAAGCACGTTTGCCTGTATCTGCATATCCGGCAACTGGCGCACAAGTTCCGTTGCCGTCCCCTCCCATTCCGGCCTATCCTCTGTCAGAAAATTGTTGATTACTTCCAGCAGAGGATTCGGCGGCTGTTTCCACAGTTCCGTTTCTGCCTTTTTGAATTTCCAGACACAGCGCTCCCGGTCAAACTCTATGGTCAGTTCCTGATCTGGCTGGTCACGCCCCACTATATCCATGACCGCCTCGTTGTCAGTGCGCTTTTTCTTCTGCATGATAAACGCCCCGTCTGCCGCACCAAGCAGCCCATTTGTGCCGGAAATCATATCAAAACTGTCCTCGGATTCCAGCTTGCGTGTGTGATAAACACCAGTAGGCAGATACCGTATTTATCGCTGAACGACTTTAACTTTGTCACAATCTCGTAGTCGCTGGAATAGCTGTACCTGTCCCCGCCGACCTCACGCACTTTCTGGAGCGTGTCAATGATAATCAGCCTTGCGTCCGTATGCGCTTTCAGAAATTCCTCTAATTGCCTGTCCAAACCCTCATTCAAGGTCTTTGCCTGTGTCGCAAAGTACAGGTTATCCGCACATTCCACACCGAACATACCGGAGAGCCGCCGCTGAAGCCTTGCATAATCATCTTCCAACGCAAGATACAGCACCGTACCCTTTCGGACAGGATAATCCCACAGCGGAAGCCCCATTGCCACATGGTAGGCAAGCTGCCCCATAAAGAACGATTTTCCAACTTTCGGCGCACCTACAAAAAGGTAAGTGCCGCCATAGAGAAACCCGTCCACAACCGGCGTTCTCGGCGGATAGACGGTATCATACAGTTCCGTCATGGAAACGGTTTGAAGCCCGCCGCTCCCGGATTTCTCCGGGATATTTGCGGCTTGCAGATTGATTTGTGCTGTTTCATTTGCTATAATTTCATTGTGATTTTTGATAATCGGCTGCGCCCCATCTGCGCCAACAGATGATACGGGAGCAGTCGTTTTTCTTGTTTCTGTCATTCATCTTCTCCTTTCAGACCGTCTAATGTGATTGCAATTACCTGCAACGTGTAAAGCAATTCGTCATTGTCCGGGCTTAATGCTTCCAGCCGTTTCAATTCTTCATGGATAGCCGCCATTTGATTTTTCAGAGCCTTATACACCCTCGGATTGCCCTGTACCACCACGTCCCGGCACAGCAGCCGCCTTGCGATATAATCCTGCTTTGTCAAGCCCGACAATGCCACCAAATCGTTAAGCAACTTTGCTTCCTCGTCCGATACCCGGAACGCTACTGTATGATTGCGCCACCGCCCTTTGTAATCAAGTGTTCTTTCCATTTGCGTCCTCCTTTGTCATTCGCTCCATTTCCAGTTTTTCTGCCATTTCCGTCTGCACCGTAGGGAATAAGTGGGCATAGCGGTAAGTGATTTTCTCCGCTTCATGCCCCATACGCTCCCCAATCGCCAGCACTGAAAATCCCATGTCGATTAACAGGGAAACCGCGCTATGCCGGATATCATGCACACGAATTTTTTTCACTCCTGCCTGCTTCGCCCCTCTCTCCATTTCGTGATTGAGATAGGATTTTGTAACCGTAAACAGCCGCTCGTCCGGTTGAATGTCGTAAAGCATTTTGATATATTCCTGCATTTCCTCACAGAGAAATAGCGGCATTTTGATTGTACGGTTACTTTTTTTCGTTTTCGGGCTTGTGATAATGTCCCTCCCTTTAGATCGGTGAAATGTCTTGCTGATTGTGACCGTCTGCTCCTGAAAGTCAAAATCAGCCGGAGTGAGCGCCAGCAGTTCGCCGGAGCGGATTCCACACCAATAAAGCATTTCAAAGGCATAATAGGAACGGGGCTTATCCATCATGGCTTCGGAGAATTTCAGATATTCCTCTTTCGTCCAAAAGTCCATTTCTTTCGGAACTTCATTTCCCATTGTGCCAGCCCGCCTTGCCGGATTATAAGGCAGGTTATAGAAGTTCACAGCATGGTTGAAAATCGCCGTAAGCTGGGCGTGTATGGTTTTCAGATAATCCGCCGAATAAGGCTTCCCTTTCTCGTCCCGGTACGCCATGAGTTCATTCTGCCATGCGATAATGTCCTTTGCTTCAATCTCCGCTATCTTCCGATTTCCGAAATACGGTAAAATCTTTGTGCGGATTACATGGCTTTTAGATTCCCATGTGCTTTCCTTGACACGCTGTTTCTTGTCGGCTTCGTAAACTTCAAAGAAACTGGCAAACGTCATATCCAGCTTTGCGCCCTGTTTCAGCATGACCTCATGCTCCCACGCCTGCGCTTCCCGCTTCGTAGCAAATCCCCGTTTCTGGGTCTGCTTCCGCTCCCCTTTCCAGTTTGTGAAACGATAGATTACCCGCCACGTTCCCGTAGCATTGTCTTTGTATACAGCCATTCAAACCATCTCCTTTCCTCTTAATCGCTGTAACAGACCTTTTTATGAAAAAATGTAGCGTTCACACGACCAGCCACCGTCAGATAGCCCTGTTTCTGTAATTCTGCGTTCAGTTCCCGCACAATCTGGTAGGCTTTTGACTTTGACACCCGCAGTTCCGCTGCCACTTCCTCCACAGTCATAAATGATTTTTCTGCCATTCCGTTATCCTCCCCTTTCTATATTTAACTATTTTTGTTTAAGTTATATCCATAATACTAAATAAATTCCGTTAAATCAAGTGGTTTGCAGAAAAATCTTAACTTTTTTTATTTAAGTTTCTCTTGCTATTCCCATTACACCATGCTATACTAACCTCAACAGAAATGTTTAAGTCAAGAATGGTTGTATCACTATAACTACAACGGAGGTTCTATTATGGCAATCGGCAAACGAATCCGCTTTTTCCGCAATCGGAAAGGCATGACGCAGAAGCAGTTAGGCGAAATCCTCGGTTTTCTCGGAAAGACATCTGATGTCCGTATGGCGCAGTACGAATCAGAAGCCAGAACGCCGAAGCAAGACCTTGTAAAAGAAATGGCACATATCTTTGATGTCAGCCCACGAGCAATCACAGTCCCGGAGATAGACAGCTATATCGGGCTTATGCACACGCTCTTTGCGCTGGAAGATATGTACGGGCTGAAAATCGGAGAGATTGACGGAGAAGTGTGTCTGCGGCTGGACAAGTCCACCGGCTCCACCTATTCCTCCATGTTTGATATGTTCCACGCATGGCAGGAACAGGCTGCCCGCCTGGAACAGGGAGAGATAACCAAAGAGGAATACGACCAGTGGCGGTACAAATATCCCGAATTAGATACTTCAAATCACTGGCGTAAAGTTGTCCCCTCAAAGGAATTAAGCGACTATCTCACAGAAGCCTTGAAAAAGGACACTGAATCCCAATAGAGCGTGTTATTTTTGTCCCGAAATACGCAAAAAACCTTGCCGACTTTCAGCTTCATATCTGAAAATCAGCAAGGTTTTTCTGTTATTGAAGTATTCTGTTATTCAGTGAGTGATACCCGAAATGTTGCCAAATCGTTGCCAGTACTTAAGCAAATTTGTTTGCAACCCGCATAAATAAAGGCTTTTTCAATCCCATTTCATCACTCGAACTCGATAGTCCCCGGCGGCTTAGAAGTCAAATCATACAACACCCGGTTAATCCCCTTTACCTCATTAATCACCCGGTTCATCACTTTCACCAGCACCTCAAAAGGAATCTCCGCCGTCTCCGCCGTCATAAAATCAATGGTATTCACCGCCCGCAGCGCCACGGCGTAATCATAGGTCCTCTCATCCCCCATAACCCCCACGGAGCGCATATTGGTCAGTGCTGCAAAATACTGTCCGATGCTTCTGTCCAGTCCTGCTTTTGCGATCTCCTCCCGGTAAATAGCATCTGCCTCCTGCACCATCCGCACCTTCTCGGCAGTCACCTCTCCCACAATCCGGATTCCAAGTCCCGGACCCGGGAATGGCTGACGATATACCAGCTTTTCCGGAATTCCCAACTCCAATCCGGCCTTCCGCACTTCATCTTTAAACAAATCCCGCAGCGGTTCAATAATCTCCTTGAAATCCACATAATCCGGCAGTCCACCTACATTATGGTGAGACTTGATCACCGCAGACTCACCGCCCAGGCCGCTCTCCACCACATCCGGGTAGATCGTTCCCTGTACCAAAAAATCCACTGCACCGATCTTTTTCGCCTGTTCCTCAAATACGCGGATAAATTCCTCGCCGATGATCTTCCGTTTCTTTTCCGGCTCTTCGACCCCTTTCAGCTTTTCGTAGAAACGTTCCTGGGCATTGACACGGATAAAATTCAAATGATAAGGACCGTTGGGGCCGAATACTTCCTCAACCTCGTCTCCTTCATTCTTCCTCAAGAGTCCGTGATCCACAAACACACAGGTCAGCTGGTCGCCTACGGCCTTTGCCATCATCACTGCCGCCACGGAGGAGTCCACCCCGCCGGAGAGTGCACAGAGCGCCTTCCCGCTGCCCACCCTTTCCCGGATCGACCGAATACTGTTCTCCACAAACGCATCCATTCTCCAATCCCCGGAACACCCGCAGACCTGATAGACAAAGTTGGACAACATCTTTGTTCCTTCTACGGTATGTAGCACTTCCGGATGGAACTGAATCGCATACAGCTGTCTCTCTTCCCACTGCGCCGCCGCCACCGGACAATCCGGCGTATAGGCGATGGTCTCAAATCCCGGCGCTGCTGTCTCAATATAATCATTATGGCTCATCCAGCAAATGGTCTTTTCCGAAACATCACCAAACAGCCTGCTGCTTCTGTCTACAGTTACCTCGATTTTTCCATATTCGCGAACCGGTGCAATACACACATGCCCCCCTAGTGTATGCATCATCAGCTGAGCCCCATAACACAAACCAAGAATCGGAATTCCCAGTTCAAAGAGCGCCGGATCGCAGGCCGCCGCCCCCTCCTCGTAGCAGCTGTTGGGACCGCCTGTGAGAATGATCCCCTTCGGCTTCATCTCCCGGATCTTTTCCAGATCGGTCTTATAAGAGTAAATTTCGCAGTACACATTGCACTCACGAACCCGGCGTGCCACCAGCTGGTTATACTGGCCGCCAAAATCAATTACCAGAATTTTTTCTCTGTTCACAGGTTTCCTCCTGCCTCTCGTTCCGATATTTGCAAATTTCTTTTATCTGTTTTTGCATATAACATAAATTATTTAAAACAAACACATTATACATAATCTATTCCCGATATACAAGATATGCAGAAAATATTTTTCTTTTCCGCCATAAATTTTCTTTTCTCACACGTATCTTATACAGAACACGCAATCAATACCAAAAGGGAGGGTATTTATGATGACCAAAAAATTCCGAAAATCCGTAGTTCTGTTTCTTACCACAGCCGCTGTCGCCGGCTCCACCATCGCCTGTAGCGGTTCCAAATCTGCCGCCACCGAAGAGTTTTCCCTCTATGACTCCTACGACACCGCTGCCTCCAATTCAATGGCTCAGGCAGGAGGCGCAATGACAGATGGCGGGTTCTATCCGGAAGCCGTTGCCGAAACAACCTATGCCGCCACCGAAGCCTATGCCGAGGCAGCAGACTATTCCTCTGTACCGGCGGCCGCAGCTGTTGATATCTCGAATGAGAATGAAATTGTAGAACAGGGTACTGCCCTGGCGCAACCGGAAGAAAACAGTTCCAAAAGCCCTGCTTCTGAGCCATCCTCCGCAGGCAATCAGCAGTCCATCCCCCGCAAGCTGATCCGTACAGTCAGTCTGAACGTGGAAACAACCGATTTCGACAATCTGCTCACCGCTATCCAGCAAACGGTGGCTGCCGACGGTGGGTATACCGAGCAGTCTGATGTCAGCGGCTCCAGTATTTCCACTGCCAGTATTCGGAAACGCTATGCCTTTTTAACAGTCCGCATCCCCTCTGCAAAGCTGGATGGATTCCTCTCACAGATGAGCGAGCAAAGCAATGTCATAAACCGTTCCGAAAGTGTCCAGGATGTTACTTTACAGTATACGGATATTGAGAGCCGCAAGAAATCTCTGACGATCGAGCAGGAACGCTTATGGGCGCTGTTGGAAAAGGCCGACACTCTGGAGGCTGTCATCGCCCTGGAAGAACGTCTTTCAGAAATCCGCTACCAGCTGGAAGGCTTTGAATCCCAGCTGCGCACTTATGACAATCAGGTGGATTACAGCACGGTACATATCAGTATCCAGGAAGTCGGCGTCTTCACCCCCACCACCCCGGATTCCGTCGGAACCCGCATCCAGAAAGGCTTTGTCCGCAATCTGGAAAATGTGATTATCTCTCTCACAGATTTTCTGGTATGGCTGATCTCCCACCTGCCTGCCCTGGCTGTGCTGGCAGCTATAGCTACCGGAATCACTATTCTGGCCAGAAAAATAATCCGTGTTAAGAAAGGGAAAAACCAAAATATCTCCAATCACAAACAAAATAAATCGATGAGCGGCTCACCTTCCCCATCCCAACCAGATGCCAAGTCGCCAGAAGACCAAAACTGATTTCCGGCAAGCGTCAAATTGTCCGCCTGGTATTTATACAATCACATAGCATGGCATGCGCCGCCGAAAAGCGGCGCTTTTATCGTGAGGGCAGATGTTTTACGTTTATTCATATCATAGAAGTACATGACGCACATCTATTTCATGTATTTATCCCGCCAGGATTCCTTATATTCAATGTCTTGGCTTTCTGGCAGAAACAATAACCTCCGACTCTCATAATATCATTTTCTATTATATTGCCCTACCTATACCTTTGCAATTCCATCCGGTTGCTCCCTGACTCTTGGGAACTCTATATTCAAATCAAGCGTATGCACTCCGATCTTATTGCCGCTCGTCTTATAGTCATTGTCCGGATAACGCAGCCATAAATATGGACTGATCGCATTCTCATACTGATAATACTGGCCAGATCCATTTCCGTATTTCTCCAACATAATGGAGGACTGCCTCTTAAACGCTCCGATACGTTCATATGCCCCTTCTCCAAATTCAATCTTCACGTTAATGACACTATCTGGTTATTTGTGGGACAAAAGTACGACCGTCTCGACAGTTGTTTCAGTTTCCAAGGGAAGTTCTTTCACTTCCTCGCCATCAACAGGCACAGGGAAATTGAATACGATCTTCTTTATCCAGCTTCCGTCTTTCCTCTTTTCCGGGAACATCTCAATTCGCTCGATAAAGGCTTTCATAAACTCTTTCTGTTCCGCTTCCGTTGCGGAATGGTAGACTTCATCAAATGCCAGTAAGAGCCGATAAATGTTATCGCCAGAGATTTTTTCCTGCTGGATGCTGCGTATCTGACTTTGCAATTCGCCAATCTGAACTTCAATTTCCTCTATGGTATCATACTGCTCATCATAGCGGCGCTGCAAGTCCAAAATTTTTCTGTCATAGTGGGCATCATTGATGTCCAAGGTGTCCATCTGACGCTCCAAGCGGCTTTTCGTCCCAAAGGCTTGCTTTAACTGACCTTGCAGAACGGCAATCTGCTTTTCCATATCCTCTGTATCAACTGCCGAGCCGATTTTCGCCTGAATCGCTTCTACAAACCGGGGATTATTGACCATAGCGGATATAATCTTTGCCACAAACTTATTGATTTCCGTCTGCTCGATATTCAGTCGGAAGCTACACTCATGCCCGGTTGGTGTTACTGTATTTTTACAGTAGTAATAATATCTTGTTTTCTTGTCCTTGCTGTGTGCCTTGGCGATATTGCCATACATACTCTTCCCGCAGCATGGACATTTCAGAATACCGGACAGGATATGTGCGTGATCTGGATTATTGACCTTTTCCCGCTTAAAGGAATTGATCTTGCGCTTCTCCTGTGCCAGATACCAATCTTCTTCAGAGACGATTGCTTCGTGCTGCCCATCATAAATAGGGAACTCTGACTGCTCAACCACGTGCATCTCGTTTCTTGTGCCTTGCTTCTTTTCCGTCCTGCGTCTGCCATAGGCTATCTTGCCCATGTAAACGGGATTGTCCAGTACGTCCTGCACGAAGCTCCTTGAAAATCCGGGAATGGTATTGTTCTGCCGCAGCTTCTTGACAAAGCCATTGCGATTCAGATATTTTGCAACTCCGGCAACACCCTCGTTGGTGTGAATATATCGGTCATAAATAACACGGATTACTTCCACTTCATCCTCGGCAATAACAAGATCGCCGTTTTCCAGACTATATCCGTAAGGTGCAAAACCGCCGTTCCATTTGCCCTCACGAGCCTTTTGCTCCCGACCCGCCATTGTTTGAGTGCGGATATTCTCTCGCTCAATTTCTGCCACCGCAGACAGCACGGAGATCATCAGCTTTCCGGCATCCTTGGAACTATCAATGCCATCCTCCACGCAGATCAGATTGACACCGAAATCCTGCATGAGCTGCAAAGAGTTCAGAACGTCCGCCGCATTTCTGCCAAATCGGGAGAGCTTAAAGACCAGCACATAAGATACGCCGTCTTTGCAGTCCTGAATGTCATTCAGCATCCGCTGAAAGTCCTGCCGCCCTTGGATGTTCTTTCCGGAAAATCCCTCGTCAGAATACTCTCCGGCAATAACCATATCTTCGTATGCCGCATACTTTCTCAGCTTGTCACGCTGGGCATCCAAGCTGTACCCATCAACCTGCATAGAGGTAGACACTCTTGTATAAAGATAGCATTTAGTTTGTTTCTTTTTCAGAATTGCCACCTCCCTCATTCATTTCTTTTACCATAAGTCCTTCGTTGCGAATATAATACTCCAAAAGCCACAGCACATAATCCGGCGCATGGCGGTTATCCAGTTCCCACTCGGTCATAGTCCGGTAAGGGATATGAACGAGCTTACAAAAATCTTTCCGGTTCAGTCCTGTGCTTTCCCTCAACTTGATAATTCTGTTCTTACAATCCATCAATCTTTTCTCCATAAAAAACAAAAAATACACGTTGCGTAATCATTATAGCATAGCTATATCGAATACGCAACGTGTAAATTGTAATTTTTACGCTGCCTTATCCGTCAAAGGCTGCGCTTGATTACTTTCCTCGGAATGCTCCACTTTCTGCGGGGCATCCTGTTCCAATTTATCCAAAACCTGATGTCCATATTTTTGAAGCATCCGGCTCATAACATCTACACAACGGACAAATGCCGCATTATATTTTGCATCCTCATAATATTTCTTCAATAGGCAGTTACCTCCATCAAATTTCCATGTCCTGTCCACGCTTATGGGCAGGTGCTTTGTGTTCCTGTGTTTCCTTTCCTCTGGTGAGGATAGAATTGATAAAAGCCCGAACCTTTTCAGATGCAATTTCCAGTGCATCCAGGAAAGGCTGGGCTTTCTGTTTGAGTTCCATATATTTCTCGTTTACCGCTTCGTACCGCTGTTTCCAGATGGAAACCGTCTTTTCTGCGGAAGCCAATTTTTCTTTCAGTCGCTTGTTGTCAGCATTGGCGATAATACCGTTGACCGCATAGCGTTTGAGCGTGTCGCATTCATCTGGTGTCAACGTGATATTGTTTCCGAATGTGGCTTTCTTGCCCATTGCTTCAATGTCCTGTACCGTCAGCGCAATGGTCTTTGCTGTCTTTGTCTCCTTTTGCAGAGCTTCCAGTTTCTTTTTCTGCTTCTCCGTAGCAGCCTTGGCATCCTCCAAACTCTGCTCTGCCTGTGCCACCTGTCCGGTCACAGCTTCCAACCGCTGCTGTTCAGCCTGTACCTTGAACTGTGTCACGGTCAGATGTTCTTCGGTGCTGCCACGCTCACCACGCTCCACATCGGTATAACCGGCGTTTCGCATGAAATTAAAAAAGTCATCCTGCAAGACACTGTAGGATGACCTTAAAATCTTTTTTCCTTTTTCATTGAGCTTGGGATTGCCGTCCTCGTCAAGCACCGGCTTGGATTCCCATTTCTTACTTCTGCTGACCTGTGTGATCGTTTCCTTTACTGTTCCCCGGAGAGATTCATCCTTACACCGCTTCGACCAAAGAATCTGCTTTGCCACCACCGGGATATAAACCACATGAAGATGGTAGTGGTACACATCCTCGCCCAATGCTTCGGACATTGCCCGGTTGCGCTCATCGGCGTGCATCACAGCGGAGAGGATATACTGCTCACCGCCCACGATCTCCACAGCGGCTTTGTAGGCATCCGCATAAAACTGTTTTGCAAATTCATAGCCGCCGTGGTTGTAGAAGTAAGCAGAGTTCACATCAAAAACCAACTCGCCGTATTTGATGGCATCCGGTTTCAGACCTCTGGTGGAGATCACGCCATCCTGTTCCATCTGCTCAAACATTTTCACATAATCGTCCATGGGTGCTTTGAAATGGACGTTCATGGAAGTGCGCTCCGGTACGATGTCCTGATTACTGTAACTGTCCTTTTCACGTTCATTGTGTTCCTGTATTTTTGCCACATCGTCCGGTGTCGGTAAGTCCTGATTCCGGGCTACGGTGCGGTCTATTCCATCATTTCTTGCCATAGATTTTTGTCCTTCCTTTGAGATTTGCAGACAACGTGAGGGCTGGGGAAAGGCACTTTTTCAAAGTGTAATAACCCACTATAACACTTTCATCCATACTGGCTGCAAAGTGCCGTGGGCTCTCCGAGGGCTCCTCCGGAGGGGGAGTGCGGTCGCTGCGGCAACCTCTGCTGACCAAGGCAAAATGTCTGCAACTTTTCCCATGGTCAGCCCGTCTGCATGAATCTGTTCCGGTGAACTTCCTCTTGCAGACGTTGGCAGCGAAAGCCATATCTTTCACTGCCCGTCCACGGTACTTTTTCAAAATCCTGTAGACACAGAAACAGCCCAAACGAAAGAAATGTGCTGTTTCTATAAAGAGCGTTTTACGCTAATTTGCTGTGTACATACGTACCAGCCGGCGGTTTTACTCGACCCTTCGCCATTCTTCTGGAATGTCATCCGGTACGTACGTACATGGTGAAACATCGTAAAACCCGTTTATATTAGGTCGTGCCACCGCTTCCACGCCCATAAATCCCCACACTCGCCGTCCGGCAGAGTTGATGATGTTGTTGCAATGCTCCAAATTAAATTTTTTCACATTGGCAACCATGGCATCACTGAAGCTGCGGGATTTTAGCGGGGCAAGGGAGTTTTCCTCACACCACAGGCGATAGATTGCGTAGAAATCCTTGGAACTGATGGACACATCCGCTTTGCGCCGGATATATCCCTCGGAATCCATGAAGTCAAAAATATTGTTATTGTCACGCTTGACCGCTTCCCGGTTTTCACGGATGCGGTCACTCTCCGTAAACTTAAAGTTGTTGGCAACGAGCCGCTGTAAGCCTTCAAAAGCCCAGAGGAAAATCCCCTCGGCTTCGGCTTTCATTTTCTCCGCAAGGTCGGGATCGTCGGCTCTGTCCATGGGCTTTTCTTTGGTTGTCAGCACAAGCTGTCTACGATAAAAACCATCGCTGCGGTCATACAGGGTTTGCAGATCGCCGTTGCTGAATGCCAGCAATCGGGCAAACATCCAGCCCTGATAACTCTGCTTACCCTTGCGCTCCAAATCCATTTTACCCTGTGCAGTCACAATAGATTTTACATAGTTGGTCTGGCGCAGGGCTTCCATTCGCATATCATCATCTACACACAGCAGGATGTGTTCCAGATCGGCACGAGCGAAGCGGTTTTCAGAAATCTTGCCGATGCTGCCGTCTTTCATGTTTGTTCCAAAGATAGTCGAAAGCACCGCTCCGATTTGAGATTTGCCCTCGCCGCCGTTGCCCTTAATGACCATCATCCGCTGTCCTTTGTTAGAGGGAATCAGGCAATAGCCGATAAACTCCTGCAAGGTAGGTATATCTTCTTCATAGAGCAAACCATCCAGAAAGTTCAGCCACAGAGCAGGTGCAGTAGCGTTTGGATTGTAGGAAACAGGCAAGCGACTCTGTACGATTTCCTTTTTCCCCTCAGTAAATCTCCCATCCAGCATGAGCGTTCCGTTGGCAACATGGATGCGGTCAGGCTGCGGAGGAAAATCATCAACCATTGCTTCCAGTTTCAGCAATTCCATGATATTTTTGATCTTCTGCGGTACGCTGCTGATGGTGTAGTTTTTCAGCTTTTCGTAAACCTCGCCCCGCAGGACAATATCATCTGTTACCCGTCCATTGGGCGTAAAGAAAGCCCTGTTTGTGAAGATGATTCTGCACTCTTGCAGGAATTCTTCACAAAACAGAGCTTCGTTGATGTTCTGCCCGTCAAACCAGACAGGCAAATTCATATCAGGCGTTTTCCGGTTCTTCGCCATGGTGCGCCACCTCCTTTTTCTTTCGTGCGGTATACTCTTGCAGAAAAGTAATTTTGCCGTCCTGCATCAGCTTGTCCACCAATGCCACCCGTTCTTCCAGATCACCTACGGTCAACACATCTGCCATATATTCGATATGGCAGTGCATCTGGCAGGCTTCCACAAAATGGTCATCCAGAGTATCCTCTGTTGTCTTTGGCGCATACCGCACTTTCCAGTCTTCCAGAAGATGCAGATAATCCGTCAGCACCCGGAAACACAACATTTCGTCCTCCCGGAACTGACGGATGTAGGATCGTTTCGTCTTGACCATAGCTGCGGCAGTGGGCGGTTTCGGGTCAAGTCCGAAATCCGCAGCCAGCTTTTGCGCTGCTTCATAGCTCGTCAGATTAAACAGCCTTGCCACAAGGTCAATTACATCTCCCTTGGCTCCGCAGCCGAAGCAGAAAAAATAGTCCTCGTTCAGTTTCAAGCTCGGATGCCGGTCATTGTGGAATGGGCAGCAAGCCATATTGTTGTGATTCAATTTCAATCCGTAACATTCAGCCGCCTGTCTAATAGAGATAGTCTCTTTCACTATTTCAAAAATACTCACTCATAATCCTCCTGCTTGGTTTTTATTAAGCCGTTCTACCCATTCCGTTTCCTGACAGGCAACCCTGCTCGGCGCTGTGTCATCCCCTTGCGGGGCGCTCGTTCCTTTTGCGGAAGTCTTGGCGGTTTATCTCGGTCTGGACGGTCATTCAGTTGTTCCAATCGATCGTTAAGCCAAGTGTAATGCAAAAAATAAGCGGCTCTCGTTTATCCACGAAAGCCGCAAATACGGAAAGTATGAACTTGAAAAATTGCAAATTTGCACAGGATAGATTATAATAAACACAAAAATGAGGGGGTGCTATTGTGAAGAAAAATTATGATGATGAACAAGAAGATACAACGGCGTGTCGGGTGCGTAACCTAAGATTAGATAGGGAATGGAGTCAAAAAGAACTGGCAGACAGGATTTTTGTTGCACACTCTCAGATTAGCCGTCTGGAAAGCGGAGAAACTACGAACATCGGCAGCTCCTTATTGGTGGCTCTGGCAAAAGAGTTCCACGTCTCAACGGATTATCTGCTTGGTCTGACACCAATCAGTGTTCCTAAAAGCTATGATATTTCACAGCTTGGATTATCAGAAGAAGTAATCCGCAGACTGATTTTGAAAACCATTGATCCGGATATATTAAATCGACTTTTAGAGCATGAGCAATTCCCGAAGCTTTGCACACTGATAAAAAACTATTTTAACAATACAATCGCTAACGGAATTATGGCAAGAAATCAGATCATTGACCTTGCCACAGATCCGCTGACTGAACTGATGAGCGCAGAACCATCCAAACGGGCAGAACTCATCAAGGATATAAGTTTCCTGAACTCCGCAAAAATTCAGAGCAACGAAGCGGATGTTGAGAAAATCAAGAACATTCTAATGAAAATTATCCGAGAAATCAAAGAGGATGTAACAGCACAACAGCCTACCGGAGCAATCGCTACGGCAGAAGCTGTGAAGGGCATCCGTGCCGCACTGCCAGACAAGCCACAATCCGAGTTGACTATCGATGACGTGTCAGTCGCTGTTGCTGCCTATGTCGGAACAATGCTCCCAATGGATGAAAGTACATCGGAACTGTTACAGCAGCTTACAAAACAAATGTTGGAACTGCCCACGGAGAACGCAAAATGAGCGTGTCGTTGCGGCGAGACGGAGGCTTGATATACCCCTCTGGACACCCCTACTTTCGTAACCTGTGTATATACAAACTCGCTCCGGCTTGCACATTTCACAGCTTCCGAAAACACAAAAATCCCACAGACTTCATCCTATGTAGGACTGAAAGCTGTGGGATTTTTATGTACGCCACTATCTGTATATTTGCTTTATAATATCTTGGCGATTATTCGTATTGTAGATATATTTCTCCGTCCTTGAGTTCTTTGGGTTCTTCTTTTCCAAAAGTGATTCTTGGCATTCGTTTCGCCATTTCTTCAACCAAAGTTACGGCACCGGCCATAGAAACCATATCCTTCTCGGAAGATTCTTTTTGAGGCATAGAGGCGTTAGCACAGTCGAACTCACCACAATTAAACACATCAGAATTTTCCTTAAAAAGTGTATCAATATCAGATTTTGTTGCAGTATGCTCCTGCATATACTTTTCAATTTCTGCCTTAATACTTGTTGCACCATCAGTCGATTCTCCTCGTATCCACCCCTTGGCAGGAAAATTCTGTACGCAGGAATATACTGCTGCTCCTACTGCGGAAGTAAGAGAGCCGATGTCAGTATAAAAATCTACCATCTTTCCCGCTGACACCTTTTTTCTAAAATTATTCAAAAGTGCTCTTCCGACATCAGTATCTTCACATTTTGCATTCTCTAACTTGCCGATGTCCTTTACGAGTATGCTCATAACAGGAATGTTATTTGCAATAGCATAATCATATTCCTTTTCGGTAAATCCAATTCCATCTGTATCAACTGTTCCGTACTTTCCTGCAAGGATTAACAGGTAGTAGTCACAGCTATCCAACATCATCTTTATATACTCCATTTGACTCATATTACTTGCCGGGAACTGTTCCATACCAACGGGAATAAAACCCATTTTCAACAACTGCTGAGTCACTGCTAATCGTTCTTCTTTCAAGTCTTTATATGTGGAACTTACAAAAACTTGGTATTTTTTATTCATAAGTAGTCACCACCCTTATCAGATTTTTTATGCTTATCCTTGCGGTGCGATAGGCGGCATCGCATTTGCAAATAAGCCTTTCAGCTCGTCCACTGTTCCGGCTTTCGCCCATTGTGCCATGCCATTTTTCCATACCAAGCTATCAGCGGTAAGCTGTCCAGCAGCAACCATTTGGCTCAAAGCCGTCAGCTCAAAAGGACCAGCAGCTTGTCCATTGACAGCCACATGATATGCCACAGTAGGAATGGGAGGAGGTACGGTCCCCGATGCTGCTTGCTGATTGATCCCACCCATCATATTGTTCATAACACCAGCAATGTTCTGTCCAACAGCACCGCCAACAGCCATACTCGCCATCATAGCTGCTATGTTAAAACCATCGCCACCACCGTCGAGGTTTACATCACCGGCTCCATTTGCTCCCATCTGACCAAGAGCTTGTGCACCGGCAACACCAACCTCCGCTTGTTTCTCAACCTGGAAAGCTCCAAGGTTTGCAGTCTGGGTCTGCTTGTGCTGTGCATACTGCCCTTCTTCACGCTGAATACGGAGAGTGCCTTCATAATGCTCAGCTTCAATACGCTGCTTTGCATGAATATCTTTAATTTCCGCTTCTGCTTTCGCCGTAGCAGTTGCACCGGCAAGATCTCGGGTTACACTCATAAGCTGCCGGTATCCGTCGCTGGTCTTATCGATTTCAATCGCACCAATATCAATACCGGATACAACCACGCCGAAAGTTTCTTTCAATCTTTCGCTAAGGTCATATTCTACGACATCGTTAATCTGTGCTATCCTACTTTCAATCTGGACAACAGGAATATTATGAGTAGCAGGAGCGTTAGCAACAACATCTTTCACATAGCGATTGACCGCATCACGAATTTGTTTTTGAAAATCGTCAAGGTTAAATGTGCTAAGTCTATGTAATTTTATGAACTCACGATAATCGGCAATGCCAAAGCTGACAGTACCTCTAACAGCGACAGGAACACCGAAATCAGCAAATCTCGGGTCATACACATCAAAGAACGGCACACCGAACTTTACTTGGATAATGCGGGCAAGATTGATAAAATAAACCTCTGCCTGAAATGGAGTACCGCCTTCATATGCCAGTCCCACAATGCTTGCCAAAACAGGAAAGTTTGCAGTCTTGATAGTCTGATCGAACGGTCCGACAATGAAATCCTGCATTGTTCCGTTCTTTTGCCTGTAAACAAAAACAGCAACTTCGCCATCCTTTACTCGCAGAGAAGACCCCCAGCGGATAGCATTTTCTCTCTGATTTTCGCCCAACTGAGAGCCAGACGGATGCCATTTCCAAATAAGATAGGATGGCTCATCACAGCGTATCTCGTCCATAAAACCGCCTTTGCGGTTGTTCCTATTGAATAAAGCCATATCTTTTGCTCCTTTCATACACATAAATTATCAGAGGATTAGCAGAAGCAACCAAGGTATAGAAGCAAGAGTAAGAATTCCAATTATCAACATAGGAATTTCCAATTTCTTTCTTTTTAGTTGCTTAATTTTTTTATCATAAATATCTTTTATTCCTAAAAAGTCAGGAGAAGTTGCAAATGCCAAACTCGCTTTCTCATAAGCCTGCTCAAACTTTGCCAACCAAGCATCAGATACAGCTCTTTGCGAAGCTGTAATAACTCCCTTATCACCAAGCCCGTATAATTTCAAATCAATGTTTGAAGCTGCTAAAATCATAAACTCAAAAATATCTTCTTTGGTGTTGGGGATTGAAAAACTCCGTATCAAACTAATCTTTTGTTCATCGGTTTTATTCAACTGCCCATCACTACCATATAACTTACCAATAAACGAATGTGATTTTTGTGCTTCTCTCGTTCGCTCGATTTGCTCCAATTTATCAGCAAATTCTTTTACGATGGAAGACGCCTTAACACCTCGAAGTTCATAATTACAGGTGGGGCAAATAGTTACAAATGCGTTAATTGTTTCACCACAATTCGGGCATTTATGTAATTCTCCATCATATACAGTTTTTCTTTGGCTATTTGAACTATTGCCATCAACTGCTTTACCGCAGTTTGCACAGAATTTTGCACCTTCGACAAGTTCTTGTCCGCAATTAACGCAAAATGCCATATTTTTATCCCCCTTAATTATTGCTCTGTAATGCCTTGAACAGTTTTTCGGGAGCATCCTTGAGATTCCACAAATCTTTTTCGTGCCTAATTCTCATCGATGCTTTGCTTTCCGTCATATAGTTCTTAATGTCAAGGCTTGAATATCCTTGAAGTTTTAGATACTGCCTTAAAGAGCGAATCGTCGCTTGCTGTTTTTCCCATACAAGACGGTCTTCAGCATCCTGATAACTAATGCCCCAATGTTCGCAGACAACACGAATTGTTTCCTTATCGCTAACTTTGGCACCATATAAAGCAGCAACAGTATTCTCTATGCCCAACTCTATCGCTTCGGAAAAGGCTTGTTCTCCGGCTCGATTGAGACTATCACCGTAAATCCTTAATGCCAACGCTCCAAGAAGTTTTCCGCCATCTTTCAAGGTCTCTATAATATCATTTTTATTTATTTTCATTTCAATCCTCCACTACTGCTTGTCTATCTTGACAGCATCACATATATCGCCAATATTACAATCTAAATACTCACATATACGCAAAAGTACAGATAGTGCCACATCTTCATTTCGTCGCATTTTCGTCATTGTCCCTGTTGCAATATTCAAATCTTTTCTTAACTTGGCAGGAGAAATATCCCTCTCTATGAGTAATATCCAAAGCTTTTTATAACTAATCTTCAAAATAAATCCTCCTACCTGAAAACATCTTCTCGATTTCGCTTACATTATATGATAAACAGAATGTTAAATCAAGTATTTTCGCTGTTTTCTCAAGTATATTTCGCAACTTCTTGCGCATTAAATCATCGGAAAATACCGCCCGTAAGATTTCTCCTACGGACGGCATTTGCTCAGCTATCTAAAGCCTTATATTCAGTCACAGTTTTCAGATAAATTTCTGGATCACCACTCAGTATCAGCTCCACATATGCCAATGGATCATTGTAGATCAGATAATCCAATTCAGACTGCTGATACATATTGTCGGCAACCTCGTTTTCAACCGCAATTGTATCAATGGCAATCATGCTGTCATCAAAGAATTTCAATTCCACACAAGCGGTATCCATATTAAACTCACAAGAAATCAATCTATCCATAAGAAACCTCCATTTTGCGGGATGTTAGATCATCCCAAAATATTTGAATGCTTCTCGGATTGCTTCCTCTTTTTCCGGCGGACACTGGGGCTGTCTGGAATCTTCGGATTTCGGCAGATTGTAGTTCTTGCCAACCTCAATCCCGCATTTCCGCTTAATCTGCGAGATATAGAGATTAGATACCTTTAATCCGCTATGCTCCAGTACATAGTCCTTGATCTGGGTATAAGTTGCCCCATCCTGAAATTCGGACATATCCATATCTTCCAAAGAGAATTCAACCCGAATCTTTTTCGAGTCGACCTCACCCTTGGAAAGCAAGACAACCGTCTCGACATTCCCAGTCCCCGGAAACATATCCACGCAGCACCCCCGCTCCACCCGATACCCATTCTCCAAAAACACCTCCAAATCCCGCGCCAGGCTGGTCGGTTTGCATGACACATAGACGATCCTCTCCACCCTGAAATCGAGAATCCTTTTCCGTGCCTTGGGATGAATCCCGTCCCGGGGCGGGTCCAGAATAATCAGATCCGGCTTTTCCTGGATATCTCCCACCACCTTCAGCACATCACCGGCGATAAACTCACAGTTTTCCAGGCCATTGCGCCGGGCATTCTCGCGCGCCGCTTCCACAGCTTCCTCCACGATTTCCACCCCTACGACCCGGGCCGCTACCGGAGAAGTGATCTGAGCGATCGTCCCGGTTCCGCTGTACAGATCAAACACCACCTTATCCTTTGTATCCCCCACATACTCGCGCACCGTCTCATACAATACCTCCGCCCCCAGAGAGTTGGTCTGGAAAAAGGAAAACGGGGTGATGCAAAACTTCATCCCTAAAAGTTCTTCATAGAAGTAATCCCGGCCTGACAGAATAATAGTCTCGTCGCTTTGCACCACATCCGCCAGACTGTCATTCTTAATATGGAGAATCCCTGCGAAGCTGCCCTCCAGTTCCAGTCCCTCAAGCGTCTGACGCCACCCGTCCAGCAAATCCTTTTCTGCCGTCATCCCTTCGGTCTGTGTCGTCGTCACCAATGCCGCCAGGATTTCCCCTGTCTTCACTGCCCGGCGTACCAGCAGATGACGGAGATAACCGACGTGCTGCAGTTTTTTATAATAAGGGATCTGCGCTGATGCAAAGTAATCCAATGTTGCACTCAGAATCCGGCAGAAATCCTCATGCACAATCCGGCATTCCCGTGTGGTGACCACATCATAAAAGCTTCCCCGCCGGTGCATTCCCAAAGACAGAGGGCCGTCCTTGTATTCGTCACCAAAAGAAAACTCCATTTTATTGCGGTATCTGTCCGCAACGGGACTTCCCTTGATCCCCTCAAATCTCCACTCCTTGCAGAGCGGGCGAAGCAGCCTGTCCACCTGCTTTTCCTTCAATTTCAACTGTTCTTCATACGGAAGACTTTGATACAGGCATCCCCCGCAGACGCCAAAATGCGGACATATTTCCTCCTGATATTCCAGAGGCGAAGGCTCCAGCACTTCCAGCAGACGCCCCTCTGCCTTGCCTCCCCGTTTTTTTTGAATTACCAGACGGATCTTCTGCCCGGGAAGGGCATGTTTGACAATCACCTTTTCTCCCTCAATCCAGAGAATCCCTTTGTTGGGAAAATCCATCTCTTCCACAGTGCCTTCCCAAATCTCTCCCTTTTTCATCTCCTGCCTCCTCAATCTTCTTCCTATTCTCAGCGGCCCATCCTGTCCGTGATCTGCCTGTCGGAATCCTGTTCCCGGGATGTTCCGTTCCCAATCCGATGCAATGTGTCATTGGCACGTCTTGCCGGATATTCCGCAACGAAATACCCCGCAGCAAACTGCGGGGTATCCAAAACGCTCTTTTTTAATTCTCTTCCTTTTCCTCAGCAGCGGTGTTGTCATCGTCGTCCTCAAAAAAGTCGTCGTCGAAATCATCATCAAAATCGTCTTCAAAATCTTCCAGATAATCCGGAGTAAAAAAGCGGTACACACCATAGGCAATCGCTGCAATCGCTGCTACTGCACCGATAATCGCCAGTACCCAGAGAATACAGGTTTTCTTCTTCTCCTCCTCTTCTTTCCTGTGCAGAAAATCATTCAGCTTGGTAGAGTTGATAATCTCCTCCACACGGGTCAGCGCATCCTTGCTCATTGTATCAAACTTTCCCATCTCATTCACGTCCTTTCTATCATCCTGGCACATTTTATGTGCATTATTTAGATTATACCATTTCTTTTCCTTTTTTACTATCCTATTTTATGCAAAAAATGAAAAAATATCACATTTTCTGTAATTTTGCAAAAGAGGCAAACATTTTTTTAACTCCAAATCGGTCAAATTCTACCGTCACTTCAAAATCTCTGACGCCATCCGTCACTGACTGCACGGTCCCCTCCCCGAATTTTACATGCCGCACACGGTCGCCGGCACCATAATCCAAAGAGGCTGCCTTCTGCACGGTAAATGCCTTCCCAAATCCCGGCTGCTTTCCCATAGCTGACGTTCTTCCGGTTTTACTGTTGGCGCCGCCTGCACGAACCGGCGACTTTCCTCCTGCTGCACCGGCGCTCTTCCCTCCGTCGTCAAACCGTTCCTCCGCATAACTCATCGTAGGAGATTCATAAGAATTTGACTTCATTCCGAACATGCTGACGCCTAGCTTTTTCTGGCTCTGATTCCAGGACATGCGGGAATGCTCCTCTTCCTCTTTTCTCGTCCTGGACTCATTTTGCCGCACTGGTTTTCCAGTCTCCACCAATTCCTCAGGAATCTCCTCCACAAAACGGCTGACCCGGGAGTAATGCGTCTCCCCTCTGGACATACGCATCCTCGCCGCAGTCATCATCAGCCGTTCTCTCGCACGGGTGATCCCTACATAACAGAGTCGGCGTTCCTCCTCCAGATCGGTCGGGTCTTCAGACATCACAGACCGGGAACCCGGAAATAATCCGTCCTCCATACCGCTCAAGTACACAAAGGGGAACTCCAGGCCCTTGGCGCTGTGCAGGGTCATCAGCGTCACACGGTCCTCCGAATTGTCCATACGGTCAATGTCTGCCACCAGCGCCACCTCCTCCAGAAAGCCATCCAGACTCGGTTCCTCGTTTTCTTCACAGAAGCTGACAGCCTTGGCGATCAGTTCGTCGATATTCTCCAGGCGTTCCTTTGCCTCCTCTTCCCCTTCTTCCTGCAGTTCCTGCCGGTAGCCGGTTTTTTCCAGAATATCCTCGATCAGTTCTTTCAAGCCATACCCTTCTTCCTCCTGCTTTGACGGCTTGCCTGCCTTCTGCGCCAGTTCCCATCCCTGGACCCTTGTCCGGAACTCCTCCATCTGACTGACAAATGCCTGAACCTTTCCCGCCGACTTTCCCATGCCTGGCACACGCGCCGCTTCGGTACAGCCATCATAAAAACTGATCTCCTTCTGCGCTGCCCACGTCATGATCTTCCCGATCGAGGCTGCCCCGATCCCCCGCCTGGGTACATTGATAATCCGCTGCACCGCCAGGTCATCCCGGCCGTTGGCGATCGTTTTCAGATAACACAGAATGTCCTTGATCTCCCTGCGCTGATAGAAATTTACGCCTCCCACCAGCCGGTAGGGTACATTATAGGTAAGGCATTTCTCCTCTATCAGGCGCGACTGGGCATTGGTACGGTAAAGCACCGCATAATCCCGGTATGACCGGCCCTGCGCCAGAATATCCCGGACGATTCCCTCCGCCTCCTCATAAGCCTGTTCATACTGGCGGAATATCACCGCTCCCCCTTCCTCGTTGGCCGTCCACAGCGTTTTTTCCTTGCGGCCCCGGTTATGGCGGATTACGCCGTTAGCCGCGTCCAGAATCGTCTTCGTGGAACGATAATTCTGCTCCAGCTTGACGACCTTTGCCCCCGGAAATGTCTCCTCAAAATTCAGGATGTTCCCAATGTCTGCCCCCCTGAACTTATAGATCGACTGATCGTCATCCCCTACCACACAGAGATTCTGACGCCTTGACGCCAGCAGGGAGATCAGTTCAAACTGTGCCGTGTTCGTGTCCTGGTACTCATCTACCATAATATAATGAAACCGCTCCTGATAATAGTCCAGCACCTGATCATTGACCCGGAACAAATCAACCGTCTTAAAAATCAGGTCGTCAAAATCCAGGGCATTATTCTTTTTCAATTCTGCCTGGTATGCCTCATAAACCTCCGATACCTTTTTCATCCGCCAGTCATCCTGCGCATGCTTCCAGAACTCATCCACCCCGATCAATTCATTCTTGGCGCCGGAAATGATATTCAGCATTTCCCGTTCCCGATACTGCTTCGGGTCCAGATCCAGTTTCTTAAGTACCTGCTTTATCAATGTCTTCTGATCATCCGCATCATAGATCGTAAAATTATTCTCATATCCCAGATACTCGATAAACCGCCGCAGAATCCGCACGCACAGCGAGTGAAATGTGCTGACCCATACGCTCCCGGCGCCCGACTGTACCAGGCTGTCCACACGGTCGCGCATCTCTCCCGCCGCTTTATTGGTAAATGTAATCGCCAGGATGTTCCAGGGATTCACCCCTTTTTCCTCAATCAGATAAGCAATCCTGTGCGTCAGTACCCGGGTCTTGCCGGAACCGGCGCCTGCCAGAATCAGCAGCGGCCCCTCTGTGTGCCAGACAGCCTCCTGCTGCTTCGGATTCAATGTATCATATACTGTCATATGTATTCTATTCCTTTCCCCATCCCACTTGTTTCTGTTCTCGTCCTATCATAAAGGAAATAAACCGGGAAATCAACCTGTAACACGGCAAAAGCACAGGGGTACATCTCATTGGCGCTATCCCTGTGCTTTTTGCCGGATTCTATGGATTTTTCTTTCTTCTATTCTGCAAGAGCAATCGCTTCAATCTCCACCAACGCGTTTTTCGGAAGCGCCGCCACCTCAAATGCCGCCCGCGCCGGGCAGTCTGTCCGGAAAAATGTCGCATATACCTCATTCATCACACCAAAATCCGCGATATTCTTCAGCAATACCGTGGTTTTTACCACATTCTCCATGGACAATCCTTCGCTCGCCAGAATATTGCTGATATTCGTAAGCGACTGACGGGTCTGGGCGGCAATATCCTCGCCTGCAAATTCCCCAGTAGCCGGATCGATGGGAAGCTGTCCGGACACAAACACAAACTTATCCGCACGGATTGCCTGGGAATACGGTCCGATCGCCGCTGGTGCATTCGTAGTTGCCAGTACTTTCTTCATGATCATTCCTCCTTGATAAATTCTGTTTCCTGGCAACCATTATACCTTGTTTCCCTTCGGAATTCAATGGCTTTTATGCAATCTGTGTGTTTCCGCCCTCCGAGATGAGCAGTTCCTTCAAATCATCCAAGGACATGTTCTGCTCCTCCAAAATCCCGTTGACTTCCTTAAACTTCTCCATCAGGATCTGCTCCTGTAGTTCGCTCTCCTTTTCCCGCAACGTGTCCAGGCATTCCTCATACTGACGGATACTCGCCTGTACCTCCAGAAGTTCCTCCTGACGCTTTTCCAGAGACGTCCTTCTCGCCCTTCTTGCCATAGCTGCACTCCCTCCTTTGGAATCTTGTTTATAGCTGGTAAGGGACTGCCTTGAAATAACCATTCAAGGCAGTCCCTAAGTTATCCCATTGGTAGAAGTATATGCCGCCGAAAGGGAATTTATACCTGCTTTTCCATAAAAGTTTATCAGATTTTATGTCAGATCAAAAGCGCCCTTTCTCGTTAATCCTCCTCCTTATTCTTCTTCAAACTTGCCGCTGCGAAAATCGCCCCGAGCCCTGCCATGCTAAACAGTATCAGCATCAGTCCTCTATGGCTGCTGTCGCCGGTCTTCGGCAAGGGAACTAACGGCACATCAGACTCTACAATCGTTTCCGTTGGCGCATCTGGGAAATTCGCAAGCGGCACTTCGCGATCCCCGATATCGGTTGTCGGACTGTTTCCTCCGGAAGAATTGCCTCCCCTTGAGCCGCCGCCTCCAGGATTATTGCCGCCAGGGTTATTTCCACCCGGCGTGTCATCGCCGTTTTTCGTATTGATACAGGTAACGGTAACGCCATCTGCCGTTATGGTTCCGGAAGCATTGGAATACTCCACGTTGTAGTCCTCATTGTCGCTTTCCTCTACCGAGTATCCGATGCCAACCGGCAGGTCAGTGGCTTCTGCAGAATCCCCGCCTTTTAATTTGAATTTCGCTACACCATTAGCAAAATCCATATCACCGAATTTGCCGTTAATGACATTGTCATCCAAAGTTACCGTGAACGGGAATTCTTTTGTCATATCCGCCTTGTTTCCACGAACAATCTTCTTTACGATAAGCCTGCCCTTCTGATTGATGAAGTCTGCATTTCCTGGCTTGCCGCTTTCAATCGTTCCGCTCAGTCCGGTCACCCTGCTGCTGTCCTCTTTATCGGTTACTGACGTGCTGTCCTCACTGCCCGACACACTCGCATAAAAACCATGAGTGTTAGCCTCGTCTTCCGTTATCGTATACTTTGTGCCAACCGGAAGATCGATCAATGTGATAAACTGCCCGTGCTTCAGCACAAACTGCGCCTGGCCGCCTTTCAGGGAAACTGCACCATCCTGCGGCGCCTCCACACTGGCGATCAGGCTGCCGCCTGTATAGGCAATGCTTGGCATCTGCATTCCGCTATCAATATCTTCGGAGTCCGCTTCTGCCTCCCCGAAAAGATTTCCGTCCTTATCAAACAACTGCAAGGTAAACCGCCACTCATAATCGTTGAAGCTCTCGTCCCCTTTTACGATCTTGCTGACAGTCAGGACATCCGCTTTCGTATTGATAAAGGATGCCATGGTAACCTGGTCATTCAGTATGGTCCCTTCTGTCCCCTTTATCTTTCCATCATTGGCATCATCCACAATATAAGCCGCCTCACCTTTGCCGATTACATTTGTGATAAAACCATCCTGGTTCGCCTTTACTTCTGACACTGTGTAAGCAGTCCCTGCCGGGATATCTTTCACAGTGATCGTCTGGCCGTGCTTTAAGGCAAACTTTGCCTTTCCGGCCCCATCTAAGGCAAGAGAACCTTTTTCGGGTTCCATCCCGTTGCCGGTTATCTCATATGGCAGGACACCATACTGCATCGCACCATCCAGATCTGCCTCGGTTCCCGTGAATACCTGCAACCCCTCTTTCTTGTTGGGATCCTGTTGTGACTCCTGAAGCAGCGTCAGTTCAAATTCCCATTCCTGGTTTTCTGCCGCCTTGTCACCGACAACCGTCTTGCTGACGGCGAGCGCGCCAAGCTGGGCGTTGACAAACCTTGCGTTTGCCGTCTCTCCGCTTACAATGGTTCCCTCTAATCCCACCAGCTTTTCGGGATCATTCTCATCCCGGATTTCCGTGCTTCCTTCGCTTCCGTTCACTTTTGCCACAAGGCCGTTTTTATTCGCATCCTGCTCCACCACCTGGTAACGCGTCTCTGCCGGAATGCCCTTAATGGTGATAGTCTGGCCATGTCTGAGCACAAACATAATCTCGCCGTTTTCATTCATAGGCACAGAACCTGTAGTTGTGGTATTGCCTTCTTCTGCTTCCGTCAGCGTACTCAGTTCAAATGCCAGCGCATCTGCCTGCATGCTTCCATCCACCGGATCGACGACCTTCGGCAAATTCTTCAGCGGGTTTCCATCCGCATCCAGCAGAGTAAGCACAAATGTCCAGTCCTGCACGTTTGTCTTGCCCATAACGGTCTTGCTGACAGACAGGTCGCCTGATTTCATATTGACAAAATCTATGGTTACCGTTTCGCCCTGAGCGGGCACATACCCTTCCGCGCCGATTACCTTAGTCGCATCCGTTGCATCTTTTATAACAGTAATGTCCGCACTCTCTCTTACCTGAGTAACAAAACCATCCTGGTTCGCGTCAATCTCCTCTACACGATAAATGATTCCGTCGGGAAGATCTTCAAATATGATCTTCTGGTTATGTTTCAGTGCAAACACCGTCTGCCCATTTTCCAGAGCAAAACTGCCAATTTCCGTTTCACCGGTTTCCTCATTCTCCACGACAAACCCGATATTCGCGTTGAAAGGGTTCCCGTCTTGATCAGACAGGCTTAAACGGAAGTTCCACTCGCCGTTTGCCTGTGCATCCTTGCTGCCAATAACGGTCTTGCTGATCTCCAGATGTCCCTGCTCCGGGCCTGGTTCCCCAAGTTCCAAATGGCCGTTGCTCATGATGCCGCCGCCATGGGTTGAGGATTTGTTCCCGTAAATTCTGACACTTGCATTGCTTTCTGCTTGGGTTTTGCCGCTTTCATCCGGATTTGCACTTAAAGCCATTCGGTAGGTCGCCGTCTTATTTTCATAGCGGCCGATTGTGATCAGTTCTGTCTCCGTGTGTTTAGAGCCTGAAATTTTCTGGTTTCTGCTCCCCTTCCAGTTGGCGCTGCCGCCGCCCAGCATCTTTCCATACACAACGCTCTCATTCTGACAGTAGTAATCCTGATAATCCTTGTAATCATTTCCTGATAAATCTTTTAACGAACTCCACTCTTCCTGGGCGGTTTTATCATCTGTCTTGTGATCTGCCTCTGTTCTGTTTGTCATTCCAGTACCACTGGCACTATTTGCATAGATTGCTGCGCCATCAATCGTAAAGACCTCGATAACTCCGGAAGGACAGCCAGCCACGCCGCCGCCAAAACCATCCGCATAGTTTTGGGTAATCAGGGCATTCTTCATCTTGACGTTCACGCCTGTCTGGACGAAAACTCCGCCGCCGCCCCAGTCGAACTCGGTTTTTGTTTCATTCTCGAAAATGGAACCGCCCTCTATCGTTCCGTCTCCTCCGAAATAAATTCCGCCGCCTTCTCCAGTCTCGGCCAGGTTATTGCTGACCTCGCCATATGTCATCAGGAAAGAGGCCATTCCGGATTGATTCCAACTCTTAAAATCCACATAAACACCGCCGCCATCCGACTTGGCTGTATTCTGGCTGATCTTGCCGCCTTTTATCTGCAAGTTGCCGTTTGAAAAAATCCCGCCGCCGCCGGAACCGGCCCTGTATTCTTCCGGATCGTCTGCTTCTTTCGGCTCTATCTTCTCCGACTTGTTTCCGATGATCTCTGCACCGCCGCCAATAACTGTTGATGACCCAGGATAGGTGTAGATTCCGCCGCCACTCTTTTTAGCAATGTTATTCTTGATTTCACCGCCATTGAATGTCAGGCTGCCCTTGTTTGAGACGCCAAGACATATCCCGCCGCCATCCATTTCGGCAGTATTTTCCTCAATGCTTCCGCCATAAATCGTCACAGGGCCGCTCTCAGTACATATTCCGCCGCCGTTTTTAGCAATATTTCCCTTGATGCTTCCGCCATTGATATTCATGGTTCCCTTGATGAGGTAGATACCACCGCCATCCGCTTCCGGATTTCCGTTGCCCTTAATACTGCCGCCTGCCATATTAAAAACAGCGTTATAATGATTGATTTCTATTCCATGCTTATTTGTATAACCCTCTCCTGCTGTAATGGTACCGCCTTCAAGATTTAAGGTTCCATTTCCCGTCACATAGATGGATGTATCAATGTTCTGATTATGGTTAATGATACCGCTATGGTCACTGCTGCTGTCCATAATCGTCAAGGTACCCTGGACGTTGAACAGATATTTACCTTCTTTGCCTATTCCTCCATAAGTAAGCGTTTTTCCATTTAAGTCGATAACAACATCTGCACCCTCTGGAATTAACCATCCATGATCCCCTTCTACATAGGGTCGAGACTTATCATACGTTGTCTCGATATCATTGTTCAGACAAACTTTTATTTTTTCAGAAGTATCCTTCCACGGCCAAAACACAGCATGCAATTCCTTCAGGTTCTCTACCACAATCCACCCTTCATGATTTACATTAGCTTCCTTCGTGGCCACCGCCGCCCACATGGAGAAACTCTCCGCCTCAAATTCCAATTCTTCCACGGAAGTCTCCTCGACTGCTGTCACGGCTTTTGCTTCTTCCCCTTCCGGGAAATGCACCACTGAGATCCCGGAGGCAGCCTCAGACATCTCCTGTAAAGCGGCATCCTCTTTGAAACTCATGCTGACGCTTACCGGCTTGCCCGGCTCCACTTCCACATCCGACGCTGTGAAAAATGCAAGGTCATAGGCAAGAATCCCGGCAACCGTGCGGCTTTCGCCTACTGCCTCGTCCGCCTGGCTGGCCAGTTCCTCCAGCACCGCTTCATCTGAGATCTTTGTTGCCCGAAACTCTACTTCTTCCTCAAAGGCATCCTCCGGCACATTCACAGTAAAGACGGCATCCTCTGCCTCTGCCGTGTATATGCCTGCCGGAATCACCGTACGAACTTCCTCGACCTCAACTTCAACTGAAAGGTCGCCTTCTACTCCTTCTACCAGATATACATAGGAACCTGCCTTCCAGCTGGCAGCGCTGGCCTGGGGCACTTCCTCCTCAAGGGCATCTAACTCCTGCCCGTCTGCATATACGGCAAGAATCTCATAGTCTTCTGCAACCTCCACGGCAAAATACAGGTTCTCGCCCTGCGCCACCGAATCCGCGCCTTTCACAGTCGCGCCATCCGGCAGGTTTACAGAATACTCCACCAGACAATCGGCCGCTGCTTCTTCCTCTGTGATAATCGCTTCAATATCTTCCCAAGCGATCTTAACTGCCTTGGCATTGATATTGTCCAGGATTGTTACCGTGTCCAGGGATTTGGCTTCTAATTTTCCTAAAAACTCAATCTCATCATCTTCGAGGGCCTGGCCTTCCATCTCGATCTCATCAAATTTCCCATCGTATCCATCACCGGCATCCTCTTCGATGTCGCTATCCGCACCGGCGATATCATCTGTATTCACGTCTTCGGAATCTTCTTCGCCGTCAGCAACGCTGCCGCTCTCTGTGCTGGTTTCCTCTTCCGGGCCTTCCTCGCTTTCAGAGGCATCCGCCTCTTGGGTTTCCTCTTTTATGTCCTCGTCCTCTGTCTCAGACTCGTCTGTTTCTTCCGTCTCATCAGCTTCCGTTTCTTCTTCGGTTTCCTCTTCTGTCTCTGCTTCCGTTTCTTCCTCGGTCTCCGCCTCAGTTTCTTCCTCTGCCTCTTCAGAGTCCTCTTCCGTCACTTCCTCGGTTTTCTCTGCCTGTTCGCTGTCGCCGTCTTGATCTAAGTCATCCAGGGAAATCGCTACCACTATTGCTTCATGATGGGACAGGCTCAGAAGTTCCCCATCCGCGCCGTCTTCACGATCTTCTGCGTTCTCCGGCTCAGCTTCCTCCTCAGGCTCCGCTTCCGTTTCCGGCTCAACTTCTGCCTCAGTCTCAGCTTCTGCCTCAGTCTCAGCTTCTGTTGACTCTTCTTCGGCATCTGCATCGTCCGAACCCTCTGGCTCTGCTTCCGTTGACTCTTCCTCAGAAGCCTCAGTCTCACTGCTCTCCTCAGAACCTTCGGTTCCTTCTTCCGATTCGTTGGCATCCCCGGCCTCGTCAGTATCCTCCTTGGCCTCGTCAGTGCTCTCCTCCGCTGCATCCTCATCTGCGGCAGCCGTTTCCTTTGAATCTACGATTTCCGCCTTCGGTTTGTCTTTTACGTCGTTAATCATATCCGACGCCTGGTAATCCTCCGCAAAGGAAGCATCTTCATCTTCTATGTTATTGGTATTCGGGTTCACCGTTACCTCTTCGATCTCATACCCATCGATATTGATACGGTAATCCACTACCATCTCACTCTCATTCTGGAACAGGAAGACCACATCCTTCGTCCCGGCGTTATAAAACGCCTGCACAGCCGTGCCTTCCGGCGCATAGCTGCTGTCGATGTCCAAATCCAGTTCGTAGACTTCCCCTTCCTTCGTCCCTAAAAGCTTCTCATATTTGTTCTTGATGCTTTTTTGGGAAGCCGCCAGCTGTAACGAGGAAAATTTAAACACTTCCCCCTGCTCCTCTGCTTCCTGAATAGCTCTCCGAAGTTCTGCTCCATCCACCAGGAACAAGGCGCTTTCTGACTCTCCCGCCGCAAATACGGTACCCAAGTTGCCGCCCATATTCGTGGCCACCATCACCACAATCAGCATAAAAGCCACCAATCGGCGGTAGTTCCTGCGAATTCGATCCCACATGTTTCTGATCCCCCTCTTCATTCCATGAAAACCCATAAGTTCCTATCTATCCTAAACGCATCTTCTGCGAAGCGTGCATCATGTTCCGCTTCCTCTTCATTATTTAGTATATACCATTTAGTTTTAAAATTCAACCATTTTTTAGTATATTTTCCAGAAATGTATCTTCCTGCCGTAAGAAAAAGAACCATCCGGCAAGTTTCCCGCCGGGATGGTTCTTTCTCAATCCTATGCAAATCCTGTGTCTCTTATAGCCTGTTCGTTCGGTTATTCTTCGTCCTTGCCTTTCTTCAAGGCCACTGCTGAGAAGAACGCCCCCAGTCCTGCGAGTCCAAACAATGTCAGAAGCAGTCCCGCATGACGGGCATCTCCGGTTTTCGGCAATGCCATCAACGGCACTTCCATTTCTTCAATCAATTCCGTCACCGGTTCCGGGAAATTAGCCAGCGGCACTTCCGGAGTCTCAATCGTTGTTGTGCCCGGAGTCGTGCTTCTTCCGCCGCCTCCGCCGCCTCCACCGCCGCCTCCCGGCGGGTTATAGGGCGGATTGTCAGGCGGATTCTCTGGTTCATCAAAGATATTCGTAAACACCACCATATTGATATTACCGCCTAAACGGATCATCCCTTCCGCTTCACTTGCGGGATTCCCATCGATTACAATATCGGTGGCATTTGCGCCGCCATTATCTGTTTCTTCTATTTTGTAGACCATGCCCTGAGGAAGATTTTCCAGCTGGATTGTCTCATCCTTTTTCAGGGTCACTACAGCCTCGCCGTTTTCAAAGGCCAGCATCTCCTTGCTTCCATCTGACCTCGTCATCTCTGCCTGCCCTGAAAACGGGTTTCCGTCTGCAAGGTTCAGGGAAATCTTAAACGTGAACTCATTTGTGCCCGCCGGGCCTTCTACCTCTTTTTTCAGAGTCAGAGAACTGGACGGCGTGTTGGTGACAATGAAAGCAAATGAATTTTCTCCGCCGTTTTTCGTTATTTCTGCGTGATAGCCATTCGGCACTTCTGAAACCGTGTAAATAAAATCATTCCCGTCCTCGTCTTCCTTGGGCAGATCCCCAACTGCTGCCTTCCAGCCGTTCTCTTCCGAAAGCTTTACAAAGCCTATGTCCACATAGTTCTCTCCGTCTTTGCTTTGCAGAATGCGGATATCCACTTCTCCAGGCCGGTTTTCTTCGTACCCCGCATCGTTCCAGGCCTTTTCTATGGTAAGATCAACCACTTCCTTAGGAGCGCTGCCAATGATTACATCGCCATTGCTGCCGATGGCCGCGCCCGGACCCCCGTAAGATCCGCCGGCTTTGCCCGACGTATTCCCCGTTATATAGGTTTTTACCTGATCCAATCCCGTGACCTCATCACCGGAAACTGCCGTCCTTGCATAAAACGTCTCATTAAAGACTTGTACAAAACCACCATTTAAGGGCAGTTCATTTCCTTTTGCATCCGTCCAATGGTAAGCGCCGCCGCCCAACATAAACGGAGAAATCACCAGCTGCGCGGTTCCTGAATAGCCGCCTGCAAGATTCCCGCTCATCAGATAGAGGTCGTTGTCCCCGCCGTTCTCATGAATTACACCGCCGTCAGTCAGATAAATTTTCGTCCTGGAAGTCGGGCAGCCCGCGAGCGCCGCTCCGTCCCCTTTCGTTTTGTCTGCCTGGTTTTCGGCAATTTCCACATTGTAAAGCTGAAGCAGGCCATTGGTCAGCCGTGCATTCTTTCCTCCGTTGACGTAGACACCGCCGCCGCCAAAATTGCTGCCCAGCATTTGCGCTCTGGTATGGTTATTTGTAATACTGCCGCCATGGATCGTCGCCGTGCAGTTCATCTGAACGAACATGCCGCCTCCGCTTGAGTAGGCTTCGTTTCCGTCAATCGCACCGCCGTACATGGTGAACGCCGGATGGTCATTCTTGAAAAACACATCATTTTCCGGCCCGCCCAGGGAAATGCCGCCTCCGTCATAAGAGGTATTTCCGGAAATGGTTCCTCCATACATTTCCATGCTGCCATCATAGGCGATAAATACACCGCCACCAGAGGTATAATAACCTCCTTTTCCGAAATCGCCGCTCCTCTCGGTTGTATTGCCGCTGATTTCCCCTCCGTTCATGGTAAAGCGTCCGGCAGACATAATGCTGACGCCTCCGCCATTGTGGGCGCTGTTGTTAATGATCTTGCCACCTTCATTTAAAGTGGCCGTACCTCCATTCAGGTATACACCGCCGCCGCCTTCAAACTGGTTCCCCAGGTTTTTGCTGCTGTTTTGCAAAATGGCGCCTTCGTTAATCTCCAGATGGCCTTTCTCGGTAACTTTAATCAGTCCGTAACTCTGTACCCCTTTTAAGGCTCCGCCATCTAGCACAATATTTTTCAGCTTTAAGGAGGCCCCTTTCTTTACCTCTACCATAACCTTTGTGAAAGGACCAGACAAATCCCGCTCCAGGACGATTCCCTGTCCGTCCCATTCCGTGTCCTCTTCTATGGATATTGTTCCGGTGACGTATACAACATTAATCTTTTCAGCCTCTTCTTTCCCCTCATTAAATTCCTTCATGATCTCTATTGCCCGGTCAAGGGATTTTACTGCCTGTTCAGCAGTCAGTCCGTCATTATTGTTATCCCCTTTTCCGCTAATGTAAACTCCCGGAAGGCTCTTTGTCGGGACAGCCCGGAAAATCAAATCCCCTTTGGCCGGCAATTGTTTTACATTGCTGTCATCAGAATCAAGAGCAACCGAAAATGAGATCCGGCTTTCATCACTATCCGTGCCGACGAGCCATTCGTAGTTATTCTCTTCAAAATAATTTTCCGGCATTGAGATAGGATCTTCCATCCCGGATGCCTTCATCAGCCTCCATTTGGCATTCCTGGAAAAACGAAAATCGCCCACTTCATTCAATGACGTATTATTGTACACTGCTCCGGAATCTAAATTAAATGCTCCCGTAGCAACATAGACACCGCCGCATGACGAATCCGACCCATCCGCAACATTGCCGGTAATCACCGTATGTTCCAGTGTGATTTCGCTTAAACTGCTGTACTGCCGGATTCCGCCCGTTCCGCCTGCTCCATGTGACTTGTTGCCTTCAATTTGCGTATCCCGCATATACAAAGATGCCTGACCGCAGCCAACCGTACTTGCCCCGCCATTTGCATTAGTAACATTCTCCGATATTTTACATTTATCAAAAAGAGCATACGCATAGTTACTCATCAAAATGATATTGCCATTTCTATAATCTTTACCCGTACTTTCGTTATTGGATATAGTACATTCGTCAAACGTCCTCTCATTTTCCTTTGAACCACTGGAAACAGACACCACACTGTCCGCCACGGTATTTTCATTCACCGTACAATGGATGGCAGAAAATTCACCGCTTCCGCCAATATACAATGCCGGCAGATCCCCGGTGTTTCTCACAATCAATACGTTCTCAAAGCAGGTATCTCCATCCATAATGTACACGCCTCCATTGGAGTTTTCTGCAATCGTCGCATCCTTGATGTCCATCTTGCCGCCAGCATGATAGATACCGCCGCCATACATCCTGCTCGTTTGTGTGCGATTTCCTTCAACGGAACCTCCGGTCATGATAAAACTGCCCTTATTATAGACGCCGCCGCCATACCACCCGGCATTGGTATTATTGTATACTCCTCCGTTTTCTATGGTGAACTCTGCTCCACTTGCGACATAGACGCCACCGCCATAGTTTCCACATGTATTCTTTTCTACCGTACCGCCGTTTATGGTAAACTTACCGGCTACATATACGCCTCCTCCGGTTTGGGCGCTATTGTTTTCAACCATACCGCCTTCCATGTAAAAGGTTGCGCCTTGCTGAACATACACACCGCCGCCGACGGAATCGGTTCCGTTTCTGATACTTCCGTCTTGCAGAACTAAGGTTGCGCCATTGTATATGTTGATACCACCTTTGGCGTTATCCCCTTTTGCACTGACAGCGCCGCCCTCAACAGAAGAAGTAATCACCACTTTGGTTCCTTCCCCACTGATATGGAGCGTCTTATAATCCTTGTCCGTGCCATAAATCGTCTTGCCATTCAAGTCCAGGGTAAAAGATTTCCCGCTAAATGTTATATATCTGATCTCCACATCTTCCAACAAGCGGATGGTCTCGTCTCCGGTACCCTTTATAGCATTGTAAGCCTGCAGCAATGAAGCGTACGGCGTTCCGTCAACCTCTACGCCTCCTGTTGCCCCAAACACTACCAGCACCGGCGAGAAGCTATCGGCTCTGAACACAAACTCGGTCTCTTTTGTGTCCGCAGCGGATACCACCACCTCCGCCTTTTCCTTCTCCGGCAGATGTACTACGGAGATTCCCGCCACGTCCTTCTCATCCATTTCCTGCGGAACCACTGCATCTTTATAGCTAATGTTTACCTCAACGGTCTGCATCGGCTCCACTTCATCCCCCGACTCCATGGAAACGAAAGCAACATCATAAGCCAATACTCCCGCTATGATCTGCCCTTCTTTCAAAGCAGCCTTAGCCTGGTCCGTAAGTTCCTGAACTGCTTTTTCTTCCGTAATCTTTGTTACCTGCAGTTTCACCGCTTCCTCAAATGCCCCATCCGGTACGTTGACAGTGAAAACGGCATTCTCCACGGCAGCAGTGTAAACGGTATCGGCAATAACCGGCGCCAGTTCCTGCAACTCCACCTCAATTACCATATCCTCCGCCACTGCTTCTGCCACATAGAGATGAGAATAACCCTTCCATTCCGATACATCGTCCAGATCCGCCGTATCCCCAGCTTCCTCCAATTTTTCTCCATTTGCCGTCACGCCAATGATCTCATACCCTGCCTCTGGTTCCACGGCAAAGTACAAATCTTCGCCTTCTGCCACAGTATCTGCACCCTTTACCTCGGCTGCTTCCGGCAGGCTGACCACATAATCTATCACATACCCTGCAAAATTATCATCCAGGTCCTCGCTGGAAATAATCTCTTCTATATCTTCCCAGGCCACCTTCACTGCCTTGGCATTGACATTGTCCAGGATCGTCACCGTATCGAAAACCTTCCCTTTCAGTGTCCCTAGAAGCTCGATCTCCTCATCTTCCAGCGCCTGGCCTTCCATCTCAATTCGGTCAGCCTTGTCACTGGCTGCATCCCCGGCTTTGGTCTCCTCCTCAATGTCACTGTCAGACGCCTCAGTCTCCTCCGGATTGCCGGCTGTGCCCTCCGAAGCATCGGTCTCTTCTTCCCGGCTCTCTTCAGTTCCGCCGATTTCGTCGGTATCCGCCCCGGTTTCTTCCGATGTGCTGCCCTCCTCAGACGCGCTGCTCTCCGAAGCATCCGTTTCCTCTTCCTCCGACTCGTCAGCCTCACTTTCGGCCTCGCTCTCGGACTCTTCTTCGGTCTCAGCTTCCGTCTCTTCCTCAGTCTCTTCTTCGGCCTCGGCCTCCGTCTCTTCTTCGGTCTCCTCTTTCTGAGAGTCTTCCTCAATCAGCGTTCCATCCGCTTCCTCACCCAGATCTCCCAGGGATACCGCCACAACCGCTGCCTCATGACGGGATACGCTCAACAGTTCCCCGTCCGCTTTCTCGGCTTCCTGTTCTGCCTCAGTCTCCTCTGCTTCCGCCTCGGTTTCCTCCTCCGGCTCCTCGGCTTCCGCTTCTGTCTCCGGCTCGGCTTCCGTCTCCTCTGACTCCTCAGCTTCGGTCTCCTCGCTTCCCTCAGGCTCTGCGGTCGTTTCTTCACTCTCCTCAGAAACATCGGTTCCCTCTTCCGGCTCCTTCGACGCATCCGCATCCTCTGACACCTCTGTATCCTCCAACGCATCCGCATCCTCCGACGCATCCGCACCGGCTTCCGGCTCTGTCACCGTTTCCCCTGCGCTCTCGTCCGCTGCCGTCGTCTCCTTGGAATCCACCACTTCCGCCTTCGGCTTATCCACGACGTCGTTGATCATGTCCGATGCTTCATAGTTCTCGGCAAACCTGGCTTCCTCATCATCTTCTATATTTTTCGTATTGGGATTTACCGTCACATCTTCCGTCTCATACCCGTCGATGTTCACCCGGTAATCCACTACCATCTCGCTCTCGTTCAGGAATAGGAAGACCACATCCTGGGTCCCGGCATTGTAGAACACCTGCACGTCGGTTCCCTCCGGCGCATAGCTGTGATCGATCTCCAGGTCCAGTTCATAGACCTTCCCTTCCTTGGTCCCCAAAAGCTCCTCGTACTTGTTCTTGATGCTCTTTCTGGCCGCTGCCAGCCGCAGTGAGGAGAGTTTAAACACTTCCCCCTGCTCTTCTGCTTCCCGGATGGCCCTTCGTAGTTCTCCCCCATCCACCAGGAACAAGGCACTCCCTGACTCGCCCGCCGCATATACGGCGCTCAGATTGCCGCCTGCATTCGTGGCTACCATAGCCACGGTCAGCATGAAGGCTATCAAGCGTCGGTAGTTCCTGCGAATTCGCTTCCACATACTCGCTCCTCCTCTTCTACTTTTATTGCTTTGATTTATTGTTAACGTTTCTTTTGTGAAACGTAGAATTTTCAAGATATACCTTTTTCTGACATCATGAAATAATAGTAGTTATGTATTGTTATTCGTCCCTAATACTTCTATATAACTTCTAGTATATACCAATCAGTTTTAAAATTCAATTGTTTTCGATGTTTTTTCAAAAAATGTACTCTGTTAGACAAGAAGCATCTTCTAATAACTACTATTATATCATGATGCCAGGGATAAAAATGAAAAACCCATCCAGGTG
>CAMSTY010000028.1 GCA_947063875.1 uncultured bacterium
CAGCAAAAAAATTCATTTTCTCTTCTTGATTAAAACGGTCAACAATATTCTTTAATTCCTCCGAAACCATATATCTTACTCCAATCTATAGTATAATCATCAAATCGCCTTTTCCTTAATGGCATATTTTTTCCGAAACTTCATACCCGTATTTTGTTAATTGAAATATTTCGTTTTTATATCCAACTGCAACAGCCAGCTTATTACTTTTCAGTTCATCCAGAGCAGCCTTCCATACGGCAACATCTTTTCCTACTACAATATATTTATGGTTAATACCCCTTACAGCCAGTAAGGAATTACCCATCTTGTTGCTTAAGCTGTTAGAATGAGTAAGGCAATAGGTCTGGCCATTCCTTTCCAGGACTTTACGTCCGAAAAATAGTCAGCCAACCCTCATTCGCAGCATTCGTTTTACGCAGGTTGAACCCTTAGACGTTCGTGTGATACCCAGTAGATTGAATAGGCAATGAGCAAATCTGGTATTGACCATTGCTATTTCATTGTAAAGGAGTATCTGTTATGAACGCTGTTGGTGTTGATGTTTCCAAAGGCAAGAGCACGGTTACCATCCGAAAGCCCGGTGACGTTGTCCTGATGCCTCCCCGCGACATTCCCCATACCCAGCCCCAAATCAATGCCCTGATTGAGCTGATCAGGGGCCTGGACGGGGAAACAAAGGTCTGCATGGAGCACACCGGACGGTACTACGAACCAGTCGCCACCTGGCTTTCTGACGCCGGTATCTTTGTCAGCGCCGTAAACCCCATCCTCATCAAGGACTTCGGGGACGATTCCCTGCGCTCTCCAAAGACCGACAAGGCCGATCCCAAAAAAATCGCACGCTATACTCTTGACCGCTGGGCAAAATTGAAGCAATATGGATGTATGGATAAAACACGCAACCAATTAAAAACCATGAACTGGCAGTTCGGCTTCTATATGGACCAGAAAACTGCCATGAAAAACAATCTCATTGCCCTCCTTGACCAAACCTATCCCGGCGCCAATGACTTCTTTGACAGTCCCGCACGCAGCGATGGCAGCCAGAAGTGGGTGGATTTCATCCATACCTACTGGCATGTGGATTGTATCCGCTCCAAGTCGCTGGAGGCATTTACCCAGCATTACCAGGACCGGTGCAAGCGCAAAGGCTACAATTTCAGTGCCCAAAAAGCAGAGAAAATCTATCAGCTCTCCTCTGACCTGATCGCCGTATTCCCCAAGGATGCCAACACCAGGATGCTCATCCGGCAGGCTGTGGCAATGCTGAATACCGCCTCTGCAACCGTGGAATCCCTCCGTCTGGAAATGGATAAGGCGGCTTCCACTCTGCCGGAATACCCTGTTGTCATGGCAATGAACGGCGTCGGCCCTACCCTCGGCCCCAGCCCATGGCTGAGATCGGGGATGTGACACGGTTCACACACCGCGGGGCGCTGACTGCTTTCGCAGGCGTTGACCCCGGTAAGGACGATTCCGGACAGCGCGTCCGTAAAAGTATGCCTGCCACAAAGAAAGGATCCCCATACTTACGCAAAACCCTCTTCCAGATCATGGATGGGCTCATCAAGCGTTCCCCCTCTGACGATCCCGTTTATGCCTTTATGGACAAGAAGCGGGCCCAGGGCAAGCCTTATTACGTTTACATGACTGCCGGCGCGAACAAGTTTCTCCGTATTTATTATGGGCGGGTAAAAGAGTACATGGCCTCCCTCGAAACCCCACAGCAGCAATAGGTATATACCTATCAGAAAGGAGGGCTCCTTATGAGGGACTGGATAGACTCCATACAAGCCCGTACCCAAGCCCAGGCAAAATACGACAAAAACAACACGATCGGCTTTTATATGAAGCTGAGCATCCATACGGATTTAGACATCATCCGCTGGCTTTGGAAGCAGCCGTCAAAGCAGGGAGCGGTTAAAAAACTCATCCGGGAAGAGATCTCCAGGAAGAAATCAAAAGATTCCCTGTCCTGATCGGTCTCCTAATATTTCTGTTCCCACAGGCCGGCGCCCTACGGTGGCCTTATTTTGGTGCCTTTCATTCAACCTGTATAAAATTTTCAAAGTTCACAAATTTCTACTTGACTTTTTCTTTGCAGACTATTTTAGGTGTTCGGTTAAACTTAAAAATCCTCGCAAAGTGCGTAAACTCATGGACTTCTACGAATCCTTCCTTTGTAGACAACATGCGACTTCCACATGCACCGTCCCACAAAACATATCACAACATCTCACCCGCCTCACCTCATACCCTCTATCACACAAATACCGCAAATCTCTAGCCAATGTCGCAGAATCACAGCTTACATAAACAACCCGTTTTGGCGCCATCCTCACAATTGTATCCAAGCACCTCTCATCGCAACCCTTCCTTGGCGGATCTACCACAACCACATCCGCACGGATATTATTTTTCTCATATTGCTCTGGCAGCACCTGCTCTGCCTCTCCCACAAAAAACTCCACATTTGTAATCCCGTTCAGCGCGGCATTTGCACGCGCATCCTCAATCGCCTGCGGTACGATTTCCACCCCGCAGACCTTTTGGGCCCGCTGTGCCAGAAACAAAGAAATGGTCCCGATTCCGCAATACAAATCCCACACGGTCTCCACGCCGGTCAGTCCGGCATACTCCAATGCAGTCTCATACAGACGCTCTGTCTGAACCGGGTTCACCTGATAAAAGGATAACGGGGAGAGTCGGTAGCAGATCCCGCCAATATCATCCACAATGCTTCCTGATCCATATAAATTTACAATCTCTGTCCCCAGTATCACATTTGTTCTCTCTCTGTTAATGCTGCACACAACCGTTGTGATTTTTTCTCCTGCGGAATCATCAAATAATTTCAATAGCTGTTTTACCAGAATGTCGGAAGATCTCAATTCTTTTATCTCTCCGTTAAGCACCAGGCACACCAGAATCTGTCCGCTCTTAAATCCTTTCCGGATCAATACATGACGCACCAGGCCTCTATGTGTTTCTTCTTCGTAGGGCGCAATACCAAATTCTTCCATATGGCTGCGGATACACGCCAAAATCCGCGCGTTTTCCGGCACTCCCAGCAGGCAGTCTTCATTTTCGATAATCGTATGCGTTCTGCCCGCATAAAATCCGGTAATCACTTTTCCCTCTTTATTCCTTCCAAACGGAAATTGTGCCTTATTGCGGTAACGCCAGGGATTTTCCATGCCGATTATCGGCTCAAGACATTCCTCGCAATCCACCCCGCCAATCCTAAGCAGATTATTCTTCACTTTATTTTCTTTAAACCGTAACTGTTCCGCATAACTCATCGCCTGCAGCTGACACCCTCCGCAGCTGCGCGCTACCGGGCAACGCGGAGTAACGCGGTTCGGTGATGGTTCCAGGACCCGCATCAGACGCGCGAAACCATAAGACTTTTTTACCTTCATCACCTTTGCTTCCACCAAATCCCCAATGATTGCATCTTTGACAAACCAGGTAAAGCCATCTGCTTTTCCGATTCCTTCTCCGGTATCGCTCATATCCACAATTCTTACCTGAAATAATTCATTTTTCTCTCGTTTCTTGTCCATACTCTCCTCCGCTCAAAGCGTGTCTGAAATTTCATTCCTGGCATCTGCATACCCAGCCTTATCAGCTGCAAGACGGTATCCCTTCTTCCCGCACAACTGCTCATTCACAAAATTCTGTCAATTTCTTCCAAAAAACGTTATATTTTCTTCTTTTAATTTCGATTTCTTTTAGAAAACGCACAAACTTTAGACACATTTTTCTAGTATTATATAACCATGATGCAAGACAGAAACAAACGCTAAACCATTTATAATTCCTTGCATTACATATAGAACCCGGTGGCAAAACAGCGCGCAACCGTTGCCGGGTTCGTCTAACAAGTAGTCGTTCCTTCGGGAACGCTTTACATAGATAAACATACACCATACTTTAATATGGGTACCTCCTAAAAAAGAGCTGCCGCAAAATGCGGCAGTTCCTTTTCTCCTTTTATCTGTTCACTCTTCTGTTGTTTTTCGGATATTCGTCTCCAGCAGGCGGTTATATCCCAACCATCCGGTATTGCTGCCGGCTCCCCGCAAGGCTTCAATCATAGTCTCCATCTTGGCATCTGTATTATCGGCAAAGTTCAAGGCCAGGGCTTCTAAAATCGCTGGTTTTTTCGGTGAGCCATATTCTAACTCTCCGTGATGCGCCAGAATGCAATGCTTCAGTTCCGCCGCCAGCCTTCCGGGAAATCCCGGTATTGTGCGTATCCGGTCACTAATCATCTCGGTTCCGATTACAATATGCCCTAAAAGCTGACCGTCATCCGTATAATCATTCTCCGGAAATGCGGACAACTCCTGCGTTTTCCCAATGTCATGAAAAATAGCAGCCGTCAGCAGGAGATCCCGGTTCAATATCGGATAAGCTTCGGCAAAGTACTCGCACATCTTTGCCACACTCAAAGTATGCTCCAAAAGACCGCCCACAAACCCATGATGAACACTTTTAGCAGCGCTATGGAACCGGAATGCTTTGATAAAAGCCTCATCTTCCACAAAATAACTGTCCACCAGCTTTTTTAAATGCGGATTTTTAATACTGGCGATGAGCGCCAGCAGGCTTTTATACATCTCGTCCACATCCCTGGTGGATACCGGCAAATAATCTTCCGGTACGTATTCCCCCTCGTCTGCCCTTCGGATTCGCTCTATATTCAATTGGTTCGCGCCCATAAAGACACTCACGTCGCCATCGATCCGTACATAGTCCATTGCCTCAAATGTCCCGACGCCGGGAGAATTCAAGTTCCATATCTTCGCATCCACTGTCCCGGTTCTGTCCTGCAGCATCAGCCGCCCATATTCTTTTCCCGTTTTCGTGAGCGCAATCTGTTTGCTCTTGCACAGATAAACCTCCGAAATCCGCATCCCTTCCCTCAAGCTGTCAATATACTTCATGCTAATATCCCTTTTCTCTCCCTTTGTCATGTTATAATCTCATCTTGCCCCTACTGTCACCTGAAACTCTAGCTCTGCATATTGATCCCTGCCGTTGCGCTGCACCACCACATGAATCAATCTGCCGCATTCCAGATTGTCTACCGTATTTTGAAAATCCTTCATCGTCATGATCTCTCTGCCGTCAATGTGTGTAATGATATCTCCGTTCTGAATCCCGGCATTATATGCCGGCCGTTCCGTCACGGAGTTGAGTACATAAATGCCATTCGGCAGGCCCTGTGCTGCCATGGATTCCGATACCTCCTGCCCTTCGATGCCAAAGCATGGCGCCGCCAGGCCATTGGTCAGGTTTTCCAAAATTCCTTTATAATCAGAAATTCCCATTACCATGGCCATATTGCTGTTTTCCGCATCCAGATCCGGCGGCATCACCCAGCCAATCAACTCCCCGGAAGTATTCACCAAAAATGTCCCCTTCCCCGCATCCGCACTGATCCGGGTATAAAACATCCGCGTAATCTGATCCACCATCTGCGCATTTTTGTCAACATAAGAGACAAAACCATAATCCACGGAACGAGCCATGCCGGATGGACTGCCCACCGCTACAATCAAATCTCCCTCCCGGACCAGATAAGAGTTCCCCAATACCAAAGGCAGCACATCCTTTTTCGTGCTCTCCTCCAGCGTGCCGACATCCACGCTCACAACTGCCATGCCGGATATGGTATCCTGCTGCTTAATCCGTCCATCCACTTCCGTGCCGTCTGCAAACATCACCTTGATGGAATCTGCCCGCTGCACTGCCGCCTCCGGTGTCAGAATCAAAAACTCCTGCGCAGTCGAGGCAATCACTACCCCGGCATACAATCCCGTCGTCTCTACCGGATTATCAAACCAGTCCACCTCCTGCTGTACAGAATGCAAAACCACAATGCCCTTCGACACCGCCTGCACCTGCAAACGCAGGCTGGAAAACAGTTCATTGAGATCTCCCACCGTATAGCGGTAATTGTCCATGGCGTTCCGAACCACTTTTTCCACAGACTCCCCTTCCGGCGCTGCCGCAGCTTCCGTTTCTCTCTGCGCCACGGTTTCTTCAGGCGTCTCACTCTCAGATGTCGACTCCAGCAGTTCATCCTTGGGAATGGAGATTTTAGATTCCTCCGTCTCCGCCTCCCCCAAACGCCTTGCCATCAATGGCTGGGAAACAGCAAAACTCACCCCTGCCACCCCTCCGAACAAAGCAGCAGCCAATAAAAGCAGCAATCCCCGGCGGAACAGTTCCCCTCTCGTCAATGGCCTCTTTACAATCTTCTCCGTGATAAAACGTCTCTTCTCCGGCTCTCTTTTTGGATCATGTGCTTCCGGCATTCCCGACCTCCTCTTTACGTACCATTCCTGCTAGAGTGTGTTTGAAAATTCATTCCCGCCATCTGCACGCCCCACTTTGCGGAATATTTGGCCCAAATCCACTTAACGTAGTCCACTACACCGCGTTCATTTGAGCTAAATATTCCGCAAACTGTGACGCACAGCTGACGGAAAGCAGTTTTCAAACACGCCCCAGGCAGGAACCACACCCACAACATCAAATATCCCCCCAAAAAGACTTACCACTATTATAAGGTTCTTCCAGCAAATGTGCAAGAAAAACTTCATTTCATCCAAAAGCGAGGACTTTCCCATCATGCCAAAATATGATATACTGAGTAAAATGCAGGCCTAAATCCCACTTCGGCTGCCAAAAGATATATTCCATATATTGACGCTATATCAAAATTATTTTATGAGGAAAATCCATGAACCAGAAATCATTACAAACATTAGAATATCATAAAATCATTGCCCAGCTGGCAGAGTATGCCACCTCACCGCCCGGCAAGCTGCTTTGCAGTAAGCTTCAACCCTCCTCCGACTACGAGGAAATCATACAGGCGCAGAAGGAAACCAGCGATGCCCTTAACCGGGTCCGCCTGAAAGGCAACCTGTCTTTTGCCGGCGTACGCGACATCCGGGATTCTTTCAAACGCTTAGATATCGGCAGCGCCTTAAGCATTCCGGAACTGCTTTCTGCCAGTTCGCTTCTGACAGTCTCTGCACGCGCGAAAGCCTATGGTCGCCATGAGGAGTCGGATGAGACAGAAGACGATTCCCTTGATGAGATGTTCCGCAGTTTGGAGCCTTTGACTCCGGTCAACAATGAGATCAAACGCTGCATCCTCTCCGAAGAGGAAATCAGCGATGATGCAAGTCCCGGCCTCCACCGGGTCCGGCGTTCCATAAAAGGCATTAACGACCGGATTCATGCCCAGCTAAACAGCATTTTAAATTCCAGCCGCAGTTACCTACAGGACGCTGTGATTACCATGCGGGACGGCCGGTACTGCCTGCCTGTCCGTGCAGAGTATAAGAATCAGGTATCCGGCATGATTCATGATCAGTCCGCCACCGGGTCTACTCTGTTTGTGGAACCTATGGCCATCATTCAGCTGAACAATGAACTTCGCACATTGGAGATTCAGGAAAACAAAGAAATCGAGGCAGTCCTGGCAGACCTTAGCAATCAGCTTGCCCCCTACACGGAAAGCCTGTCTCTGAATCTGGAAATCCTTGCACAATTAGATTTCATTTTTGCCAAAGCAGCTTTATCCCGTCATTACAAGTGCAGTGAACCCCGATTTAACCGGGATGGGCAGATCCATATCAAAGATGGACGCCATCCCCTTCTGGAGCCTCAGAAAGTCGTTCCTATCACCGTATGGTTAGGCGATACCTTTGATCTGCTGATTGTCACCGGCCCCAACACCGGCGGCAAAACGGTTTCTCTTAAAACCGTCGGACTATTTACCTTAATGGGGCAATCCGGACTTCATATCCCGGCCTTTGAAGGCTCCCGGCTTGCGGTATTTGAAGAAGTATTTGCAGATATCGGAGATGAACAAAGCATTGAACAGAGCCTGAGTACTTTTTCCGCCCATATGACGAATATTGTAGATATCCTTTCCAAAGCCGACAGCCGGTCATTGTGCCTTTTTGATGAGTTGGGCGCCGGCACAGATCCCACGGAGGGCGCCGCCCTGGCCATGGCCATCCTGAATTTTCTGCACAGCATGAAATGCCGGACCATGGCTACTACCCATTACAGCGAACTGAAGGTATATGCCCTTGGCACCGCTGGTGTGGAAAATGCCTGCTGCGAGTTTGATGTGCAGACTCTTCGCCCTACCTACCGGCTGTTAATCGGTATTCCCGGCAAAAGCAATGCGTTTGCCATTTCCCAGAAGCTGGGGTTGCCGGACTATATTATCCACGACGCCAAAAGCCGGATCGAATCGGAGGACGAGGCCTTTGAGGATATCATCAGCCGTCTGGAAGAGAGCCGCGTTACAATCGAAAAAGAAAGAGAAGAGATCCAGTCTTATAAAGATGAAGTGACCCGCCTGAAAACCCGGTTGGAGCAAAAGGAAGAACGGTTTGATGAACAAAAAGATAAAATGATCCGTTCTGCCCGCGAAGAAGCGCATCGGATTCTACGGGACGCCAAGGAAACTGCCGACCGCAGCATCAAAAATATCAACAAGCTTGCCGCTGCCTCCGGTGTGGATACCCGCGCATTAGAAGCTGAGCGCACCAAGATCCGGGAGAATCTGAAAAAAGTAGAAGGCGGACTTTCCATCAAGCAGGAACCCCGGCCACGCAAGGCGATTAACCCCAAGACCCTGCGCGTCGGTGACAGTGTGAAAGTCCTGTCGCTGAATCTTAAAGGCACTATCAGCACCCTTCCGGATGCCAAAGGCAATTTATTTGTCCAGATGGGCATCCTTCGCTCTCAGGTAAACCTAAACGACCTGGAGCTGATTCAGGAGAATTCGGTCAGCGGCCCGGGCCTTAACGGCCGCCGCAAAGGCTCCGGAAGCAGCAATATCAAAATGTCCAAGTCTGTCTCCGTCTCCCCGGAGATTAATCTCCTTGGCATGACAGTGGATGAAGCCATTCCGCAATTGGACAAATATCTCGACGATGCCTATATCGCCCATCTGCAGCAAGTCCGGGTGGTGCATGGGAAAGGTACCGGCGCCCTGCGCAACGGCATTCATAAACACTTAAAGCGGGTAAAAACCATAAAAGAGTTTCATTTGGGAGAATTCGGCGAGGGAGACGCCGGAGTTACTATCGTTATATTTAAGTGATATAATTCGTTGTTTTATGTTTGTATTTTGAAATTACAACAAAAAGGAGGACAACAATACTCATGGCTGAAAAGCAACGGATTTTAATTGTGGATGATGATGAAAATATCGCAGAACTGATTTCTCTTTATCTTATCAAAGAATGTTATGAGACGGCAATCGTTCATGACGGAGAAGCGGCTCTTCGGATATTCTCGGATTTTAAACCGCACCTGATTCTGCTGGATTTGATGCTTCCTGGCATTGACGGCTATCAGGTCTGCCGGGAACTTCGCACCTCCTCCCAGGTCCCGATTATCATGCTCAGCGCCAAGGGCGAGATTTTTGATAAAGTATTAGGGTTGGAACTGGGGGCCGATGACTATATCATCAAGCCTTTCGATTCCAAAGAACTGGTCGCCAGGGTCAAAGCCGTACTGCGGCGTTATCATGCCGTACCGGCAGCCGCTGCCTCTTCATCCGAACAGCAAGGCGATTATGTAGAATATCCGGACCTGATTGTCAATCTGACGAATTACTCCGTAACCTACCGCGGCCACTCTGTTGAAATGCCGCCCAAAGAACTGGAACTTTTATATTTCCTGGCCTCTTCTCCCAATCAGGTGTTTACCAGGGAGCAGCTTTTAGATCATATTTGGGGTTATGAATATATCGGAGACACCCGCACGGTAGATGTGCATATCAAGCGGCTGCGTGCCAAGATCAAAGACCATGCCAGCTGGGCGCTGGCTACTGTATGGGGAATCGGATATAAGTTTGAGGTAAAACGCTAGCCAGCTTTATCCGGCAGAACTCCTTTACATGGGTTCTGCCGGATTTCTTATCCGTTCACCGCCCGCTGCAGCGAAAAAATAAACTCGGTTCCCACTCCCTCCGTGCTGACCACATCAATATTCTCTCCATGCGCCTGAATAATCTCCTTCACAATGGAAAGTCCTAATCCGGTCCCTTTTTTGTCCTTGCCGCGGGAAAGATCCGTCTTATAAAACCGTTCCCAGATCTTTTTCACACTGTCTTTCGGAATTCCGATTCCTGTATCCTTCACGGAGACAAAAATCTTTTCATAACGTTCGGATGCCTGAATATAGATCGTCGAGTCGTGGTGGCTGAACTTAATGGCATTGTCAATCAGATTATAAAGAACCTGCTGAATCTTTCCCAGATCCGCATACACCATCTGGATACTATCAGAAAATGTCAGATCAAATATAATATTCTTCGCATCGCAGGTTCCCTCAAAAGATGCCACGATATCCTTAATCACCCGGTTGATGTCAAAATTGCTGCGTGACAAATAACCTTTGCTGTCCAGGGAGTTCAGTGTCAGCATCCCCTGTGTCAGCTTATTCAGCCGCTCTGTCTCAGCGATAACCCGAGTCAGGTACTTCTCGTACATCTCCGGCGGAATCGTCCCGTCAATAATCGCCTCCAAATATCCTTTGATCGAAGTCAGGGGAGAACGGAAATCATGAGAAACATTGGCAATAAAAGTCCTTTGATATTCCTCCATCTTATTCAGTTCATCCGACATATAATTGAGCGTCGCTGCCAGATATCCCATTTCATCATGGGGTTTCAGATCAATCTGGTAACTCAGATTGCCCAGTGCATACTCGTTTGCCCCCTCTGTGATCTTCTTCAGGGGAAAATACACCGTCTTTGTAAAAACCAGCAAAATAATCAGAGACAGTAAAAAAATGACCACCGCCGTAATATAGACAACATTCAAAGCCTGATTTGCCTCATCCTTGATCTGGTCAACCGGCAAATGGACCAACACATATCCATATGTATTATAATTTCCTATAATTGGTGCGGATACACTCACCACATCATAAGGAAACTGTCCATAATAATTCCCGATACGGTAATAGCGATTCCCTGTATCCGTGGGATCAAACTCTTTAATCATCGTACCGGAACGGGCCGATTGATTGGAATCCACTACAATGATTCCCTGTCGGTTCACCACCCAAATTTCCGTCTTCAAAAAAGACGCCATCATCTGAAGCTGCGGATATACCGTATTCAGTTCCTGTCGTTTTCCCTGATAAATACTGCTGTAAGAAGACGCAATCAGATTCGCCTCGTCATACATATTCTCTGTTTTTTCCTCCAGCAAATGACGGTACATCAGCCGGGAAGAAGCCACTGCGATCGTTACAAAACCCAATAATCCAAATATCAGGTAACCCAATATAAATTTGTAATAAAGAGAATGTTTCATAGGACTCCTTTTCAAAAAACATTCTGTCAGCCACCATTTCCTACGCAGCTATTATACATGATTCTCCCCGGATCGGCAATCCGGATTCCAACACATCTTTTCCTTTTTTAACAATAATCCCACATTGTAATTTTCCCTCTTCTGTTCATAATGATAACGCAAACCTTTTACATGGCCAAGCTGCCATATCATCAACCGGAAAGGAGTATTCCATGATGAGTTCTTGTGTATGTAAACCTGCCCCCAAGGGCTGCGGCTGCCACGAACAGCTTCCCGCTCCAGCTCCCGAAGCCGGACTGCATATTGCCATGGCAACCGTTCCCATGCAATGCTGGGAGACACCCTACGACCCTTCCGTCTCCTTGAGGCAAGGCACTATTTTCCCCTGTCTGGACAAACCCTTTTTTAAAATAGGAGGTGATTTTCATGGCTGAACGCACACAACTTCTGGAGCAGATCCAGCAGATCGGTTTCCAGATTGATGACCTGACTCTGTATCTGGATACCCATCCTCTGGACAGGGAAGCGCTGGATTCATTCACTCAGGCTAAAAACCAGCGTTACCAGCTGATGCAGGACTATGCCCGCGAGTTTGAACCACTGAACCTTTATTTAGTATGCCCGGATACCAACAATGAAACCGGGTCTTATTGCAAATATCCGGGACAGAAGCATTTTACCTGGTCGGACGGACCGCTGCCTTGGGATAATCAAGGAGGTGTATAATATGTGGACTTATGAAAAGAGACTGCAATTCCCAGTAAATATCAAAAAGACCTGTCCGAAAACGGCCTCGCTCATTATCAGCCAATTTGGCGGCCCTGACGGCGAACTGGCTGCTTCCATGCGTTATCTTTCCCAGCGCTACACCATGCCATGCAAGGAGGTCGCCGGACTTTTGACGGATATCGGCACGGAAGAACTGGGACATTTGGAAATTGTCTGTGCCATGATCTTTCAGCTGACCAAAAATATGAAACCAGAAGATGCCAAAACTGCCGGCTTCGATGCCTATTATATTGACCATACCTCTGCTCTTTGGCCCAATGCCGCTGCCGGTGTCCCCTTTAATGCGTGTGAATTCCAGTCTAAAGGAGATGCCGTCACGGATCTGTTTGAAGATCTTGCCGCAGAGCAGAAGGCACGGACCACCTATGAAAACCTGATCCGCATTATCGATGACCCGGATGTCCTGGCCCCTCTGAAATTCCTTCGTGAGCGGGAGGTTGTGCATTTCCAGCGGTTCGGGGAGGCGTTAGAAAAAACAAAATTGAAATTGGATGAGAAAAACTTCTATTATTTCAATCCGGAATTTGATAAGCAATTCGCAAAGGCATAATATTGCCCTTATAAAAAGGGTTGTCAGGAATGAATCCTTTCACTCCCGACAACCCTTTATTTAATACCGCTTTAACGCTGCTGCCAGTTCAACATCAAAACTGCCTGCCGCCCCGGCAGCGATCTCGTACTTATCAAAACCGACACGGACGCGCCCATTGGATACATAAAAATCGAACTGATCCGCACTGTAATCCTCAATGCTGCCCGACCATATCATACTTTCGTTATCGCCAAGATCCGCCCGCAGCGCATCCTGGACCAGCTTTCGGATCTCTTCTTCCGACCCGTCAATCAGATCCGTAATCTTCAATTGCTCTCCGGTCTCGGGATCAAACACAAAGTTCTTGTCACCGTAATTCGTAGTACCTCCGGCAAACCAGAAATATCCCATATGTACGCTTACAATCTGAGCAGTTTCCGCCGTAATCTCTGCACTCCAGGTTAGGCTATAAGTAATATCCGGATTCGGATTAACCGGGTTTGCCGCATACTCTACCATCAATTTCATTGTCTCATCCGTGTTGAAAAAATCCTGCTCCATATCCCGGAAAAAACGGTTTATCTTCTGATATCCTGCTGTTTTTTCTTCAAACACAGGAATCTCATGATAGATTTCCAGCGGGTATCCCTGTGGGTCCACATCGACATGCCGGATACGGGTCGCCGGGTCATAAGATACTGTCGTACGGTAATCCGATGCCGGAGAATCCTCATAAGAAATACTCTCCGAAATTCCATCCGAAATCCCTTCCGGCTCCTCCGGCCGGGCCTCTTCTCCTCCGTCTGCCCAGGAATCCAGCAGCGTCAGCATATCCTCTGCCGGGCCCAGGCCCCACACGCGGCTGGATATATCCGTCCCATGATCATATCCGGCCAGAGACTGCCCGCCGTCCCACTGCATACGCCAGTTGTCATACTCCGCTTCCGTCACCTCTCTCTGGTCAACCAAAAAGCGGATATTCCATCCATTATTCGCCCATTCCCATTCTGAACTGCCGATAGTGCTTGGTGTGGTAGAAATACTTCCGTTTCCCAGCACATACGCATTCGCAAGGTAATTCGGGTCTCCTCCGCTGCTTCCTCCTTCCAGCAGATGCCCCGGATAAAGCTTCACGGTTTGCCATCCGCTGGGCGCCCCCGCAAACTCCACTGCCCTTCCGTCTAGGTACTGCCAGATCCCCCAGCAGGAGCAATAAGCGAATTCCGCTCCGTCTTCACGAGCCTCATATCCTCTCAGATTGTATACGGCCCCGCCGCCAGCCATCAGCGCGACATTCCCGCCCCCGGTATCCACCAGTGCGGCATAGTGGTTCAAAGACCGGATCTCATCGACAACAGAAGGAATTTGTTGGCTCAGATCTTCGTAGGACTTTCTCAGTTCATCTATCTCCTGGCGGATCACCTCAGCATATGCCGACGCCTGCTGCGATGTCATCCGGCACTGGCTCCGGTCGCCGTAATAAACGATATTTTCCGGCACGACCCGCACCGCGTCCTCCGCTTCCGAATCCTCCCATACATCCAGTCCGGAATCCTCTAAAATCCTCTCATATAATTCTTCATCATCTTCCAGTTCCTCCATCACAAAATCCGGAATCTGGTCAACGGCAATCTCCTCCACGGCGATATCTGCCTCGCCTCCGGAGATCGTCATCTCCGCCATCTCGCCTGCCGAAACAGAGGTGGTCATTCCTCTCACCGAATCCTGGCTGGGAATGGAACATTTTACCTTGCCCTCCAAGATATAAACCCGCATCCGTGAGTCGTCCTCCACCTCTACCCAGCCGCAGGTCCCCCGGATTCCCACCACCATGGAGGAAGAACGGATATCCAATGTCTCGTTATCCTCCAATGGCTCGGTTATATTAAAAAACAGGTTTCCGGAATTCACGATAATTTCCAGTTTATCCCGTTTCTTTTGAATCTCTACCTCGCTCCTGGCATCTACCTTCGTCAGCTTTACACGATCCAGGTCGATCCAGGCATAACTCTCCTTCCTGGTGCCTACAAGATAGCCGCTGTACAGGTTCATCTCCTCTTCTGGCGTCACAGTCTTTCCCTTGCTGTCCTCTACCGCTACCTCACCTTCGGTTTTTCTAAGCTTCATGCTTGCAGCCTGGGTTTTCCCACCGCAGGACATCGTTGTGCTGGATATGGTGATGACAAGCAGCAGGGCCAGCATTCGGCGGAACGAGAGTTTCTGTCTCATAATATTTCCTCGTTTTCTTAAGTTTATTTATTATTTTATATTCTACTACATTTTCCTCCTTTTTACCATGGCAAATTGCCGTTACTCAGCAAATGCGATCAACCGTTCCCCCCCTGCCGCCGCATCGATTACAATCGTCTGCCCCTGATGAATATCTCCCCGCAGAATGATTTTGGCGGCCAAAGTTTCCACGTGCTTTTGCAGATATCTGCGCAGCGGCCTGGCTCCGTATGCCGGATCATAGCCATGTTCCGTGATAAACGCCTTGGCTGCTTCGGTCAGTTCTATCCGCAATTCCTTATCCTCCAACCTCCGGTTCACATCCGCCACCATCAAATCGACAATATGGCTGATATTCCCTTTTGTCAGAGGCTTAAAGAGAATGGTCTCATCCAGACGGTTTAAAAACTCCGGCCGGAAATGATTCCTCAAATCGGCCATTACCATCTCTTCTGCCTCCGGCCGGATAGAGCCATCCTCTCCGATTCCATCCAGCAGGTACTGGGAGCCGATGTTCGATGTCATAATCAAAATCGTATTCTTAAAATCCACGGTCTTTCCCGCAGAATCCGTAATACGCCCGTCATCCAATACCTGCAGCAATACATTGAACACATCCGGATGCGCTTTTTCCACCTCGTCAAACAATACTACGGAATAGGGTTTGCGCCGAACCGCTTCTGTCAGCTGCCCGCCCTCGTCATATCCTACATATCCTGGCGGCGCTCCGATCAGACGGGCCACGGAATGCTTTTCCATGTATTCGCTCATGTCGATACGCACCATATTATTCTCATCGTCAAACAAGGCCTCCGCCAGAGTCTTGGCCAGTTCTGTCTTGCCCACGCCCGTAGGCCCCAAAAACAGGAAGGAACCAATCGGTTTCCCAGGGTCTTTAATTCCTGCTTTGGAACGGAGGATCGCCTCTGTCACCTTTTCCACGCCCTCGTCCTGGCCGACTACCCTTTTATGCAGCACTTCATCCAAGTGGAGGATCTTACTGCGCTCGCTTTCATTCAGCTTACTGACAGGAATTCCCGTCCACCGGGAAATAATGCGGGCAATTTCCTCCTCGCTGACACATTCTCTTACCAGACTCAAATCCTGGCTCTTTACCTGCTCCTCGGCAGCTGCCAGTTCTTTCTGCAGCTGCGGCAGTTTCCCGTACTGCAGTTCTGCCGCCTTATTCAGATCATATTGCTGCTGTGCCTGCGCAATATCTCGTCCTACCTGTTCGATCTCTTCCCTCAGGGAAGACAATTTATCCACAGATGCTTTCTCATTTTCCCACTGCGCTTTCCGGCTGGCAAACACATCATGCAGCTCTGCCAGATTCTTCTGCAGGTCCTCCAGCCGCTCCTGGCTTAGGTGATCGGTTTCCTTTTTTAATGCTGTCTCTTCAATCTCCAGCTGCATGATCCTTCGGGACAGTTCATCCAGTTCCGACGGCATCGAATCCAGTTCCGTCTTAATCAATGCACAGGCCTCATCCACCAGATCAATCGCTTTATCCGGAAGAAAACGGTCCGAAATATAGCGATCCGATAATGTGGCTGCCGCAACCAATGCCGCGTCCGTAATTTTCACTCCATGGAACACCTCATACCGGTCCTTGATTCCTCTCAAAATAGAAATCGTATCCTCTACCGTCGGCTGATCTACCAGTACCGGTTGGAACCGCCGTTCCAAAGCTGCATCTTTCTCGATATATTTCCGATATTCGTCAAGCGTCGTAGCGCCAATGCAGTGCAACTCCCCCCTTGCCAGCATCGGCTTGAGCAAATTTCCTGCATCCATGGAACCTTCTGTCTTTCCGGCCCCCACAATCGTATGCAGTTCGTCGATAAACAGGATAATCTGCCCGTCACTTTTTTTGACTTCTTCCAGAACTGCCTTCAGCCGTTCCTCAAATTCCCCCCGGTACTTGGCACCCGCCACCAATGCCCCCATATCCAGCGCAAACAGCTTACGGTCTTTAAGCGCCTCCGGCACATCCCCCCGGACAATTCTCTGCGCCAGTCCTTCCACAACAGCCGTCTTGCCGACCCCTGGCTCCCCGATCAGCACAGGATTATTCTTCGTTTTGCGGGATAATATCTGAACCACATTCCGTATTTCCCCGTCCCGGCCGATCACCGGGTCCAGCTTCTGATTCTTTGCCCGTTCCACCAGATCATATCCATATTTCTCGAGTGTGTCATAAGTCGCCTCCGGGTTATCGCTGACCACACGCTGATTGCCCCGCACCGTAGACAACGCCTGTAAAAAACTGTCGCGGCCGATCCCATATTGCCGGAACATTTCCTTCATGGCCCGATCTGCATTTTTCAACAGGGAAAGAAATATGTGCTCGACGGAGACATACTCATCTCCCATTGCCCGGGACTCATCCTCCGCATGAATCAGGACTTTGTTCAGATCTCCACTGATATATACCTGTGCACTGCCGCTAACCTTCGGCAGGCCTGCCAGCTTCTGTTCCGCTTCATTCAGAATCCTCTCTTTTCCGATTCCCATTTTCGTCAACAGTTTCAAAATCAGGCTGTCGCTCAAAGTCAGCAGACTATAAAACAAGTGTTCCTGTTCTATCTGCTGGTTTCCGTATTCGTAGGCCAGTTTTTCGCAATTTTGGACAGCCTCCATCGACTTCTGTGTAAATTTGCTTATATTCATAAATGTACCTCCCTTACTCACTCTCTTGTTCTATCTGAACTATAACACATGTTGTTAGCAATGTCAAGAGGTGAGTGCTAATAAACTTTTTTCCACAAATTACTGCACACACAGCAAATCCTGCGGAATATCATACACTATAATTTAACCCATGAGAGGATTTTCCTATGAATGATGTTTTACTGCCACAGACAAACCGCAACTGCAGATTCTGTAATTTCAATCAATGGATGCCGGCCGGTGTCCGTGTTCTGAATGCCGCTGTCAACTACAATCCATTCTCTGTCAGCGTCGGCAACACCAACATGGCATCCAGCCTCGACCAGGGCGCCATCACCCGCTACAGCCAGGTGAACCAGGGATATCAGACCGTCACGCTCTCCGGAGCCAATGGATATATCTACCTGCAGAAGCAGGTTTACGTTGGTGACGGTATGACCACAATTGCCATCGTCAACGCCGCCTCCGGTCTGGATGTAATAGCGATTTCCGATACTGCATGTGCCACCAATTCCTTCAGCGCCTGCATTCGTGTGGCAAACCTGGCTTACTACAGTGGCCCTATCAACGTCGGACTGGGCAATCTGGTATTCTCGTCCGTTCCGTTCAGAGATATCACTTCATTCAGCCGTGTTACCTCCGGAAACTACACCGCCCGCATCAGCAGGCCTCAGAATCCCGGCAATATACTGCTTTCCGTTCCGCTCAACTTAAATTCCAACCGGATTTATACCCTATATCTTATGAACTGGAATCCTTCCGCCGACGCCATTCAGACCTTTCTGGTAGAAGATCGCCGCAGTTAAATATGCTTCTTCCGACCTGCCGACGCATTCCCCTGCGCTGTCAGAAATAGTTCTTGTATATTTATCGGAATAATGATACGATAGGCAGGATAAATTATTTTACAGGAAAATTCGGGAGGAAAAACATATGGGACTGATCGTACCCCAGAATTATGACCCTCATCTGACAGTCCGCGAGACCCAGGAGGCCATCAAATACATCCGCGACACTTTTCAGAAGGAATTTGGCCGCGAGATGCACTTAGAGCGGATTTCCGCACCTCTGTTTGTGGAACAATCCAGCGGGCTCAATGATAATTTAAATGGCGTCGAACGGCCGGTAAGCTTTGATATGCGCACCTTTCCCGGCGAGAATATCGAAGTTGTCCAATCTCTTGCCAAATGGAAACGTATGGCATTGAAAAAATACGGTTTTCAGCCAGGGGAAGGCCTCTATACCAACATGAACGCGATCCGGCGCGACGAGGAACTGGATAATCTCCATTCCTGCTATGTCGATCAGTGGGACTGGGAAAAGGTGATCACCAAAGAGCAAAGAAATGTCGAAACCTTAAAAGAAACCGTGCGCACGATCTTTAAGATCATCAAGCACATGCAGCATGAAGTATGGTATAAATATCCGGAAGCCGTCAGGCACCTGCCAAAAGACATTGTGTTTGTCACCTCCGAAGAACTGGAAGAACGTTATCCGGATAAAACTCCCAAAGAACGGGAAAATCTGATCACAAAAGAACATGGCTGTGTGTTTTTAATGAAGATCGGAGAAAAACTGAAAAACGGCAAACCTCATGACGGCCGCGCGCCAGACTACGACGACTGGCAGCTGAACGGGGATATCCTGTTCTGGTACGACTTACTCGACTGCGCCCTGGAAATCTCCAGTATGGGAATCCGGGTTGATGAAAAATCCCTGGATGAACAGTTAAACAAAGCCGGCTGTAATGACCGCAGGGAGCTTCCCTACCACAAAATGCTGCTGGCTGGCGAATTGCCGTATACCATCGGCGGCGGCATCGGCCAGTCCCGCCTGTGCATGCTGCTTTTAAACCGCGCTCATATCGGAGAAGTACAGGCCAGCCTCTGGCCGGAAGATATGCGTCAGACCTGCCTGGAAAATCATATTGTTCTTCTCTGAATCCGGCAGAAATTCCAGGAAAGCTGCAAATCTGCACCACTTATCACGCATCATATAAGTCTGGCCAGCCGCCCAAATCCGTTCTAAGCAGATTCCGGCGGCTGGCCAATCCATCAATCCCTCTATCGCTCCTCTATTTCCATCAGCTGCAATACCCGCCGTTCATGACGACCGCCTTCATAAACATTGTCAAGCCACTCGTCAACAATCATTTTCGCCATCTCTATACCAACCACCCGGGCGCCGAACGTCAGCACATTGGTGTTATTGTGCATCCGTGAAAGCCGGGCGCTGTAGGGTTCGCTGCAGGTACAGACCCGTACCCCTTTTACCTTTCCCGCCGCAATTCCGATCCCGATACCCGTGCCGCAGATAGCAATCCCATAATCCGCCTCTTGGGAAGCCACGGCGCGGCCCACCTTTTCTCCATACAACGGATAATCGCAGCTTTCACCGGAGTTGGTTCCGACATCAATGACCTCGTATCCTTTTGCCTTCACATATTCCCGGATTTCATTTTTCATCTCTACCGCCGAGTGATCATTTCCTATCACTATTTTCATAATGATCTCCTTTTCGCTCCTATAGTTTTGCACAACGTCCCAAAAGCAAAAGATCCGCCACGGTCAGTGCCGCCATTGCCTCCACAACTACTACCGCCCGCGGAACTACCACCGGGTCATGACGCCCTTTCACCACAATCTCCACATTCTCTCCCGCACGATTTACGGTCCGCTGCTGCCGTACAATCGACGGCGTAGGTTTAAACGCCGCCCGCAGGACAATTTCACTCCCGTCGCTGATGCCTCCTAAAATCCCCCCGGAATGATTCGTCCTTTTTTTAACAGCACCATCCGCCTCCGTATAAAATTCATCATTATTTACGGAACCTCTGCTTTGAGCCGCCGCAAATCCGTCTCCTATCTCGAATCCCTTCACTGCTCCGATCGACATCACCGCTTTTGCCAAGCAGGCATCCAGCTTGTCAAAAACCGGCTCCCCCACGCCGGCAGGAACCCCACGGATTATACATTCCACCACGCCGCCGCAGGAATCCTGAGCCTGCATCAATTCATCCATAAATGCTTCCGCAGCTGCCGCAGCCGTCGCATCCGGCATATAGAGACGGTTTTTTTCCCGTTCCGCCAGGTCAAAATGCCGGGGATCTATCTCAATCGTTCCGATGCTTTTGGTATATGCCTCTACCTGAATCCCATAATGGGAGAGAAGTTTAACTGCCACGGCTCCTGCCGCCACCCTGCCGATCGTCTCCCTGCCGGAAGACCTGCCGCCTCCCCGATAATCCCGAAACCCATACTTTGCATCAAAACAATAATCGGCATGTCCCGGCCGGTACACATCCATAATCGCACGATAATCCCGGGATCTCTGATCAAGGTTTCTCACAATCAGCGCAATCGGCGTCCCTGTGGTTTTCCCCTCAAATATTCCCGACAAAATTTCAACCTGATCTCCCTCCTGGCGTGCTGTCGTAAAGCGGCTCTGTCCAGGTCTGCGCCGGTCCAGATACTTCTGAATATCCTCTTCACACAAAGAAAGTCCCGCAGGACAGCCGTCGATCGTCACTCCGACGCCCTTCCCATGAGACTCTCCCCATGTCATTATCCGAAACATGGTTCCCAAAGTTGACCCTGCCATAATCCCTCCTGCTTACGCTTCTTATTTGCTCCAATACCGGCTGCAAAAATTCCGGGTTTCCGAAAACCCTTCTCCCGAAAACCCGGAATTTCCTGTCTGTCCCTATGGCGCCACCCGTACAATTGCGCAGCTGTTCGGCTGATTGCACCTTAATTCCTTCGCGCACATCACCAGCAGCCCTTTCTCATAATCCACCTTAAAAAATGTAATATTTCCGCTCTCGTGATTCATCACCGCGATATGCTGGTTATCCGGGAATACGGCAATATCCTTCGGATACTCCCCGCTGACCGGCAAACTGCACAGCAGCTCCAGCATTCCGGTCTCGGCATCTCTCTTAAATACGGATACCGTTTCATCTCCGGCATTCCCACAGTAGACATACTGCTGATCTGCGGAAAACCGCATGCAGCATGCCGCCGCAATCTGCTTGTGCTTGCCTCCCATCGTCGAAATCGTCTGGATCTTCTCAATAACGGGAACCCGGTCCTTTCCCTCATAGGTAAACACATCGATCACATTCTTCTGCTCATACATCAGATACAAGAATTTCCCGTCTGCGCTGAAGCGGAAATGTCTCGGAGCCGATTCAAACTCGCAGCGAATGGCATCCACCTGCACCAGCCGCTCCTCTTTTTCATTAAAACGGTAGATCTGTACCTGGTCCATGCCGGAATCTGCAGTCATCACATATTTGTGATCCGGCGTCCTGCGGGTACAGGTGATATGGGGGCGAAAATTTCTCTCCGCCACACTGCCCAGTCCTTTATGGAACACGCCGTCAACGATCTCTCCCACACCGCCGTCTCTGCGCAGACGCAGGATCGTCGTCTTGCCGTCATGATAGCCGGAAACGAAAATATACTTATCTCCTGTATCCGTAGACAAATGGCATCCTCTCATCCCGTTAATCTTCGCACTGTTCAGTCGGGACAGGCTTCCATTTTGCAAAATCCGGAACGCAACCACGCCCTCATCCGCGATCGAGTACAGCGTGTCCCCATTCTTAGAGGCAATCACGTAGGAGGAATTGTCCACCTCCACCTCGCAGCGTTCCACGAACTTTCCCTTTTCCACATCCACGTCGTATACCGTGATTCCTTTTGCTTTGCCTGTGTAGGAATAAGACCCTACATATGCCATATACTTCGCCATAACTTACTCCTCCTCATACCGTTACTCCGCCCGCACCTCGGAAAGCTATCTCCTCCTGTCTTTGGGGCCCTTTCCCGGAGCAAAGCTGAACTATTATCATCATACCACATATTTCTGAAAAAATCCATTCACAATGTATTGACATGCAAATATTTTTCTGTATAATAGTAGTTGCTGTTTGTTTATTATTACTAAACTTTTTACTTATTTTCACAATCAGTTAGTATTTGTAAACTTTAAGGTTAGCTATTATTATAAAAAAGATTTCTAGAATATGGGAGGCTGCTTATGGATATCGGTTTAAAATTAAAGGAACTCCGGGTGTTAAAGGGACTCACCCAGGAAGAACTGGCCGACCGCTCCGAACTGTCCAAGGGATTCATTTCTCAAGTGGAGCGGAACCTGACCTCTCCCTCTATTGCGACCCTGACAGACATCCTCCAGTGTCTTGGCACAACTCTGGGCGAGTTTTTCTACGAAAGCCCTGATGAGCAGATCGTATTCGGCAAGGCAGATTATTTTGAAAAGTACGATCCCGAGTTGAAAAATGAGATCAAATGGATCATCCCCAACGCCCAGAAGAATGTGATGGAGCCCATTCTTCTGACTCTGGAGGCAGGCGGCGAAACTTATCCGGACAACCCCCACGAGGGAGAAGAGTTCGGCTATGTCCTCCAAGGCGCCGTCACCATACATATCGGAAACCGGGTCTTCCGTGCCAAAAAGGGAGAGTCCTTTTATTTTGTCCCGGACAAAAACCATTATCTTTCCAGCAAGGCAGGCGCCGTCCTTTTATGGGTCAGTTCACCGCCAAGCTTTTAAGCAATCTATGTTTTGATTACGCAGGAGGAATCATACTATGAGCCAGCCCTTGATCGATTTAAGAAATATCACAAAAAGCTTTGACGGAACCGTCGTTTTAGACGATCTGAATCTTTCCGTAGCAGAGAATGCCTTTGTAACTCTGTTGGGCCCCAGCGGCTGCGGCAAAACCACCACCCTGCGGATCATCGGCGGCTTTGAAACTGCCGACCGGGGGCAGGTGGTCTTTGACGGGGAGGACATCAGCAAGCTGCCGCCCAACAAGCGCCAGCTGAATACCGTATTTCAGAAATACGCCCTGTTCTCCCATATGAATATTGCGGAAAATATCGCCTTTGGACTGAAGATCAAGGGTAAATCCAATTCCTACATCCAGGACAAGATCAAATATGCCCTGAAACTGGTAAATCTGGACGGTTACGAAAATCGCTCGGTCAGTTCCCTGAGCGGCGGCCAGCAGCAGCGGATCGCCATCGCGCGTGCGATCGTCAACGAACCGCGGGTACTGCTTTTAGATGAACCCTTAGGCGCTCTTGATTTAAAACTGCGCCAGGATATGCAGTACGAACTGATCCGCCTGAAAAATGAACTTGGCATTACCTTTATCTACGTGACCCATGACCAGGAAGAAGCCCTTACCATGTCCGACACCATTGTAGTCATGAACCAGGGATATATCCAGCAGATGGGAACTCCCGAACAGATCTACAACGAGCCGGAAAATGCCTTTGTGGCGGATTTTATCGGTGAAAGCAACATTGTCCCCGGCATTATGATCCAGGATGAACTGGTAGAGATCTTCGGCACCCGCTTCGCCTGTGTGGACAAAGGTTTTGGCAACAACAAACCCGTGGATGTAGTGATCCGGCCGGAAGATATCGACCTGGTAGACCCATCCGCCGGAACGCTCACCGGTGTATGCACCCACCTGATTTTCAAAGGGGTTCATTATGAGATGGAAGTCACTACCCCGGACGGCTTTGAGTGGCTGGTCCACAGTACGGATATGTGCCCGGTGGGTAAGGAAGTAGGCATCCATGTCGATCCCTTTGACATTCAGATCATGAACAAACCAGCTTCAGAGGATGAGGAGGCCGTGGGAGTCAATGAGTAAAAAATTATTAGCTGCGCCTTATCTGGTGTGGATAGCAGGATTTATCATCATCCCCCTGGCTCTGATCGTATATTACGGGTTGACTGACCGGGACGGCGCTTTCACCCTGGCAAATGTTGTGTCCATCGGGACGCCGGAACATAGGAAAGCCTTGTGGCTGTCCCTTTGGCTGTCCCTGCTCAGCACAATCGTCTGCCTGGTCCTTGCTTACCCCCTTGCCATGATCTTGAGAAACCGGGGCGTGGGCCGAGGCAGTTTTATCGTCTTTATCTTCATTCTTCCTATGTGGATGAACTTTCTGCTGCGGACCATGGCATGGCAGACTCTTTTGGAGAAAAACGGCGTAATCAACGGGATTTTATCCCTTTTGCATCTGCCGAACCAGAATCTGATCAACACGGCAGGAGCCATTATCCTCGGTATGGTTTACAACTTTCTGCCTTTTATGGTACTGCCGATTTACAATGTGCTTTGCAAGATCGATGACGACACCATCAACGCTGCCAGCGACTTGGGCGCCAATTCCATCCAGACCCTGCTGCGGATATGGTTTCCTTTAAGCGTGCCGGGAGTAATCAGCGGGATCACCATGGTATTTGTCCCCGCCTTCACCACCTTCGTCATCTCCAACCTTCTCGGAGGCAGCAAGATCCTGCTGATCGGAAACGTAATCGAGCAGGAATTTACCCGGGGCAGCAACTGGCATCTGGGTTCCGGGCTTTCCCTGGTGCTGATGGTCTTTATCCTGCTGAGCATGGCAGTGATTGCCAAATACGATAAAAACGGAGAGGGGAGTGCATTCTAATGAGCCAGCTGCAACGTTTTCTGCGGCGGACCTGGCAGGATTTTTATCTGGTCCTGATTATGGTGTTTTTATATGCACCTATTGCAACCATGATGGTTTTGTCCTTCAACTCTTCCAAATCTCGTACCCAGTGGGGCGGATTTACCCTGCGCTGGTATACGGATATGTTTGCCAGCCGCAACATTATGGCTGCCCTTCACAACACACTGATGATCGCCTTTTTATCTGCTCTGATCGCTACTATCATCGGAGTGGCGGCTTGTATTGCCATCAACAGCATGAAGGCCGTTCCCAGAGCCATTGTCATGGGCATTACCAACATTCCCATGCTCAATGCCGATATTGTAACCGGCATTTCCCTTATGCTGGCCTTTATCGCTTTTGGCATTTCCCTGGGGTTTAAGACCATATTGATCGCCCATATTACTTTCAACATCCCTTATGTGATTTTAAGCGTGATGCCTAAATTAAAACAAACCAGCCGTTCCACTTATGAGGCGGCTATGGATCTTGGGGCAGGCCCGGTTTACGCCTTTTTCAAGGTAGTGTTCCCCGATATCCTGCCCGGGGTTCTGTCTGGCTTTCTGCTGGCCTTCACCATGTCGTTGGATGATTTTATTATCACCCACTTTACAAAAGGCGCCGGAATCAATACTTTGTCCACCCTGATCTACAGTGAAGTCCGCCGCGGCATCCGGCCTTCTATGTATGCTTTATCTACCGTAATTTTCCTTGCGGTGCTGGCGCTTCTGATCTTTACCAATTTTGTCCCGCGCAGGAAACCGGAAAAATAATGCTTATTTTTATAATGAGGAGGAAATTCATATGAAAAAAAATGTATTTGTATTAAGCCTGGCTATGGCTGCCGCCGTTTTCTGGCTGTCCGGCTGCTCAGGCAAAGCCGATAATCCCGGCAATTCCACAGGCAGCGAAGCAAACAATGCCGCTTCCGAAAACAGCGCGGGTTCTTCTAATGAATTGTATGTATACAATTGGGGAGAATATATTGACGAAGATGTCATTACCCAATTTGAAGATGAAACCGGAATCCGTGTTATCTATGACCCGTTCGAGACCAATGAAGAGATGTATCCCATCATCGAGGCAGGCGCTGTTACCTATGATGTGGTTTGTCCTTCCGATTATATGATTCAGAAAATGGTGGAAAATGATCTGCTTGCTGAGGTGAATTTTGACAATGTCCCCAATATTGACCAGATTGATCCGGCCTACATGGAAATGTCAAAGGCCTTTGACCCGGAGAATAAATTTTCCGTACCCTACTGCTGGGGAACCGTAGGCATCTTATATAACACCAAGCGTCTGGAGGAACTGGGTGTGGCGCCGCCGACCAAATGGGCGGATTTGTGGGATGAAAAGCTAAGCGGCGAGATCCTGATGCAGGACAGTGTCCGGGATGCCTTTATGGTTGCGTTGAAAAAAGACGGATTTTCCATGAACAGTACCGATGAAAATGAACTTCAGCAGGCAAAACAAGATCTCATCGATCAAAAGCCGCTGGTGCAGGCTTATGTCATTGACCAGGTCCGGGATAAAATGATCGGAGGCGAGGCGGCTGTCGGCGTCATCTATTCCGGGGAAATGCTTTATATTCAGGAAGAGGTCGCCAATCTGGGACTGGACTATACTCTGGAATATGTACTGCCAGAGGAAGGTACAAACCTATGGCTGGATTCCTGGGTGATACCCAAAAACGCCAAAAACAAGGAAAATGCCGAAAAATGGATAAATTTCCTCTGTCGGCCTGAGATTGCCAAGGCAAACTTTGAGTATATCACTTATCCGACACCCAACAAAGGAGCCTTTGACCTGCTGGATGAAGATCTGCAGAATAATGAATCCGTATTTCCGGATACCGACTCTCTGGTAAACTGCGAGGTGTTCCGTTATCTGGGAGATGATGTGGATGGGATCTATAATGATCTCTGGAAAGAGGTTAAATCGAATTAAACATCGCATAATTTTTCCTCCTGCCGTACATACTACTGTTGATACGTTATTATACCAGGAGGTGGCATTATGAGAAATAAAGCTTTAGACAACACGGCACTGACTCTTGCCATCATCGGCGCAGTAAACTGGGGACTGATCGGATTTTTCGATTTCAATCTGGTTGCTTCTCTGTTTGGCGGGATGAGTTGGCTTTCCCGGATCATTTACGGCCTGGTAGGTTTGTGCGGTATATATTTAATCAGCTTTTATATGCAAAACAATAATATATCATCGCAATCCTGAAAACCGGCAAATTCGGCAAAACGCATCATCCGCGCGTTTTGCCGAATACTCTGTAATACAAGGGGTAGTCTTCCTCTTTTTGACAAAGAGGCGGCTGCCTTTTTGCTTTCCCCTCTGTTATTTTCTCCCTGTTTATGATAGAATGTCATCAACGAAAAGCGGCTGCCCCTTTGCAGTCATCCCAAAACTCATGTTATGGAGGTTCTTTATGAAGATTACCTATATCCGCCACAGCAGCTTCCTTGCAGAACTGGACTCTCTGTATCTGCTGTTTGATTATATAGGAGGCCCGCTTCCTGCTCTGTCTTCTGACAGGGACCTGATTGTTTTTGTCAGCCACCGGCACGAGGATCATTTCTCTCCTGCCATCTGGGATCTGGCTGACCAATATCCGAAGATCCGTTATATTCTGTCTGATGATATCTGGCAGAACCGCGTGCCGGAAAAACATTTCTGCCGCATCGAATATATCGATCCGGGGACAACTCTCACACTGAATGAGGGCGGAGGCACCCGGGTTATGGCTTTTCATTCCACTGACGAAGGCGTAGCTTTTCTGGTGGAAAACGGTGGACATACCCTCTACCACGCCGGTGACTTGAACAACTGGAAATGGGGCGGCGAGAGCAAGGCCTGGAACAACAATATGAGGGCCAATTATCATCGGGAACTGGAATTGATTCGCAATTGTAGGATCGTTCCGGAGATTGCCATGCTGCCTTTAGACGGAAGGCAGGAGGAATGGTTTTACCTGGGACTTCATGAATTTATGGAAACGGTTGGAGCCAAAACGGTATTTCCTATGCACTTCTGGAACGATTACGGAACTATCCGCCGCTTAAAGGAACTTCCCTGTTCCGAGCCATATCGAGACAAGATTGTCGAGATTTGTCAGGAAGGACAGAGTTTTGTGATCTAAGAAAGGTCTTTCATTTATGGAACATTCAAGACACGACCGCGAAGTCCTGCTGGCAGCGCTGGAAGCAGGAAAGCTTCTTTTGGAAAATGGCGCGGAAATTTTCCGCGTAGAAGATACGATCTATCGGATCTGCAGGCATTTCGGCCTCACATCTGCCAGTGCCTTTGTCCTCAGCAACGGTATTTTCCTCACTTCCGGAGATGAGGAGGAAAAGGAGGCCCACTTTGCCAGGGTACTTCTCATTCCGGTCAACGGTGCAAATCTGGGCCGGGTAGCTGAGGTGAACCAGCTTTCCCGCCAAATTGAAAACGGAGAATACACCCTGGAACAAGTCCGCCACGAATTAAAGCGGATTGAGCACATGCCGGAATTCCCGGCAAAGCTTCAGATTGCCTCCGCCGGCTTCTCCGGGGCATGCTTCAGTTATCTTTTCGGAGGCGGATGGCAAGATGCCCTCTGCACCATTGGGATCGGCATCCTGCTCTATTTGTATCTTCTCAAATTCGGAAAACCCCATTTCTCAAAAATTGTCTGCAACATTTTGGGAAGTGCATGGGTCACTTTCCTAAGCATTCTCAGCCATCGTATTTTTCCGGGAACCCACCTGGAATCCATGCTGGTAGGCGGAATCATTATTATGGTGCCAGGAGTTGCTTTTACCAATGCGATCCGGGATATGGCTGACGGAGATTACATATCCGGCTCCGTGCGTATGTTGGACGCCATACTGGTGTTTTTCTGTATTGCCATGGGCGTGGGATTTATGATGGCGATATACAGCAAGATCATCAGCGGCGCGTTGCTGTAAAACAGGTTTATTCACAGAACCGATCTGTTTGATACAAGAGAGGAGACTGACAAATCATGATAAGACTGATTCTGCAGGTATTGGCGGCAGCGGCGGGAACCATGGGATTTTCCCTTTTGTTCGGAGTTCCTGCCCGTTATTATCCATACTGCGGACTGATCGGCGGGGTAGGCTGGCTGGTTTACCTCTGTCTGCTGCCGGCTGCCTCTGCCGCCGTTTCCACCTTCTGCGCTACGGTTATTGTCATACTGCTGTCCCGCTGGTTTGCTGTACGCAAGCGCTGTCCTGCCACTCTTTTTCTGATCTCCGGGATCTTTCCCCTGGTTCCCGGAGCCGGTGTCTATTGGGCCGCCTATTATACGGTTAGCAACCAGCTTCCTATGGCGCTGGAAACCGGTTATGGCGCCGTAAAAGCAGCTGTTGCCATTGTGCTGGGGATCGTGTTCGTCTTTGAAATGCCGGAAAAATGGTTTCACCGCAAGCGTTAATCTGCCCTTTCGTCAGCCGCATATGCGTCGCTGCATTTATGCCTTCCTCATCCGCCGTATCTTTCGGGACAGATCACATACCGCCCAGGCAACACTCATCCCACCGCCGATTCCCAGGGCACACTGCATGGTCCGGACACCATAAGCGCTGGCAAGAGACAGATATCCGTGAACCACCTGATCCATGGCATAATATAAGGTACTGCCAGGAATCAGCGGAATCATCGCCACTACAAAAAACGGTGTGGACGGCACCTTCAATATCCGCGCCAGCACTTCCGCATAAAAAGCCCCGCAAGCGCTGGCCACAAAAGAAGGAAAGAAATACCCGCTCATAACCGGCTCGCAGATCAGGTATACAAGCCAGCTGAACAACCCTCCCAGCGAGGCCACTGCCATCAGCTGTTTCCTCAGATGGAATATCATGGCAAATCCGGCTGACCCCAGCAAAGCCATAACCAGCTGTATGATCCCATGTATTGTTAAAATCTCTCTCATTTTCTCTCACCACAGCTTTCCGACCGCCCATATAGCGCTCATAAATCCAAAGGCCAGGCATCCGGCCCACAGCATCGCCTCAATAAAACGCATAATTCCGGAAATCGTATCTCCGATCAGCACATCCCGCACGGCATTGGTAATGGCGATACCGGGGATCAAAAGCATAATGTCCCCGATCATAATCATGTCCATGTGCAGTCCCGGAAACAGATGACTGACTATACAGATCCCGAACCCGGTCAGAAATGATACCACCACATTGAAAATCATGGCATTCATACAGACCGCTGCCACATAGTCCTGCATCAGGCAGATCATCACCGCAAAGATTCCTGCTACTGCCGCGTCACGGATATTGCCGCCAAAAAACATCGCAAAGCTGGAAGCCGCCAATACGCTGCCGGCATATCGGTTTTTTCGCGGCAGGCAATCACATCGGATCTCCTCCAACCGCTGCTTCAGTATTTTCGCTTCAAAAGGATTTCGGCAATAATCCCGGCTCAGTGCATTAAGCCGTTCCAGTTTCGTAAAATCATTACTCCCGCTTTCCCGAATCCGCCTTGTCTGAGTCAGTTCTCTTCCATCCGGCAGTTCCATGGTGATGACAATGCTGGATGTAATGACAAATACATTCATCCTCTCTACTCCGTATGCCTGGCCCATGCGGTTTAAAGTATCCTCTACGCGAAATACCTCAGCGCCGCAAGACTGCATCAGTTCTCCCATAATCAAAAGTTCATGGAGAAAATGGCCGGCATCCTCCGGTTCCTCGCTTTTTCCAAAAATCGGAACTGACTGAAATGTTGATGTGTTCATGTTATTATCCTTTTACTGATAAAGTGGAAAGATGTATTCCTCGCTAAGTGTTCCTATTATACCTTGTCCACTAACCTCATGCTTCGCCTTCGGCTCCCATTCGCTAAGTGGTCAGGTATTACTCTCACTAAGCTCGTGAAATACCTCGCTAAGTGTTCCTATTATACCATAAATTTTAACCGGACTTCCATATCCTTGAAAAATATTATAGAAAAGCTGAAAAAAGGCAGGACATATGATAAAATGAAAACACCCGCACCTGTTTGTACCCGATCAGGCAGACATGCAAAGTTATGAAACGTGCACAGAATGGAGGAAAAATGATTATTATTCAAAACGGTCGCCTTATCGACCCAAAATCCCAAACAGACGCCATCATGGATCTGGTCATCGACCGGGGCAAAATCATCGCCATGGGACCCCAAAGCAGCCAGGAATTCCTGTCTGAGCATTCCCCCAGTCAGAAAACCGATGATATTGTCATAGATGCCAGAGGCCTGGTCGTAGCGCCAGGACTGATCGATGTCCACGTACACTTCCGTGATCCCGGACTGACCTATAAAGAGGATATCCATACCGGCGCCCGGGCCGCTGCAAAGGGCGGTTTTACTACGGTTGTCTGCATGGCCAACACCCGGCCCCCCATAGATCATGTGGATACTCTGGAATATGTACTGGCAGAAGGCAAAAAAACCGGCATCCACGTTCTCTCTGCCGCCGCCATTACCAAAAACATGAAGGGAGAAGAATTGACTGATATGGATCTGTTAAAGCAGCACGGCGCCGCCGGATTTACGGACGATGGCCTCCCGCTCTTAAACGCTGCTTTAGTAAAACAGGCCATGGAAAAAGCCGTTCAGCTTGATGTCCCCCTAAGCTTCCACGAGGAAGATCCCGCTTTTATAGAGAACAATGGCGTCAATCAGGGAGATGTATCCCGCCAGCTAGGACTGGGCGGCGCTTCCGCCCTTGCAGAGGATGTGATGGTAGCGCGGGACTGCATGCTGGCGCTGCATACCGGTGCAACAATCGATATCCAGCACATCAGTTCCAAAAACTCCGTAAGGATGGTTGAACTGGCCAAGCAGCTGGGCGCTGATATCATGGCTGAGGTCACTCCGCATCATTTCTCCCTTGACGAAACTGCCGTCTTAGAGCACGGCACCCTGGCAAAAATGAACCCGCCCCTGCGGACAAAACACGACCAGGAAGAAATTCTGCGTGGACTTAAAAATAATATCATCGATATTATCGCCACGGACCATGCGCCGCACAGCGCGGAGGAAAAATCCCGCCCTCTGACAGAGGCTCCCAGCGGCATTATCGGCCTGGAAACTGCTCTGGCATTGGCTCTTACCCATCTGGTTCACCCTGGCCATCTTTCTCTTTTACAAGTGATCGAAAAAATGAGCCTTAACCCGGCACGTCTGTATCGTCTGAAAAAAGGTTTTCTGGCTGTAGGGGCAGATGCGGATCTGCTATTGTTCGACCCGGACGAATCATGGACCGTAACCTCTTTCGCCTCCAAAGCTTCCAATTCACCTTTTCTTGGGAAACAGTTGTTGGGAAAAGTAAAATATACTATCTGTGAGGGAAAGATTGTATTTCAGGAAGATTCAGAGACTCCATAAGATTCCTTAATACAAAAACCCATACCCCAGCCGGCAAATATCCCGGCTGAGGTATGAGTTTGCTCTATTTTCCCTTTCTATTTCTGGTTATTCTTCTTCGGCGCCGCTTTCTTAGATACTGTCTTCGGCACCTTTTTTGCAACAGCGCCCCTAGTCTTTGCCGCCGTCCCTTCCTTGGCAGCCGCTTTTTCCGATTTTATCTTTTTGACCGTTTCTTGTGCTTTCTTAATTTCTGCTTTTTGAGACGGTTCGTTCTCCTTCCCAGCCGTCTCTTTCTTCTCCGCAGCTTTCTTCTCTACCTTTTTTGGCGCCTTCATCGGCGTGCAGGAGAATACCAGCGTACACATAGGCGGAAGGTCGATCACCAAAGAATTTTCTCTGTCATCCCACTCTTCCTGTTTGCAGGTCTTGGCCCGGGGATTCCCTTTTCCGCTTCCGCCAAAACTTTCTGCGTCACTGTTTAAGATTTCTTTATATTTCCCGTAGAAGGGCACGCCTACCTGGAATTTCTCGTGCTCTACCGGAGCAAAATTGCAGATAAAGAGCAGTGTCTCTTCTGGTTTATTGGTCTTACGCAAAAATGACACAATATTGTCTTCACTTCTGGAGCAGTTGATCCATTCAAAACCATCTGGATGAAAATCTTTCTGGTAAAGGGCAGGCTGTGTCCGGTAGAGATGATTCAAAGCCTTCACATATTCCTGGGTATTCTTGTGCACCGGATATTCCAGTATACCCCAGGGCAGTTCTTCGTTTTCATTCCACTCGGCTACCTGCGCAAACTCCTGTCCCATAAACAGAAGCTTCTTGCCTGGATGGCCATACATAAAGCCGTATGCTGCCCGCAGGTTATTTGCTTTTGCCTCATAAGTCTCTCCCGGCATCTTACACAACATGGAATACTTGCCATGCACCACCTCATCGTGGGAGAACACCAGCACAAAGTCTTCACTGTATGCATACAGCATACTAAAGGTCAGTTCCCCATAATGGTGATTGCGGAAGTACGGATCATAGGACATATAGCCGATAAAGTCATTCATCCATCCCATGTTCCATTTATAATCAAATCCCAGGCCGTTATCCTTCACATCTCCGGTAATCTGCGGCCATGCGGTGGACTCCTCCGCGATCAGCAGCGCGCCGTTCTTACGTCCTTTAAAAACAGAATTCAGATGTTTTAAGAATTCCACTGCCTCCAGGTTCTCATGGCCGCCGTAAATATTAGCCACCCATTCACCGTCATTCTTGCCATAGTCCAGATACAGCATGGAAGCCACGGCATCCATCCGGATTCCGTCCGCATGGTACTGCTCTGCCCAAAACAGGGCATTGGCAATCAGGAAGTTCTTTACCTGGGGCCGTCCGTAATTGTAGATCAAGGTACCCCAGTGAGGATGAGACCCCTGCCTCGGGTCCTGATGCTCATAAACGCAGCTTCCGTCAAAACATGCCATTCCATAAGCATCTCTCGGGAAATGAGCCGGAACCCAATCCAGAATCACCCCGATGCCCTGCTCATGGAGATAATTCATAAAATACATGAAATCATCCGGAGTGCCATACCGGCTGGTGGGCGCATAATACCCGGTCACCTGGTATCCCCAGGAAGCATCCAGAGGATGTTCCATCACCGGCATCAGCTCCACATGCGTATATCCCATCTCTTTTACATAATCTGCCAGCCGCGGCGCAATCTCCCGGTAGTTATAAAATTCTGATCCTACCAGTTCCTTGCCGTCTTCATCCAAGGCAATCGGCTTACGAATCCAGGAACCCAGATGCAGCTCATAGATTGCCATGGGTTTTGTCTTGGCGTCGTTCTTTTTTCGCTCCTCCATCCATCGGCTGTCGCTCCACTTAAATTTCCCGATATCCCAGACAATGGAAGCTGTGTTAGGCCGCAACTCCGCATAATTTCCATAAGGGTCCGCCTTGAGCATAGGCTCGCCCTTCCGGGTCTTAATTTCATATTTATAAACGGTTCCCACATCCAGTCCCGGAATGAAAAGTTCAAATACTCCCGAATCTCCCAGAAGCTTCATCTGGTGGCGCCGGCCGTCCCACATATTAAACTCGCCTACCACGCTCACCCGCATGGCGCATGGCGCCCAGACAGAGAAAAGCACTCCCTTCACGCCCTTGATCTCCATGGGATGCGCTCCCATCTTCTTGTATACATCGTAGTAGATGCCTGCCTCAAACTTCTTTAACTCTGCCTCGCTGTACTGGGTTCCGAAAGCATACGGGTCATGGATTTCCTTCTGGCTTCCATCACTGTAGGTCACCAGCAAAGTGTAATCAGCGACACTTTTCCTGGGTATCAGAACCGCAAAAAAACCGCACTCATCCTGCATTTCCATCGGATACCTTTTGCTGGAGCCTGTCAGTTCTACCGCCATCTCCACTGCAGTCGGAACAAATGCCTGAATCAGAAGGCCCGCTTCTGTCATATGCGGTCCCAGCAAATCCTGCGGTCTGGCCGCCTCCGAATACACTAACTCCTCAATTGCCGCCCAATCCATTAAGTCATACAACACTTTGTCCATTAGGAACCCCCTTTACTGCATAGTGACAATTCCGAAATTTACAGAAAAATTTCAGATATTATCAGACGCCGCACTCTTATTTCTGGTTATTATTATAACGGATTTTTAACAACATATCAACGATTATTAACATAAATATGCAATTTGAATTCCCATTTTCACGTATCTCCTACCCATAACAGGCGGCAGTACATCCCCCTTAAAAAACGAATCCACTCCTGTCTCAGCTGTCTTCTTCCGCCTCCGCCGGCACAAACCTCCTGGTATCATGCACGCTGGGGTTCACCTCCTGTTTTCTGGCCTCTGCCGCCGCCATCGCCTCGTCGCAAAACTGCTGCTGGGCCATAACAAGTTCCTTCCCCCGCTTGTCAATCCTCTCATAGCTTCCGTCCGGCTGCAGGATGTGGGCCTTCACATTGTCCTCCAGCTGCACCTGCAGAATGTGAATCACCTGCTCCTTTAAATCAGGGGCCTCTACCGGGAACATGATCTCCACCCGCTTATCCAGGTTCCGGGGCATCCAGTCTGCGCTTCCCATATAGACCTCCGGACTCCCGTCATTTTCAAAATAGAAAATCCGGGCATGTTCCAGGAAATTCCCCACAATGGAATGAACGCTGATATTGTCGCTGAGACCCGGCACTCCCGCTTTCAGACAGCAGATTCCCCGTACCACCAGTTCGATCTTCACCCCCGCACAGGAAGCCTCGTAAAGGCTGGCAATAATCTCCTTGTCACACAGGGAGTTCATCTTAGCCATAATATGGGCGTAGCCGCCGGCACGGGCATGTTCCGTCTCCCGGCGAATCATCTTCACCAGCTTTCCCCTCAGCCACAGCGGCGCCAGTGACAGCTTATTCCAGGTAGGCGGCTCCGAGTAGCCGGACAGCATATTAAACACTGCCGTGGCATCCTGGCCAATCTTTGGGTTACAAGTCATCATCCCGCAGTCCGTATACAGCCTGGCCGTGGAATCATTGTAATTTCCGGTTCCCAGATGGACGTACCGGCGAATGCCGTCCTCCTCCCGGCGCACCACCAGGGTGATCTTACAGTGAGTCTTTAACCCCATCAGGCCATAGATTACATGGCAACCCGCCTTCTCCAGCTTTTTGGCCCAGTTGATATTGTTCTCCTCATCAAAACGTGCCTTTAGTTCCACCAGAACCGACACCTGCTTGCCATTGTCCGCCGCCTCCGCCAGCGCCGCCACAATAGGCGAATGCCCGCTGACCCGGTACAGAGTCTGCTTGATGGCCAAAACCTCCGGGTCCCTGGCCGCCTGCCGCACAAAGTTCACCACCGGATCAAAAGTCTGATAGGGATGGTGCAGCAGAATATCCCTCTTACGGATATTGGTGAAAATGTCATCCTCGTTCATCAGCGCCGGAATCGGCTGAGGCACATAAGGCTTTTCCTTCAAATGGTCAAAGCCGCCCATGCCATACATCTTCATCAAAAATGTCAAGTCCAGGGGGCCGCCGATCTCAAAAATATCCTCCGCTCCCACCAAAAGCCCTTTCCGCAGGATCTTCAGCAGGCGTTTATCCACCTTCTCCTCAATCTCCAGACGGATGACCTCACCCCATTGGCGTTTCTTCAGCTGCTTCTGAATTTCTTCCAGAAGATCCACCGCCTCCTCCTCATCCAGGGTAAAATCAGCATTTCTCATAATCCGGAAAGGATGGGCTGACACAATATTATAATTCAGGAACAGTTCATGGATATTGCGTTCAATAACCTCCTCCAGCAGGATGACCCGCCGGGTCCCATCCTGCTGGCAGGGCAGTTCCACAATCCTCGGCAGCACGGAAGGCACCTGCACCATAGCAAATTCCATGGCATCGTCTCCCGATTTTTTCTGCACCAGGGCCGCAATATTCAACGACTTGTTGCGAATCAGCGGAAACGGCCGGGAGGAATCCACTGCCATGGGCGTCAGCACGGGATAGACACTCTCCCGGAAATATCCGTCCACAAACCTCTGCTCCCCTTCTGTCAGCTCCTCATGCTCCCACAGAATCTGCAGTCCCTGCTGTTTTAATGCCGGAAGCAAAGACCTGCCGTAAGTGGAATACTGCACCTCCACCAGCCGGTGAGTCTTCTCTGAAATCAAAGCCAGCTGCTCCTCTGCCCGCAACCCCGCAATATCCGTCTTCTTGTACTTGGCATGAACCTGGTCCTTCAGGGACGCTACCCGTACCATAAAAAATTCATCCAGATTCGATGAAGTGATACTCAAAAATTTCAGCCGCTCAAACAGCGGAATTGATTTATCCCTGGCCTCATGCAAAATCCGGTAATTGAATTCCAGCCAGCTCAGTTCCCTGTTCACATAATTTTTCGGGTCCGTATAAATATTCTCTATCTCTGCCATAATCCGTCTCAAAGCCTCCTGGCTTGCCTCCCCTGTGCCATCTTTTTGCAGCAATCCAGGCTTCCTGCCTCCTGCCAAGCCTGTACTCTGCCTTTTCTTCCTGTTTGGCCTTATCAGTTTCTCTTCTTCTGCTTCAGCATCGGCCGAATGCCAAAAATTTCCTCAAAGAAATCCGCCTTCTCCTCAATCGACAATGCCTCCAGCGTCACATCTCCCACATAATCTGTGTTGATCATCAGCTTATTATTCTTAATCGCAATCCGGCATCCGGCCAATTTGTTGCTATGGCTGCGGTCCATAGAATTGGCCAGCCGCAAAATCGCCGTCAGCTTCGCTACGGTCAGCGTCAGATTATCCGGCGTGGCCAGCCGCGAGATTCTGGAAGGTTTTGCGTCAATCTTGATGTCATTGTATTGAAAGGTTTTCAAATGATACCGAACCACATTGGCCACGATTTCCCGTTCCACATGGGACAGGCCGATGATCTCCGTAGCCATGATAATATTGTAAGCATACTCCGTGGCGTTCCGCATGGTCACAAATTTCCCGCAGGAATGCAGATCCGCCGCAATCTGCAGAAGCAGCCGCTCCCTGTCCTTCAGTCCATGATATTTTTTCATGCTGTCAAACACCTGCAGCGCCGCGCTCTCCACTGCCTGAATGTGAGGCATATGGCATTTATACCGCTTCGCCATATTGCGGGACGCCACGATAATGTCATTGGAAAAATTATGATTAAACTTTAAAAGCTTCCGTTCCTCCGCATATTCCGCTGCAATTCCATCCAGCATCATGGTACCTGGCACCCAGATGCTGTCTGCCCCTGTCACCTCCAGCACCTGCCGGATAATGGTGGCCGCCGGAAGCAGCAGAGACGCATAATTCGCATTAATCTCAAAGGTATCCTCGATCTGATCCAGCGTCATACGCCCCAGCACATCATAAAAATGATTAAATTCCTCCAGGCTGATCCGGTCCCGATGGTTCACCTCTTCCATAATTCGCTGGTACAGAATCAAAGTAACCTTGCCGATTCCAATCAAATGCTCAATCTTTTTATCCTTCAGATAAATCTTCCGGAAAGTTACCAGTTCATTGTCCACAATCTCCTGAATCAGCTTCTGTTCCTTCTCAGCCGTGGTCTTCATATGTCTCATAATTTCCATCAGACGGACAACCCCCAACGGCAGATTCTGGGTGGAAACCAGCGAATCCTTATCAAACAGAGAAATCTGCGTGCTTCCGTTTCCTACATCCAGAATGGCAGTCCCCTTCTGAATTACCTTCTGAAACTCCGCATCCTTGTAGGCAATCGCTTTGTAGCTGATAAAACGCTGTTCGGAATTGCTAAGCACCCGGACGTTAATCCCGGTCCTTACCCGAATCTGGTCTACTACGATCTGACTGTTTTTCGCCTCTCTCAAAGCGCTGGTAGCATAAGCACGGCAGGTTTCCACCTGATATCCTCTCATAATACGGGCATACTCTGCCAGAACCTCACACATCTCATCCACCTGCCGGTAGCTGATCTTTTCGCTGAGCCAGGTATCCGCTCCCAGCGCAATCGGATACCGCACCTGGTCAATCAGCCGGATTCCAAACTTCTCCGACACCTCATAAATTCCCATCTCCAGACCAGAAGAACCGATATCAATTGCCGCAAATGTGCGTACCATGCCGCTCACTCCCCTCTCCTCAATAATTCCCAAGAATTCTCATATTCCCGGCTTCCGCTGCCACTCCACTCAATGCATTCTGAATCGCCGCATCCGCCAGGTTACCCTCAATATCAACAAAAAACCGATATTCCCAGCTTCTCCCCGGAATCGGCCGGGACTCTATCATCCGCATATTCACTCCATTAAAAATAAAATGCCCCAGAATATTATAAAGCGTGCCGCTGCGATGAGGCAGTTCAAAGGTAATGCTGACTTTCGCCGCGTCCTTCCGGTACAGAGGCCGCCTGGATATAATAATAAAGCGGGTCGTGTTATTCTTATTATTTTGAATCCTTGGCTGAAGCGTCTTAAGTCCGTAAAGCCTACCCGCAATCTCGCTGGCAATGGCCGCCTGCGTCTTATCCTTATCCTCCACTACCTTTTTCGCTGCCACCGCCGTGTTCTCCAAACTGATCTGCCTTACCCCCTTCTGCCCGTTCAGAAACTCCGAACACTGCATCAGAGCCTGGGGATGGGAAAATACGGTCCGGATATCCTCTGCCTTTGCATCCTGACACCCCAGCAGTGCATGGCAAACCGGCACAAAAGTCTCCGCTACAATGTAATTGGAGTATTTGATCTGCAGGTCATAATTATCTATCACTGCACCGGCGGTAGAATTCTCAATAGGAAGCACTCCATAGTCCGCCTGCCCTTCCTGCACCTTTTGCATGGCTTCCTCAAAGGTAGGCACATGGTAGATTTCCGCCTCTTCTCCAAAATACTGCAAAGCCGCCGCATGGCTGTAAGCGCCCTCCACTCCCTGGTAGACTACCCGCACTCCCTCCATCGGCAGCATCTCCACTTGCTGATAACCCAGATCCTGCTGCCTGCCATGCTCCGCCAGCATCCGGTACTGGTAGCGGCGGCTGATAGCCATGATCTGAGCAAACAATTCCTGAATGGCCGTTTGATTATACTCCCCATGGGAAAGCCCTGCTACCGCGGCCAGTTTCTGTTTCTCCCGCTCCCCGTCAAAAACCGGCTTTTCTGTCGCAATTTTATATTCTGCCACATTTTTGCAGATCTTCATTCTCTCCTCAAACAATTCTACCAGCCGCTGGTCGATTTCATCCAACTGCTTTCTGCATTCCTGTAAATCCATAATCTTTATGTCCTCCGTATCTGTCTCATTCCCTGCATTTTATTTCTGCAGGCAGCGCTATGCCTTTTGAACCCTTTGCCCCCCGCTTACCTCGACCCGGGTCCGCCGGTATTCCTGCTCCGCCTTCAGCATCTCAATAATCTTTTCTCTGGTGTAAGCGCCGGAACATTTCTTCAGTTCCTTGGGCAGCTGCTTCAGATAGATGGGTTCCCCAAACTCAATCGTCACATGGGAAGGCCTCATAAAAGGAATATGATTCTCAAAAATATCGGCGGTTCCTGTAATCGCCACCGGTATCACCGGACATCCGCTCTTCTCGGCAATTTTCAGGCTTCCCTCTTTAAACGCCATCAATTCCAGCGGGTCTTTATTCTCATTGCGGGTTCCTTCCGGAAAAATCCAAAGAGAAACCCCCTGCTTCACTTTCTCGATTCCGGCCAGGATCGTCTTCAGGCCTTCCTTAATATCTTGTCGGTTCAAAAACAAACAATTCACCAATTCCATCCAATTCACCAGGATCGGATAACGGGTCATCTCCTTTTTTGCCACAAATCCAGCCAGATTCGGAACTACCGCATAACCTACTACAATATCAAAATAGCTTCTGTGATTCCCTACATAGAGAACGGCTCCCTCCGGAACCCGCTCTTGCCCCTTCACCTCCAGCGTCGAGCCTGTCAGCCGAAATATCATACAAAACATTGCCTGGACGATCCGCAGGCAATGCTGCTGCTGCCTCTGCGGATTGAATTTCCGGATTACATATTCTCCGATCACCAGCGGAATACTGGCCGCAAGAAATCCAAAAAGTACAATTACTACCAATAAAAAACGTATCATTTGTCTGTCCCTCTCCACTTAGTTGCTATCCTTTTCAGTATATAAAAAAAGAAAAGCAAAAACAAGTCATTTGCTCTTCTTTTTACAATCTTTTTCAGATTTGTTCAAACAATATTTTTATATTTCTTTATCGTCCCCGGTTTTCCCTCAAAAAACTCACGATCTCCGCCGCCCTTGGCGGACATCCCGCCAGGCTTTTGCAAAAGCAGGAGGTGCATCTTCCCATGCCGATTCCCCCTTCTTTCCCCTGATATCCCTGACCAATCCCGATAGGCGGCAGTCCCTTTTTCAATTTCCCGGCATCATTCAACCAGTCCAGGGCATAGATCAGCGACCCATAGCAGGCACTGCATGCGTCCTTCTCCTCTGCAAATTGGGTTAGTGTACTGACCCATTTACTTTTCGCCAAATGACTTGCCTGAATTTCCATCTGCTTCGTTGTTGTCGGTCAACGATGCCGCCGCATCGCCTCCCTCCGCCTCACGCCTGCACAAACCGCCAATAAAATATGCCGCCTGTATTTTTCAAAAATACGTTTCTTTGTTATATCATACCACAAATTTTCCTGCTATACAGAGAATTCCTGTTTTTTGCAGGCAGCCGTCATACACAAGAATAGCCGGCTCTCACAGCCGGCTCTCTCATTTTTTTCTCTTTTTTGTGATTTGTTCAAACAGCAATCCGGTCATAAACCACAGCGGAGCAAAGTCCAGCCGAATCAGTCCATTCACACTTGCCATGCGTCCGCTGTAATCCCAGGGGCACATTCCCCGCGCCCGCAGCCACATTCCGGACAGATATTCCGCGGTGAAAATCAACACCATATCCAGCATTCCGTGTCGTACAAAACGGTCTGTAGGACGCAGCTGAATCTCACCAATCCAGCGATCTACCATAGTACTGATGGGCGCCAGCAACGCTCCCATACCATAAATGGGAAACATCAGCAGAGAGGTTCTGCCGATCAACCGCCAGTCACGAGCCAGAATAGATTCCATAGAAGTGAACATCACTTCCAGACACCAGCCGGTGACACCGCATTTAAAAAAATTGATGGGTAGGTCTTTTATTCTTCTCATGAAGGTAGTATGGATAGAAAACATAAAATCTATTCCTGGCAGCTGCACTTTTGCTCCGGCCAACTGCCACGTTTTCTTTTGTTCACGTCCCTCCCAGCTGCCAAAAAGCCACCGCGCCGGCCGCTGCTACATTCAAAGAATCCACCCCGTTAGACATCGGAATACGCACCGTATAATCACAATCTGCAACCGTGCCCTCTGCCAATCCTTCCCCTTCTGTCCCCAGTACAATCGCCAGCCGCTCTTCTGCTGCCAATTGCGGTTCCCGTATACTGATGGCATCCTCATTCAGCGCCATCGCTGCCGTCCGAAACCCCATGTCCCGCAAAAGCTTCATCCCTTGCCGCGGCCACTCATCGGCCCGTTTCCCCAGATAAGTCCAGGGAATCTGAAACACGGTCCCCATACTGACCCGGATTGCACGCCGGTACAGCGGATCACAGCAGCCGGACGTGAGTAACACGGCATCCATATTCAGGGCAGCGGCAGAACGAAAAATCGCCCCGATATTGGTAGGATTCATGATGTTTTCCAGTACGGCGATCCGCCGGGCGCCGGCGCATATTTTTTTTTTGCTTCTAAAAGCGGGCGCCGGCGCATCGCGCACAAGGCGCCACGTGTCATCGGAAAACCGGTCAGGCTTTTCAAAATCTCGGGTTCTGCTGCATATACAGGGATTCCCTCACAACGGGCAATTATTTGCTTTGCTTGTCCGTCTATGTGTCTTTTCTCCAAAAGCAGTGACAATGGCGTATAGCCTTGATCCAGCGCCCGCTCAATCACCTTGGGACTCTCGGCGATAAAGATGCCCTCGTCCGGCTCGTAGTAATGGAGCAGCTGCGTTTCCGTCAGACGAGCATAAACGTCCAGTTCCGGCACAGACAAATCCGTAATCTCAACAATATCCGACATATGTACTACGCTTTCCTTTCTTTTTTGCCAAATACTCTCTATTTCAACTTTTTCTTTTTTCAAAAAACAGGGTTGATTTTTGAGCGCAATTATGTTAAAATAATTTACGTTGCAGAGGTCATCTGTAACATGTGATATATGCGACAGTGGCTCAGTTGGTGGAGTACGACCTTGCCAAGGTCGGGGTCGCGGGTTCGAGTCCCGTCTGTCGCTCTTTTGAAAGGATTTCCAAACGGAAGTCCTTTTTTGTTATGAATTTCCGGATATACCTACCTTATGCATTTGGTGATTCCGTGATATGGAAAGAGCCAGGCATCCACCTGGCTCTGAGTAAGCAGATGACGGGAATCGAACCCGCCTCCTCAGCTTGGGAAGCTGATGTTCTACCAATGAACTACATCTGCGAACTTCCTTAATTATACTATAAAGTCAGAGAAATTTCAACAGTAATTTTCAAGTTTTCCTCTCTTTTCCACATTTTCCGTTACTGTTCACAGATACCCTGTAAACG
>CAMSTY010000029.1 GCA_947063875.1 uncultured bacterium
GGGTGGGGATTGGATGGGGGGTGGTAGCTGCAGTTGGTTTCTTTTTGGGGGTGGCGTTCGTTTAAATAGTAGGTTACGTCTCGTACGTGGGGGGGGCTGACCCAGCTTTTGCAGTTGCGGCAGTAGTGGGGGTGTTTCATTGTTTGGTCGCATATCGGACAAATCCTTTGTATCATGGTGTGGTCCTTTCTTGAAGGGGGTGGGGGATTCGTTTTTTTTGGGGGTGGGGGACGGGCTCGCGTTTGCTTCGCCTGGCGCTATCGCTTTGCTTCGCTGGCGGGTTCGCTTCGCCTGACGCTATCGCTTTGCTGACGCTATCGCTTTGCTTCGCCTGGCGCTATCGCTTTGCTTCGCCTGGCGCTATCGCTTTGCTGACGAGCTCGCTTCGCTTCGCCTGGCGCTATCGCTTCGCTGACGAGCTCGCTTCGCTTCGCCTGACGCAATATCGGGGGGACTCCGCAGTGGCGCGCTCACTTCCGCTTCGCTCCAGTTCGCTCACGGGCCTTCGGCCCTATGGAAAAAGTCAAATATAAATCTGCTTATGTGTGAACACAACGCAGATTTATATTTGTCTTTTTCCGCACTGCTCTTTGCTTTCGTGGACATTATACCACATTCCCGTCGTATAAGGGGGATTGTTATTTTTTTATCATTGTTTTTTTATTTTTTATATTTCTCTTGCTTTTTTTTACTCTTATTGGTAAGATAACAGACAACTGCTTTGACCTGGGAAGTCAAATGTGTGTCTTCTTTCCCAATTTGTTTATTGACTGGATTTTTTCAGTCGCGGCGTCTTCTTTGGTTTTGAGCCGAGGGGGAATTTGTTGAAAAGGAGAGACCATTTATGACACATTCTGCGGTTAAGGATTTTCTGAAAAAAAAGGGTATTAATATCACTGTCAAAACCTATCTCATCGATGCGCTGGGTGCTATGGCTTTTGGGCTGTTTGCTTCCTTGTTGATCGGTACTATCTTTGGCACTTTGGGGGATAAGACCCAGATCGCCTTATTTCATACGGTTGCTGAATATTGCAAAAGTGCTACTGGCGCGGCGTTGGGTGTGTCTATTGCTTATGCGTTGCATGCTCCTCAGCTGGTGCTTTTTTCTGCTGCTACTGTCGGGATTGCCGGGAATGCCTTGGGAGGGCCTGTGGGGGCTTTGGTTTCTTCTGTTATCGCTGCGGAATTGGGGAAGCTGGTTTCAAAGGAGACGCGGGTCGATATTCTGGTTACTCCGGGTGTGACGATTATCTCTGGTGTGTTGATGGCGCAGTTTGTCGGTCCTGGCGTGTCTGCGTTTATGGCTGCGTTTGGCAATCTGGTAAAAACTGCTACGGAAATGCAGCCTTTCTTTATGGGAATCCTGGTTTCTGCCCTGGTTGGCATCGCCCTTACTCTTCCCATCAGCAGCGCTGCCATCTGTATTATGTTAAGTCTTGACGGTCTTGCCGGCGGCGCTGCCACTGCCGGCTGTTGTGCCCAGATGATTGGATTTGCCGTTTTAAGCTTCCGTGAGAATGGCGTTGGCGGCCTGCTGGCTCAGGGGCTGGGGACTTCCATGCTGCAGATGGGCAATATTGTCAAGAATCCTCGCACCTGGCTCCCTCCTATTCTGGCTTCCATGATTACCGGCCCGATTGCCACCTGTTTTTTCCGCCTGGAAAATATCCCCGCCGGCTCCGGCATGGGCACCTGCGGTATGGTGGGCCCTATCGGCATTTACACCGCTATGGGGGGCGGCACTAATATGTGGCTGGGCATTGCTCTTGTCTGCTTTGTTCTCCCGGCCATTCTGACCTGGGTCTTCGGTGAAATCCTCCGAAAACTTGAGTGGATTCGTCCGGGAGACCTTAAGCTGGACTTGTAAATTCGATCAGACGCGTCGCCGGCGTATTTTGCCGAATGCTCTGCTCTGTAAAATGCCCAGGAGAAAGCAGATACCAGAAATGGTCTGCCTTCTCCTGGGCATTTTTACTATTTCGTCTGTCAATGCATTTCCTTCAACACTTCTATTGCCTTCAGCACCTGATTATCCTGATCCAGCGGAACCTCCAAGGCATTCTCCAGTCCCTCCGGCGCCTTATACTCAATCTCCACATCCGGGTCCAGTCCCTTCTTGTGCAGGTCCACACCGCCTGGAGTATAATAATGAGACACTGTCATTTTCACTGCTGATCCGTCGTCCAACGGCACCAGGCTCTGGACAATCCCCTTTCCAAAGGAAGTCGTCCCCACCAGCTTCGCGCATCCGTAATCCTGCAATGCACCGGCCAATACCTCGGACGCACTCGCCGAATTGCCGTTGATCAGCACCACCATCGGAATATCCAGTTCGTGTCCGTCTTTCTTTGGATATCTGGGGTCGTTTTGCCTGACGTCGGAATCAAAGCAAATCTTGCCTCCCTTACTGTAATAGCGGTCGCCCTGTCCGTCCTTATCCGAAGTCGAGACAATCATCCCATCCAGTCTGTCCTCCGGCAAAATATATGCTGCCATCTCCACTACGGCGTCCAATACCCCGCCAGGATTATCACGAAGGTCAATAATCAGACTCTCCATTCCCTGCTCCTGCAAAGAATCGACAGCTGCTTTGAACTGTTCTCCTGTCACCAGTTCAAACTGAGTTACCATAATGTACCCCACCTGATCTTCCAGCATCTGCGATTCTACAGTTGTCACCTCCACGATCCTTCGCTGTATGTGAAGCGGAACCTCTTCACCATCCCGAATTACCGTGATATCCACATAGGTACCCTCTTCGCCCCGGATTTCCTGCTGCACCAATACATCCAGTTCCATCTCCGACGCTTCCACATCTCCTACTTTGTATAAAATGTCGCCCTTTTTCATCCCTGCTTCCTCAGCCGGCGAATTTTGAAATACCCGCAGCGCCGTAATCAGTCCGGAAGAAATGTTCTGGCTCACCAATACGCCAATCCCACAGTAAACTCCCTCCGTCTCCTCCGTCAGGGACTCGTATTCCTCCTGCGTATAATACACGGTATAGGGATCTCCCAGGCCAGCCAGCATCCCTTTATAGATGCCTGCTTCCATCTGCTCCGGATCAATGTCTTCCTCAAACAGGAAGTTGCGGTCTACCAGGTACTGCAATGTATTGAGTTTCTGGTTCACCGCGCTGATGTCAATCCCTCTGGGAGCCTCTGTCCCTTCGCTAACCTGTACCTGTGCCTGATTCTCCATCACGGTCTGCCCGATCAGATTGATTCCTGCCGCAATCCCGACGATAATTAACCCGACAAACGCCGTCACCAGAGAGCCGGTCAGCACGCCTTTCCAAAATTTATTTTTTGTTCTTATCTCGTTTTCCACAGTGAACTCCTTCTCTCTATATTTTATTTCCATAAACAACAAATCAGGGGAATTGCCTGTATACTAAGGACTGACATAGCTAACAGAATTCACATACTGTCCATTAGCGCGGATACCAAAATGCAGATGCGGCCCGGTAGAATATCCGGTAGATCCCACTTTCGCGATCGTCTGTCCCTGAATCACAGACTGCCCCTCCGAGGCCAGCAGCTGTGAGCAGTGCATATAAACCGTATACACCCCTCCGCCGTGGTTAATCATAATATAATTCCCCGCCGAATAGCTGTATGTAGAGATCACCACCGTTCCGGAAGCAGCTGCCAGCACTGCACTCCCTGAGGCCGCCCCGATATCAATGCCCTGATGATTGGTGGAAGCCCCTTCTGTCGGTGAACTGCGGCTTCCAAAGCCGGACGTGATCCGGCTGCTGGCAGGACATGGCCATATAAATCTAATATCCCCAAGACTGACCGTATTATACGTCTTTCCTGCTGCTTCTGCTGCTTTTCGCGCCTCCTCTTCCTTGCGCTTGATCTCCGCCTCCAGCTGCCGGACACGATTCTCCTGCTCCTGGATATCCTTCTCATATTCGCTGATCTGTCCCTGTGCAGTCTGAATCTGGCTCTCAAAATTCTTCAGTTCCTGATTCTTCTGTGCCAGCAGCGTCTCCACCGACTGCTGCTTGGCCTCTGTCTGCTCCTGAAATCCCAGAAGTTCCTCATGTTCCTGATTTAGCTGCTCCTCCCGGGCGACAACAGCCTCTCTGGCTGCTGCATACTCATCCATCTTTTTCCGGTCGTATTCAGAAATCCTCTGGATGTATTCCGCCCGGTTCATCAGCTGTATCATACTTTTCGACTGCAAAAGCATATCCAGGTAGCTGACCTTGCCACGTTCATACATGTATTTTATGCGCAGCTTCATGGCTTCATACTGCCCGGCTTCCACTTCCCTGGCCAGTTCCAGTTCCTGTCCGGTTACCTCAATGTCAGCCTCCTTTTGAATAATCTGTTCCCCCAGTTCCTCCAGTTCCAGGTTCAAAGCGCTTAGATTATTATCCAGTTCCCGCACATAAACCACGGTATCCTGCTTGAGGCCCTCAAGATTTTTCAAAGTCGCCTCGACTCTTTTTTTCTCCGTTTCCAGGCTGCTGGCCCGTTTTTTGGCATCCTCCACCTCTTTTTTGGTAGCATAGGCCGGGCTGACAGCCACTGCCAGCAGGCTGACCATCAGCAAAACAGCCGCAAAACCCCGCCGCCTTTTCTTAATTCCCGTTTTCATTGGATCGCCACCTACGCTTTCATATACTTGCGGATGGTAAAATGACTTCCAAAAAAGCCGATTCCCGCTCCCAGGCCGACAGCCACTGCCGCCATCACCGGATAGATTTCCTCAATCGGTAAAAATTCAAAAACACCAGACAGCACCTGAAACCGTTCTGTCAAATAAGCTACCGACCGGCTGTAGAGGATGTAAATGCCTGCCAGCGGAATTCCCGCACCAATTAACCCAATCAATACACCCTCCACCACAAACGGGGCCCGTATCATAAAATTAGTAGCCCCGATCAGACGCATAATCTGGCTCTCCTGCTTCCGGAAGGCCGCCGCCACCGAAATCGTATTGCTGATCAAAAACATTGCCACCAGCAGCAGCACACTGATAATCACCAAAGATAACATCCCCACCATCCGGTTAAAGCTAACAAATCCCGCCGCCACCGCGCTGGAATAGTTCACCTGCCTCACCCCGTCATGTTTCTGCAGCCAGGCCACCATATCCTCCTGATCCTCAATATCATAGAGATGGATCTCATAACTGGCAGAGCCAGCCAATGGGTTATCCTCCGCAAATCCCTCCGCCAGTTCCTCATGCCCGGCAAAATAGTCTGTCTGAAAAGACTCCCATGCTTCGTCTGCCGATATGTAAACCATATCCTTCACCTCTTTGCGGCTTCCTAGCGCCGCTCCCAATGCCAGAATATCTGTCTCACTCAGATTCTCCTCAAAAAGCACTGTGATCCCCACCGTGCTTTCCATGCTTTTGACCATAAACTGAATATTGGTAATAATAGAAAAAAACAGGCAGAATAAAAAAACACAGGCAGAAACCGTTGCCATGGATGCCAACGAAAACCAGATATTCCTGCATATATTTTTCAATCCCTGTTTTAAGCAGTACCAGAGTACACTAATCCTCATCCTTGTATCCGTCCCTTATCCTGCAACAGTTCCGATCCCTTCCCTGTCACCTTATCTCGTCGCTGACCATTCGGCCGCGGTCCAGGGTAATGACACGCCCCCCCATCTGTTCCACAATCTCCTGACTGTGCGTCACCACCACCACAGTCGTTCCCATCTGGTTAATATCCCACAAAAGATCCATAATCTCAACCGCGTTCTGATGATCCAGATTGCCGGTAGGCTCATCGGCAAGCAAAATCTCCGGCTGGTTTACCAACGCCCGGGCAATCGCCACTCTTTGCTGTTCCCCTCCGGAAAGATGCTGCGGCAATGACTTATATTTTGAAGAAAGTCCCACCAGTTTTAGCATTTCCGGCACGGATTCCCGGATCGCACGCGAAGAGGCCCCCACCACCCGCTGGGCGAAGGCCACATTCTCAAACACATTTCGATCTTTTAACAACCGGAAATCCTGAAATACAATCCCAAAATTCCGCCGATAACGAGGAACCTGCCTTCGCCGCATCCTGTGCAGCTCCATCCCATTGACAATAATTTCTCCGGAACTGGGTTCCTCCTCCTTGATCAGCAGCCGCAGAAGTGTTGTCTTGCCGGAACCGCTTCGTCCCATGATAAATACAAATTCTCCGTCTTCGATGGTAATATTAATATCCCGCAACGCCCGGTTCCCGCTTTCATAGGCTTTGCATACATCCAAAATTTCTATCATAATTGTCTCCTGATTTTCCGGATCTCTGCCATCTCCTGACCTTTCATGGCAGAATCCGGGAAAGCAAGATCTGTCCCGGACCCTTTTCCTGTTTTACTCAGAAATCCTGATTCTCCATGTATTTCATATATTTCACAACCATCAACGCAATTTTGAATGTAATTGCATCCTCAAATACCCGCAAATCCAATCCGGTGCTCTTCTGAAGCTTATCCAGGCGGTATACCAACGTATTCCGGTGGATATAAAGCTGCCGGGAAGTCTCCGATACATTCAGGCTGTTCTCAAAGAACTTATTGATCGTCGCCAGCGTCTCCTCGTCAAAATCATCCGGAGACTTGCTCTCAAACACCTCACGGATAAACATCCGGCAAAGGGGCAGCGGCAGCTGATAAATCAGACGGCCGATCCCAAGATTGCTATAGGCCACCACATTCTTGCCGCTGTAGAAAATCTTGCCCACATCCAAAGCCATCTTGGCTTCCTTATAAGAGCGGGACACCTCTTTGATGTCTCCCACAATCGTACCAAAGGAGACATGGACCTTGGTCATCGCCTCGGTATTCAGCATGTCCAGGATCATGTTGGCTGTCTTCTCTAAGTCTTCATAATCTTCCATGGGCTTTACTTCCTTCACCAGGATGATATTCTTCTCATCCACGGCTGTGATAAAGTCCTTGGTCTTGGCCGCAAACAGGCTGCGAACCGTCTCCAGTGCATTCCCGTCCTTCTCATGCTTGGTCTCGATCAAAAACACCACCCGGCGCACATTCGTCTCTATATGCAGCTTCTTGGCCCGGTTGTAGATGTCCACCAGCAGCAGATTATCCAACAGCAGGTTCTTGATAAAGTTGTCCTTGTCAAAACGTTCTTTATATGCTACCAGCAGATTCTGCACCTGGAATGCCGCCAGCTTCCCCACCATATATACGTCGTCGCTTCCGCCTCTGGCCAGCAGAATATATTCCAGCTGATGCTCATCAAACACCTTGAAAAACTGATAACCCTGAATCACCTGGCTGTCTGCCGGAGAATCTACAAAAGACAGGATGGAGCTCTCATACTCTTCTGCCTCGGGAAACGTTGAAGCAAGCACCTTGCCCTCTGTGTCGCAGATGCAAAGATCGATCCTGGTAATACCTTTCAAACCCTCGATTGTCGTCTGAAGAATCTGATTTGAAATCATAGTACACGCTCCTTCTTCAAATATTAGTCGTCCTATCCTATATCTTAATGCAAACTGGAAAAAAAAGCAAGCGAGTATCACTACCCGCCTGCCTGTTTTTATATTTTTTTCATCACTTCCGCACTTTGGCGCTCAATGATCCTTAGTTTGTGACTACCTGCTCGGTTTCTTTGTCAAACACATGTACCTTGCTCAGATCCATAGCCAGTCTGATCGTGTCGCCCGGTCTGGCTGTGGTGCGCGGATTCACGCGTGCGGTGCAGTTGGTCTCCTGCAGATCAAAGTACAGATACACCTCAGCGCCCAGCAGCTCGTATACACGAACCGTAGCAGAGAATACGCTGTCAGGAGAAGCCTTCAGATAAGCTTCCTCATCATGCAGATCTTCCGGCCGGATACCCAGAGTAACGGTCTTGCCCACATACCCCTTCTGATCCAGGACTTTGCCCTTCTCCTCCGGCAGAGTAATGGTGTTGCCGTCAAAGGTCAGAGTTACACCGCTGCCAGCCTTACCAACCGTAGCGTCTACCAGGTTCATCTGCGGAGCGCCGATAAATCCGGCTACGAACTTATTGCAAGGTCTGTCGTACAGGTTCTGCGGAGAATCTACCTGCTGCACAATGCCATCCTTCATAACAACGATTCTGGTACCCAGAGTCATAGCCTCGGTCTGGTCATGCGTAACATAAATGATGGTTGCCTGCAGTCTCTGATGCAGCTTGGAAATCTCAATACGCATCTGGCCTCTCAGCTTTGCATCCAAGTTGGACAGCGGCTCATCCATCAGGAATACCTTCGGATTACGTACAATAGCACGGCCCATAGCCACACGCTGTCTCTGGCCACCGGACAGAGCCTTCGGCTTACGGTCTAACAGATGGGACAGATCCAAAATTCTTGCCGCTTCCTGAACCAGCTTATCGATCTCATCCTTCGGAACCTTTCTCAGTTTCAGTCCGAATGCCATATTGTCATATACGGACATATGAGGATACAGAGCATAGTTCTGGAATACCATTGCAATATCTCTGTCCTTCGGCTCCACATCATTCACCAGCTTGCCGTCAATATACAGTTCACCAGAAGAAATATCCTCCAGACCAGCAACCATACGCAGGGTAGTGGACTTTCCGCATCCGGACGGCCCTACGAAAATAATAAACTCTTTATCTGCGATCTCCAGGTTGAAATCCTTTACTGCTACAAATCCATTGGGATACGATTTTGTAACGTTTCTCAGTGACAGACTTGCCATATCTTTTTCCTCCTGATAATTCACTCTGATTTTGTGAGCGACCGGCAACCCATTCCCTGATGGCCCGGCCTTGTTTCTTTCCTTATCATACAATAATCAAACTTTTTTCGCCATGTAGCAAATAACCAAAAACCCGTTTTCTATTTTGTAACATCTGTCTATTGCCCCAAAGAAATGCCAAAAATCACAAAAGCGGGTTCAAAAGAACCCGCTTTTCCCACTTATCTTTATAAATCTCCACAAAAAACTGACATCCCTTGACTTTTCAAAATAAAACCTTGTGAATCCTGCCCAACAGATATCCTTTTTTCTTGTTTAAATTCCTCTTTAAAATATTCTTTCAGACACGTCTTATGAAATCTTCTTCGCCAGCACATTTACCCAACGCAATTCGGAATTCCGGTTCACATCATCGGTGACCCAGATTTTTTTAATCTCCAGGCGCTTTGTTTCCCGCAGAATCCGCTCCAATTTTTCTTCCGTATACTCGCAGAAGTACTGCTCGCCCTGGAAACCCTCAAAATCTCCCTCCCGGAAAGACAAAAACAAAATCCCGCCCCTGCACATCGCATCGATAACCTTTTCCAGAATCTCTTCCAGTTCGTCCTCCGGCACATGCACCAGCGCCGCGCAACCCCAGACACCGTCGAAAACCTCGTCAAACGCCATTTCCTCGTAGGACATATGCAGCACCTCAATGCCGGTATGTATCTCTGCCAGCTTGCACATTTCCTCAGAGGCATCCAGTGGCGTCACATCATATCCCAACTCATAAAAAGCCAGGCTATCCCTGCCGGACCCGCATCCCAGATCCAGAATGGTATCTCCCTCTTCCAGATATTTCAGGAACTTCTGATGCAGTGCCCCCATGTCCAGTTCCGCCGTATCCTCAAAAATTTTTGCTGCATACTTATTATAATATTCGATCGTGTCCAAAACAATCCTCCTGCTATATCCGTTCAATAGTTTTCTCCGTAATGCGTATCCGGCCTTCCTTTAAAAGCCGGCCCACGGCACGCTTAAAAGCATTTTTACTCATCTTCATTTCTCTCAGAATGGTTTCCGGCCTGGCTTTGTCGTTAAAAGGCAGCACGCCGTTAAACGCATCAACCGCCTTCATCACCAGTTCTGCATCTGTATCCATCTGCATATATGCTTTCTGCCTCGGGCTCAAATCAAGCTTACCGTCCTCTCTCACCTTGACCACCCGTGCCTCTACCGTGTCTCCTAGATGGAACTCTCCGTACATCTCTCTTCTGGGAATCAAACCATAATATTGATTATCCACTGCCACAAAGGCTCCTAGATTTTCATTGATTTCATAGATGATGCCGGTCACCCGGTCGTCTCTCTTGTAAGGAGATTCTGCACTCATATAGGAATAAACATTCATGGTGGCTGCCAGCCTCTTGCTCTTGTCCACATACAACGCCACCAGGCACATCTCCCCCTCCTGGACCTTATGGTTCTGCTCCTTAAAAGGAAGCAGCAGATCCTTTTCCAGGCCCATGTCCAGAAATGCACCCACCCTCGCAACATCCTTCACCTGCAGCATGGCCACCTCGCCCACCTGCAGTTTCGGGGTTCCGGTAGTTGCAATCAGCCGGTCCTCCGAGTCCTTGTAAATAAAAACTTCCAGCACATCTCCGGTTTTTGTCCCCTCGGGAACCTGCTTTTTCGGAAGCAGTACAGAACAGGAATCGTCTCCCGCCTCCCCAAGGTACACGCCGAAACTTTTTGCTCTCTGGACAACCAGCTTTTGAATTTTTCCCAACTCTATCATTGAAATCTCTCTTTCCCTATCTATCGGTATCTGCATCTTCTGCAGTATCTTTTCACTTTATCCTGCCATCCGCCCGGCGGACTCCTCTTTCCTCCCGCTCTCTGTCATTTTACAGCGTCCCTACGCCTTTCTTCTTTGCCGTCCTCTATTATGCGGTTTCCTGACAATTGGCTGCCTGCAGCCAAACCGCAGCATATATATCACCTTCCCGGCTGCACAGCGCAACCGTATAAATATCCTTTTCCCGGCTGATTCTGGGAATCATCACATCTCCCGTCACCGCCGCCTTTTTATATTCCACCCGCACTTCCCGGAATTTCAGATATTCCGGCAGAACCTCCCTCGCAATCGCTACATATTGTGCATTATTCACATGATGGTTGGTGTCAATATGACGCCGGACTACTTTCACCGGCTCGCACGTCTCATATATCTCCGGTAAACGAATCCTCCTGGGTGCATATTCCATGTCCAATTTTTCTTCTTTTCCCGTTTTGTATCCCCGGATATCCTCCTCTTCCACCTTCACCGGCCGGCCGGCTGCCGTGTCAAACAAAAACCAGACCGAATTAGCCTTTACCAAAAAAACTCCCTGCCGGTCCTGAATCGTAAAATTCCGGTAACCATACATTCCTTTGAAATCATATGGCCAGGTACTGACCACAATCTCCTCTCCCAGCCGTGGATAACGCTCAATTACAATCTGCCATGACGACAGCCACCACGCCCGGCAACTCTGCTCCAGATAATCAATCCCCTTCTTCAGGTCTTCCGACTGAAAGGTAGAGCAGTCCTGCAGATAATTGACAACTCCCAGTTCTGAAAGCTTACAGTCTCCTCCCACTTCACTGTAACGCACCCGGGCATTAAACGAATACATGTCATCCCTCTTTTCAGACAAAAAATTCAAAATAATTATATAGTATTTCTGAGATGTTGTCCAGATAATATTTGAATTTACCGGCTGTCCGGGAACTGCGGACACCGCTTTGCCCGGCTTGGTTTCCTGACAGACGCGCTCCTTCTCCGCAGATTACGGGCCGAAAGCGCGTCTGACTTAGCTTTTCTTATTTCTCGTTAATCTTTACGACCACCTTTTTCACAAAAGAAGGCACGCCATTCGCCGCCTTCGGCTTGTGCCCGTCCCATGGGAAGAAAATCATAAAGTCGCCTGCGTTGCATACCACCTGCAATCCCGGATTTTCATTGTCAAACTTGACCACGTCCTTCTCTGCATTATATGGCCCGGTGGGATTGAGCGAATCTGCCGGTGCGTAAGTCATAATCTCGGTTCCATCAATCACATATTGAATATCAGTATAATTCTCATGAGCCTCATACTTTGCCTCTTCCCACGGCAGCGTGGTATAGGTCATCACATTCGCATATACATTCTTGCCGTCAATCTCATATTTCCCGTTCTCCAAAGCTGCCAGATCACTGCTCTGCAGCCACTCAATCGCCTTCGCATAACGCCCGTCAATTCCCAGCCCTTTGTAAAAATCCAGATTTTTCGCCTGATCCAGTATCATATGCCTGTCCTCCTTTATTTATGCGTAAGCCCTTGTGATGAGACTCTTTTTTTCCGTTATTATCTGAGTTCTGTGGTCGGAATCGTATCCATATCGTCAAATGCCTGGTTCTCTCCGCCCATTGCCCAGATAAAAGTATAATTGCTGGTACCGGCGCCCGCGTGAATGCTCCAGGACGGACTGATGACAGCCTGCTCATTCTGCATCACGATATGACGGGTTTCATTCCCTTCTCCCATCATGTGAAATACCACATTGTCCTCCGGAATCTCAAAATACATATATACTTCCATGCGCCGCTCATGCGTATGAGCCGGCATCGTATTCCAAACGCTCCCCGGGTCCAGCACGGTCATGCCCATAGACAGCTGGCACGTCTCCAGCACATCCGGATGGATAAACTGGTTGATCACCCGCTTGTTAGAAGTCTCCATCGCCCCTAACGGCTTCTTGGCTGCCTTCTCGATCGGAATGAACGTGGTCTTGCAAGATTTGTGCGCCGGTGCGCTTACCATATAAAACTTTGCCGGGTTTACGGCATCATCACTGGCAAAAGTCACTTCCCGGGTCCCCTTTGTGATATACAGGCAATCCTTATATCCCATGTGGAAGGATTCTCCGTCTGCCGTGATCACACCGCTCCCGCCAATATTAAAAATACCGATCTCTCTTCTCTCCAGGAAATACTGTGTGCCAAAATTTTTCCAGATATCAATCCCCTTATCAATCGGCACGGTTTCTGTCGTCGGCATACATCCCAAAGTGACCATGCGGTCCACATGGGAATACACCGCCACTACTTCATTTGCCACATAGAGATTCTCGATCAGAAACTCTTTTCTGGTCTCCTCTGTCGTATAACGCTTAAAGTCCCTTTGATTTGCCGAATAACGAATGTCCATCGCTTGTCCTGCCTCCTCCATAATTAAATGCGTAATAAAAAGCATAAAAGCTACAATATTATTATAATAGATTTCCAAAAATATGCAAGAGTTTCTGACTATTGCCATACTTCTGCTTTTACGTTCCGTTGCTGCTTACCGGCGTCTTGTGAACGTAGCTACGGCCCGTCCACTGCACAGACAAAATCATTTCCCCTGGCCCGGAAGAATTCCGTGCTGTCATTCAGCCCCACTTTGTAAGTCTCCCGGGAAACCGGATCATAGACCGTCACGTTATACTGGTCAAAGCCACAAAGCAACAGGTAAGAACCCTCGCCAGTGTAACCCATCACCGGAATACCCTGATCGATAAAATACAGCATCTGCAGCATCGTGCAGCCGCGCGCATCCAGCACAGTCACCCCGTCATTATAGCTCCGGCTTCCCTGAAAACTGTCCAGATGGCGTTCTATCGCCGCAAACGCCGCTAACGGGTCCCGGATATTGCGGATATTCCCGCGATTCACCCGGCCCCAGAGAATCTGCTGATTCTGGTCTGTCACAATCCCCATCCGTTCATAAGCCAAGGCAATCGCATGGGCAAAGTCTGTCGTAACTCCCAGAAGGCGCCCGCCTCCATAAGCATAGAAACGCAGGCCCTGAAGCTGGAAATTGGACTGAAGGTTCAAAATCCCAAAGGCGTCCGTTCCCACCTGTTCCGGCGCTTCCGTCCGGATTCCCCTGCCATTGCGGATTTCTTTATTCAGCTGCACAAAATAAACCCTTCCCCGTTCCTGGGAGGCAAACCAGCCGATCCCGTCCAGTTTTCCGGGGCCCATTTCCACATTGCAGACAATCGTATCATCCTGCATTGCCGTATATTCCCGCTCCCCGGTCTTTGCCAGTCGCTGCAGATGAATCCTGCTCTCGTCTACCGTAACGCCGTCCACATAATACCCCTCTCCCTCATAACGGGTTTCCACCTGCATCTCATCATTGACAATCTCAATGGCATACATCGGAAATCCCTGCATGCGGCCATTGGCAATCCACTGCTCTCCCGCCCGGGAAACACCGTAGACCAAATCCCTTCCCACAAATCCCAATGTCCGCACATATTCCTGGTCTCCGCCGCGAATGTCATGTTTTTCCCCGGTTTCCAAATCCATAAGATGCAAAACCGGCGATTCAAAACATTTCCCTCCTTCCTGCCAGGCAAGTTTGGCTTTGTCCGCGCTGACGGCATAGCTCCCTTCTTCCAGCGCGTCTGTCACCACCATCGTCTCATTGCTTTTCAGATCAATCCCATACACGGCATGATCCAGATATAAATACAACATATTGGATGTTGACTGGTAAGCCAGCTGCTCCAGATCCTCCTTCAGCTGTCCGAATGAGACGGACACCGGAATAAAAAACAGTTCCTGCAGGGCATTATTTTCTTTTTCAAAACGATAACCCACAATTCCAAAACGCCCCTCATGGTTTCCTCTGTTCTGGTAACCGTAGACCAGAAAATGGACATCTCCATTATCCTCTGCCCGCAGGATGCAGATCTCATGCTGGTTATAATTGTTTCTCATATCCTGGCTGTTGTTGCCGCGGAAGGAAAATATCTGAATCCCCTGACGTTCGTCCTCATCGTAGCTCCAGAGGTCCCGATTGGCCCGGTAAGCGATCACATTGCCATCCGGACTCCGTTTTGCCTCCACCCTCTCATCATTGGTGATGCCCAGGATAATCCTCTTTCCGGAATAGACATTCCGGTTGCCGTCGAAAATCTGATCCACGGTCCGTTCATAATCCATCAGATATGTGCGGGTCTCATTCCATTTCATAGTGAAACTTTCTTCCACATGGTACAGTTCCCTTCCGTCCGTGTCTTCCCGGACTGCCAGGTAAGTCAGGCTGACGCATCCCATTACGCCATCCAGTTCTTTTAATGTCACCTGCACTTCCCCGACCTGCATCATCTTCAGGCTCCCCCAAACCAGATGCGAAAAGCTGGAATGGATACAGGTATGTCCGTAAGAACTGTTGTCCTCACTGTCATTCGGCTCCATATAGGTTACCAATTCCTGCGCCCGGTCATATTCAAATGTCCTCGATGAAAAGTCAGCAGCCAGTTCAATCATCGACTGCGCCTTTTCGTCTGTTGTCCACAGGATGCGCGTATAATAAAAAACCGTTCCCATACCCTCTGTATCCACTTCCAGGCGCAGCAGATATTCCCGGCCTTCTGCCAGCAGGTTCTGAATCGGCAGCTTTGCCTCAATCCCGTCCTCGTCGGACTCCCATTCCGTCAGTTTGGTATTCTCTACCAGGCGTGACAAATCAAGGCTGCGAATCTCATAGCGGACCCCAAGCACAGCTTCCTTGCCGCCGGTGATACGCACGGACAGTTCCCGGTTCTCCGGAAGTATGGTCAGGCTGTCCCTTGCCACAGCATTTCCCATATCCTGCCGGTAACCATACATGGGATTCATCTCCCGCCCGTACATATTCACATACACGACTGGCAGACGCGCCTCCTCAAAAGCAGTATAGTTCGTCTCCTTCTGCACCCGCCACTCCCGGTTTCCCAAAAGATATGCGATCAGCACAACCGCAAAAATCCCCAAAAGAATACCTGTTTTCTTTATCATACGATTCATAATCCGTTTCCTTATCTATTCACTCTCTACATTCGGCTGTCTTTTATTTTATCTGCTTTTGTGCCAAACTACAACAGCTTCTTACCGGTTTTCGTAAATTTTCATTTTTTGTTCATTTTCTCTTGTCAAACTTCCGTATATCCGTTATAATAAAATCTACCGTTTCTGGTATTCCGACATTCTCAGATCTATCATTCCCCTCGGATTGTTTCCTCTGATCGATGTCCAACAATTTTATATGATCTAGGAGGTATCTTTTATGGACTACACAATGTTTCTTGAAACCTTAAGGCTGGAACTGACGCAGAAACTGGGGGAAGGCCAGACTCTGATGATTCGTCCGGTTCCCAGGAACAACGGCGTTACCCTTGATGGGCTGAGTATCCGCACCCCGGACTCTTTTCTGACGCCGACCGTCTATTTAAATCCCTACTACCAGCAATTTAAGGAGGGGATGTCCATAGAAGATATCTGCAAAGACATTGTTGGCCTTTTCGGGGAGAATCTTCTGTCAAACCAGTTCAGCGAAGAAAAGCTTGCCGACTTTGAATCCATGCAGCCGCGGATTATGATGAGGCTGATCCATAAGGACTCCAACCTCGGACTTCTGCAGGATGTCCCTCATATCCCATATCTGGATTTATCCATTGTATTTCATCTGTTTCTGGAACACAACTCTTGCGGGCAAATGACGGTATTAATCCATAACGACCTGCTGGAACAGTGGCAGGTGAATGCCCAGGCCCTGCTCCGCCTTGCCCTCAAAAACACTCCGGTATCTTATCCGCCCCGCATCAAAAGCATGATTGACGTCATGAAGGATATTGCCCGCCGCAATCTGGGCGACGACTACGATGAGGAGCATCTGGATCAGCTTTTAAAGGAGAATGAGGGCGGTTCCCCTCTTTATGTGCTTTCCAATCAAACCGGCATCTATGGCGCCTGCTGCATCCTCTACCAGAATACACTAAAAAACTTCGCAGATTCCCTGGGAAGTGATTTGATCATCATTCCTTCCAGTATCCACGAAGTTCTTCTGACCCCTTGCGGCGGTGAACTTTCTTATGATTATCTCAATTCCATGGTAACCGGCATCAATCATTCCGAGGTGCCGGCCGAAGACCAGCTTTCCGACCATGTCTATCTCTATACCCGCGCAGATGACCGGATCCACGTCATCCACACATAACGCCTCTTTTCCTCTCAGAACAGACGGCTGCCGATCTGAAAGACCAGCACAGCCGCCGCCCACGCAGTCACAATCTGGAATCCCATCATGCCCAGTGTGAATTTCCAGGACCTTGTCTCCCGGCGAATAGCGCCGATTGCCGCCACACAGGGCGTATACATCAGGCAGAATACCATCAGCGCGTACGCATTGACCCTGCCGAAACCTACTGCTGACAGACCGGAAGACAGCTGGGCCATCCCTGCCTGTGAATTGATATTACCGATACTATAGAGCACGGAAAAACTTGATACCACAACCTCCTTTGCCGAAAGTCCGGAGATTAACGCCACCGCAATCTGCCACGATCCCAGGCCTGCCGGTTTCAAAAGTGGCACCAAGGCCCTGCCAAACATAGCAGCAAAGCTTTCCGTCACATCTTCAACATAACCGGCCGTCCCGAAATTCAGCACAAACCACAGCACAATGGAAGCCACGAAAATCGTCGTGCCTGCCTTTGACAGATAATCTTTCACCTTGTCCCAGACATAGATCCACACCGTTCTGGCATTGGGTGTCTTATATTCCGGCAATTCAATCAAAAGGGTATCCTCCACCCCTGCCTTTTCCAGCTTGTGCATCACAAACGCAATCGCTATTGCTGCCGCCAACCCGATCAGATAAAGAGAATATGCCACAGCCAACGCATGCTCCGCAAAAAACATGTCCGCAAACAACACATAGATCGGCAGCCTCGCCGAACAGGACATAAACGGTGTGATTAATATAGTTCTCTTTCTGTCTCTTTCACTAGGCAAAGCCCGCGACGCCATCACGGCCGGAACCGTACAGCCAAACCCCAAAAGCATCGGAAGAAATGCCTTGCCGGAAAGCCCGACCCGTCCCATAATCTCATTCATCACATAGGCAACCCTTGCCATGTAACCACTGTCCTCCAAAAACGCCAGCGCCAGGAACAGAATAAAAATATTGGGCAAAAAAGTCAGAATTCCTCCCACTCCTGCCACAATTCCGTCCACGATCAGCGAGACCATCCAGGATGAGGCCTGTATTCTGGTAAGAAATGCAAAGACAGCGCCGGAGAGCAGGTCCAGTCCGATCTCAAAATATCCTTTCAGAAAATCTCCTACCACAAAGGTGAGAAAAAACACGATTGCCATGATTCCCAGGAATACGGGAATCCCCCAGACCGGATGCGTTAAAAGCCCGTCGATCCGGTCGGTAAATGCCGCCCGTTCCTCTTTGTTAAAAAGGCATTCCTCGATCACCTCTTCAATATAGTCATATTTCTCATTGATAATCTTTTTTTCAAAACCGTTGCCCACAATGTAATCGACATCGACCGGGTGGTCGTTTTTAACTTCCGGGTCCCTTTCCAGCATCTTCACCGCATGCCAGCGCATATTATCCATTTCTCCGTACTTTGCACACAAAATCTGCTCAATCCGGCTGATTTTTTCTTCGATTTCATCGTTGTAGTGTACCACCACTCCCTGCGGTTCTTCTTCATAGTGATGGACCACGGCATGCATCAGTACATCCAGCCCGCTCCTCTTCCGCGCCGAAACCGGCACCACCGGAATATAACCCAGCATCTCCGGAAGGCGGTGCAGGTCAATCTCCATCCCGCGTTCTTCCACAATATCCATCATATTCAGAGCCAGGATCACCGGTTTTTTCAATTCCAGAAGCTGCAGCGTCAGGTACAGGTTTCGCTCTAAAGAGGAGGCGTCTACCACATTGATAATCACGTCTACCTCGCCCTCCTCAATGCAGCGCCGCGTCACGATCTCCTCAATGGTATAAGATGTCAGGCTGTAAATACCCGGCAGATCAATCACCCGGATCGGCCTGCCTTTATAACTTGTGCGGCCTTCCACCCGCTCTACCGTAACCCCCGGCCAGTTAGCCACCTTCAGACTTGCCCCTGTGAACGCATTAAAAAGGGTTGTCTTGCCGCAGTTCGGATTCCCCACAAAACCTACACAGATTTCATTCATGCTGTCTGCCATCTGCTCCACCTCCATTTATCCGGTTTGCGGTTCCGAAACCGCTGTGTTTTTCCTCTTTTTTGCATTCGGTCTCTTCCATCAGAATTCCTTCGCTGATTCGCCGCCCCACCGCCAGACGCGTCCCGCGCACCTTAAAAATAACCGAACCGCTTCCCTTTTTATTCAGTACGGTTATCGGAGTCATTTCATTGACTCCCAACGCCTCCAGGCGCCGCGTAACAGCAGCATCCACCGTCACATTTTTCACCAGATATGTTCGTCCGATTTCGCCTTCATTTAGCTTCATCTCTTATGCCCTCTCTTCCCAACAAACCTGTGAAAACTATACTCTTATTGAGAATCTTTGTCAATAAAGTTTTCTCAATTCAGTAAATTTGTCATGCTTTTGACGCTGACTCCAAGCGTGGACATGTTGTGCAGCAAAGCCGAGGTTGTCGGCGCGATCCAGCCGCCTGCCCCCAGCAAAATCAATCCCAGATTAAAGCCGATCACAAACCGGTAATTTCTTTGAATCCGGGTCATCAGGCAGTTGCTCAGAACCTTTAAGGTTACCAGCTGGTACAGATCGTCCTCCGAGATCGTGATATCGGCAATCTCTCTGGCGATCTCGGCCCCCTCACTGATGGCAATTCCCACATCCGCCGCCGAGAGCGCCGGAGAATCATTGATTCCATCGCCAATCATAATAACTTTATGTCCTTTTTTCTTTTGCTGCTCCACATACCGGGCTTTTTCCTCCGGCAATACCTCCGAATAATATTCATCCACCCCTACCCGCTTCGCTATCGACCTGGCTGTCCGTTCGCTGTCGCCAGTCATCATCACCACCTGGGAAAATCCGGCCAGCCTCAGAGAATTGACCACCGCATCCGCCTCTTCCCGCAGAGGGTCTTCAATGCAGATTACTGCCGCCAGGCGGCCGGCAATTGCCAGGTACAGATGGGAATACTCTTCCGGAAGCTGTTCAAAGACATTCTTTTCCCCTTCCGGGACCATACAATGTTCATCTTCAAACACAAAATGATAACTTCCGATCACCACTCGTTCCTCTCCGATCACCGTGGCAATCCCGTGCGCCACCACATAGTCCACCTTGGAATGCATTTCCTCATGAACCAGTCCGCGACGGACGGACTCCTGCACGACTGCATTGGCCATGGAATGAGGGAAATGTTCTTCCAGGCAGGCGGCAATTCTCAACATTTCATCCGCATCTCTTCCCTCAAAGGGTATCACCCCTACCACGGTGGGCCTGGCTTTGGTCAGCGTCCCGGTTTTGTCAAAGACAATCGTATCCGCCTCCGCCACCGCTTCCATAAATTTACCACCTTTAACCGTGATATGATGATCGTGCGCCTCCCGGATTGCCGAGAGCACAGCCAGGGGCATGGCCAGCTTCAACGCGCAGGAAAAATCGACCATCAGAACCGACAATGCCCTGGTGGCATTCCTGGTTGCCAGCCAGACCCCAAGCGTCCCTCCCAGGCTCCACGGAACCAGAGCGTCCGCCAGGGTAGCCGCCTTCCCTTCCACGGATGATTTCAATTTTTCCGATTCCTCAATCATCATGACAATGCGTTCAAAACGGGTGCTGCCGGCAGCTTTTTTCACACAGAGGACAATTTCCCCCTCTTCCACGGCTGTCCCGGCATACACATAGGTTCCCGGATCTTTCCGGACAGGAACCGCCTCTCCGGTCATCGACGCCTGATTGACCATGGCATCCCCGGACATCACAACACCGTCAAACGGAATCACGGAACCTACATGCACGGTGACCAGATCGCCTTCCCGGATCTGGGACACCGGTACCAGGACTTCTGTCCCATCCACATTCTGCCATACCCTCTTCACATTCAGAGACATACTCCGCGCAAGGTCTCCCACCGATTTCTTGCGCGTCCACTCCTCCAGCAGTTCCCCGACACCCAGCAGATACATCACCGAGCCTGCAGTCTCAAAATCCTTTCGCAGGATGGAAACCGTGATCGCCACCGCATCCAGGAGTTCCACCTCCATCCGTCCTCTCATCAGACAGCCGGCACCCTTTTGCAGGTAGCGGACCGCCGATACCATATTATACAAAGCCCGAAGCGGCGCCGGGAAAAAGAGTTTCGTAAACACCCGGATTCCTGTCTTCTGAATCAGCCTTTCTCTGTACTCCAGGTTCAGGCTGCGTCCGCTGTTTTTCGGCACCCGTTCCTTCAGCAGTCCGTCTTCATAAGTAAAACGCTGTAAAGCCAGGATCACATCCTCCCGGCTTCCCTTATAGCACACTGCCACGTCTGCTGTCCGCTCATACACCTTAACGGCCGTTACCTCCGGGAACTCCTCCAGATAACAAGCTATCATATCCGCCTGAAAATAACTCATTTCCCGCTGCCACATATGTACGCGAATCCGGTTTCGCATCTCATGCCTGACGACAAATTTCATCTTGTTGTCCTCCTCTTTCGCTTTATTTTCCTCCATTTGTAAAAACCGCCCGGAATCTCTCCCGGGCGGTCCGCCTCATATCTGCTCTTACTCAGCAATTTCGCTCTCATCCTCGAATACTTCCTGGCTTCTCTGGCGGTTCACTTCCTTCGCCTCTGCCAGAATATCTTCCGCATTTTCCTGGATGTTTGTCGCTGCTGTCATTACACAATCCTTTGCCCGCAGTCCCGCTGCCAGGCAATTCACATAACATTTCTTCGCGTCTTCACTTCCGAGTATTTTCACCCCGGCCGTTCCAAACAGCACACCGCCTGCAAACAACGCTACCTGCCTCCATTTGATACAGCTGATGCAGTCCCACATATCCCGTCCTCCTTATTTGTGCTTGTATCCCGTGTACAGTGTCATAGCCAGGCAAAACAGCATGGCATAAGCCCAGAATCTGTGTTTTTTCATAGGAGTATCATTCCTTTCTATTTCTCGGCCTTTTTCGTCACAATCCGATATTATCAGACTCTCCCCCTGTTAGTCAAAGCCAACCTGTTTTATTGATAAATCTTCTCAATAAGAACCAATTCCTTCCCTGCACAGGCGCTTTTCTTATCCCATGGAGGCCCCCGAAAACGCCATATATGCCGTCTGGCCGTCCCAAATCACTTTGTCCACAAGCGCACGGAGCATCTCACGTTTCTGTTCCACATCCATCTCATCAATGCTGCTTGAAAACTCCGAAAGCCGCTGTCCCAATGATATCAGTTCCTTCTCACCGAGCATACCAGCAGAAGCGGACTCTTCCAGTTCACGGATTCGGCCTTGGACCGTCTCTAGTTCCTGATGCAGCTGTTCAATGCGCTTTGCCACATGCAGCCTCGCGCTGCCCGCCCCCAATTCAGCCAGGGAATCCACCAGGGCTGCGATCTTTCGCTCCAATTGTGCTTCCTCCTGCCTTATCGAAAGCAGCTGCTGCTCACATGAGGTCCGGCTGCTGACATACCATTTCCGGCTTTTTTCCAACTGATGGATAAAATGTTCCCGGTCCTCCTTTAATTCTTTCAACTGTTTCCAAACCGCCTGATCCATGCGGTTTCCGTTGATATTCTTTTCCCTGCAGACACTGCGCTGGCTGCGCTCCTTGATCTTGCACACATAAGAAAAGGCCGGGCTGCCATCCTCTGCCCTGCGCCCTGTCAGTTTTGGATACATCCGGCTGCCGCACCGGCAATATAAAAGGCCCGTGAGCAGCGCCTCATTGCCACGCGGTCTGCGAAAGGATTTGGACCTGTTCTGCTCCAGCATTTTCTGCACCCCAATCCATGTACTTCCCGGAATCAGTCCCGGATGCTGGCCTACTGAGACAATCCAGTCCTGCACGGGAAGATAAACCGTCGTCCTCCCTTTCTCCTGCCGGGTACGGTTATACGCCAGAATCCCATGCTCACCGTCAAAGCCGCTATCCTCCGAGAACAAATCCGCCCCCTGATCTGCAAAATATCCTTTCGCATCTGCATCAGCAATCAGATAGACCGGATTCTGCAAAATCGCCTTGACGGAAAAACGCGTAAAATATTTTCCGCTTCTGGTAACCAGCCTGCGCCTTATCAGCTCGGCCTCCGTAAGAGTCAATGAGTGCGTCTCTCCAAACAGCCTGTAAATCGTCCTCACGATCTCTGCTTCCTCCGGTATCAGCCTCAGCCTGCATGTTTTCTTGGTCTTGCCGTCTACAGTAACGTTCCTGACACTTTCCGACGCATAGCCAATGGGGGTCGTGCCTCCCAGCCAGCGGCCCGTCTTAGCCAGTTCATGCATATTGTCCCGAATCCGTTCCGCAATGGTTTCCCTCTCCAGCTGTGAAAATACGGAAGCTATGTACATCATTGCCCTGCCCATCGGTGTGCCGGTGTCGAATTGCTCGCGGATGGAGACAAAAGCAATTCCTAAACGTGACAGTTCTTCAATCAGTCCTGAAAAATCACTGATATTGCGGCTGATTCGATCCAAACGATACACGATCAGCATACCAAAGCTGCCATTCCTTGCCGCCTTCATCATCTCTTTAAATCCAGGCCGGTTCAGGTTGCCTCCGGAAAATCCTTCATCTTCATAAATTGCCATCCTCTCCATCGCCTGCTCTCCATAATGGGTACGGATATACTCTCTGCAAAGTTCCACCTGATTGCCAATGCTTTCTCCTTTCCCGGTAAATCTGGATTTGCGCGAATAAACGGCAATCGCAATCTTGTTTTCTGACATGCCTGCCTCTGTCCCCTCGTTCTGCCTGAGTCTGTCTTCGGCCTTTTGGAATATTATATGGCAGGCATCCCAAAACCTGACCTGATTTTTGCGGGAACTGCCGCTTTTCCTTCCATACTACACAACATAGCGGACATCTCCTTTTACATAAGTTTAAAATAACCGTTTGACAACAGGGAGTATATGACATGAAAACAGATATTCCAATCCCTATGACCGTGCATTATCCTGACACGGAAGAAGGAATGCGGGAGCTAATCCAAAAAACAGCCGGCATCCATGCCGATACCGTCAGCCAGCGTATCCAAAAGCTGAATTGCCCCGCCAGTCAGAAAATAGAGTTGCTGAATATGGTTTTACATCAAAGCATCACATAATCAACGCTTTTGTGTGAGGATAGCATTTTCTATGCATTTCGCCGCATAAGTCGCAAGCCGGGACCCTCTGTCGGCATGGAAACTGTTCACTGCCTTGATCAGCCCGATCGTTCCCACCGACAGAAGATCCTCCATATCGTAATCCGTATTCTGGTATTTTTTCGCCACATGCGCCACCAGTCTCATATTGCGTTCAATCAAAATATTCCGTGCTTCCTGGTCGCCTTTTGAGCAGCGTTCCAGCCAAATCTTCTCTTCCCTGGGCGACAGGGGCTTTAGAAATGTCTTCAAAGAAAGCCACCTCAAAGCTTACTTATTACTAATGTATGCTTCGGCGGCTTGCCTCGTGTCGCAGGCTGTTTTGTACTATTTTCAGCCAAACTGCACTACTTCTTCAATTTCTTTTGCCGGTGTCACCTGTTCCGCGTAGAGTACCGGCCCTTCCCCGTGATAATCCTTCCAGAATTCCACCTCTACCCGGGCACGCACCTTCACCCACTGCCTGGTCTCCAGGTGCCTCGCCTCCTTGGACTTGCAGATATAGCCGAGAAATGTCATGTCATCTGCGCAGCAGGTCATAGCCATCCGGCCTGGCACAAAGTAATTCTTCGGAAATTCCGGTGATTTGAGTACCATGGCTGTAAACTCCACCACCTTGCCTGCATACCGCTCCGGTTTGTCCATACAGTCGATATACCAGATTCCGTAAGCATCCGGCCCGATCTCCACCACGTCTGCACTCAGGTCATAGGGAAGATCCTCTTCGGACAACTCATCAATCTCCCCATTCTCATCCTCAAATACAATGTCGCACTTCGTATTCATGGACTTCAGCATCCTCTTATAGCGTTCCAGATCCTCGATCCCGTTGCAGCGGTTACAGATAATCAATTCCGAGTTGCGTACCATCGCAGCCAGAAGCGATTTCATATTCTTTACATACAATTCAAAGGTAGACATGTCAACAATCGTAATCTGCTGGTAAATGGCCCAGTCCTTCGGCAGCTTTAAATCATCCTGATTCCACATACCGTTCCACTCGATCAGAACCCGTTCCGGATTATGCAAAAGTTCCAGTTCGGTCAGGCGCTCTGGCGCAATCTGCCCCAATTCGTCAGCATATACCACCGAAGTCCTTGTTGCATCGAGAAGTTCCTGCTCATACTCGGTATCCCCCTCTTCACAGACAATCAGCAGCGTCTTGCCCTCTGTCTGAAAATATTCCTGTTCCATGGTAAACGTCAAAAACTCCGTCTTCCCCGCTTCCAGAAAACCGTTAATCAGAAACACTGGTGTAATGTCATCATCAATCATCGGCCCCATATTCTCTCACGACCTTTCTGTTTCTTCCCGCATTCTGCGATCTTTCTTTAATTGCCAAATGCCTGGCCAAGCTTTTCCTCATTCAGGTTTGCACCGATCACACACACCTTTCCGGTATAATCCGGCGTGCCTGTCCGAATCTCATATTCTTCCGGAACCAGGTCGAAATAATACCACTCCCCGGGATTCTCACCCGGCAGCATTCCCTTCGCCCGCAGCACATCGCCAAAACCATCGCCGTATGCCAGTTCCTCCAGAATCTCTTCCAGCGTCTTTTTATCGCAGGCCGCCACATTCTCCAATCCCCAGCTGGAAAACACCTCGTCCGCATGGTGATCGTGATGGTGGTGATCATGTCCCTCATGATGGCTGTGATCGTGATCGTGCCCATGCTCCTCATGATGGCCGTGGTCGTGATCGTGCCCATGCTCCTCATGATGGCTGTGGTCGTGGTCGTGCCCATGTTCCTCATGATGGCTGTGGTCGTGCCCATGTTCCTCATGATGGCCGTGGTCGTGATCGTGCCCATGCTCCTCATGATGGCCGTGGTCGTGATCGTGCCCATGCTCCTCATGATGGCTGTGGTCGTGGTCGTGCCCATGTTCCTCATGATGGCTGTGATCGTGGTCATGGCATCCGCACCCGCAGCTGTCCCCGTGATGGTGATGATGGTGCTTCTCATACTCCTCCCTGGCCTGCGCCAGCAGATCCTCCATCATCGTGTCCGGTTTCTCTATCAGTTCCAGCAGCTGCGCTCCTTCCAGCTGCTCGATCGGAGTCGTCACAATCGTGGCCGCGCTATTGTGCTCACGCAGCATATCCGCCGCCTTCTTCACCTTGCCTTTCTCTGTTACATCCGTGCGGCTCAGCACAATGGTCCCCGCATTTTCCACTTGATTGTTAAAAAATTCACCGAAGTTTTTCATATACATCCGGCATTTATTGGCATCCACCACCGTGACGGCGCTGTTTAGCCGGACTTCCAGATTCTTCGCCACATTCCGCACCGCATTCATCACATCAGAAAGCTTTCCCACGCCGGAAGGCTCAATAATCACCCGGTCCGGATGGTACTTTGTCAGAACCTCCTCCAGCGATTTCCCGAAGTCCCCCACCAGGGAGCAGCAGATACATCCGGAGTTCATCTCCCGGATCTCGATTCCCGAATCCTTCAGGAATCCTCCGTCAATGCCGATCTCGCCAAATTCGTTTTCAATCAGCACCACCTGTTCGCCCGCAATCGCCTCCTTCAGGAGCTTTTTGATAAATGTCGTCTTGCCGGCTCCCAGAAAACCTGAAATAATATCAATCTTTGTCATCATCTTCTACCTTCTTTCTTTAAACTTCCGCCCGGCAGCGTCCTTCCATAAAACGCCGGATTCCATCCACCACTTCCTGGTCCAGGATGTGTTCCATACGGCAGGCATTCTCCTCTGCCAGCTGATCTGGCACCCCGGCTACCTCTGTTAAGAACGCAGTCAAAAGCCGGTGTCTCCCATAAATCTCCTCTGCTTTTGCCCTCCCGCTCTCCGTCAGCAGAATCTCCCCCGACGGTTCCATAACAATATAGCCATTCTCCCGCAGGATGCCCATGGCACGGCTGACGCTGGGTTTGCTAAAATTCAGTTCCCGCGCGACATCAATGGAACGCACGGAACCTTTTTTTTCTTTGATCACTAATATCGTCTCCAGATAATTTTCGCCTGATTCGTGCATAACATCCCTCCTCATATCTTCGGCATCCCCATTACTCCTTATCATATACGAAATTCCCCTTTCCGTCCACCCTTTTCACCTCTAAATTTTTCCCATTGTTCCTTTCCCGCAGCATACCTTACTACGAAAGCAAAAAACGGATGAGGGAAAACTTCCCTGCCGAAAGTTCTCCCCCATCCGTTTCTTTCATAGATCCTCCCCGGAGCGCGTCTTATTTTTCCTCTCCGTGTCCTTATCCCTTCAGGCGCCTGCAGCCAGCGCCTCATAATCAATTCGGTACATATTCTTCCGCTGGATTAAGCCTGCCTCCTCCAGTGTTTTTACCAGCCGGTACACCGTTGCCATGCCAATGGAAGAATCCACCTTGCTTGCCTGGTAATAAATCTCTTTGCAGCTGCTGCACTCATCCTGCAGGATAATGTCAATCAACAGCTGACGCTGGTTGGTGATCCGGCAGCCATTCTTTCTCAGTTCTTCAATAATATAACCCTTCTTACTCTCCAACGACATACACAAACTCCTTTCCCGCCGGAGTGCCGCTTCCCTTTCGGCCAATCCCGCCAGATATCAAAGCGCTCTCAAACGGATTCAAATTCACAAGGCTTAAAAAATCATATTGCCCACAACATTGATCAGCAACGCTACCACATAGGCTGTCAGCATCTGAAACCCTACCGCACGCAATGTCCATTTCCAGGAACCCATCTCCCTGCGGATGGCTCCGACTGCCGCAAAGCACGGCATGCAAAGCAGGTTAAAGGCCATGTATGAATATGCAGATACCTTGTTAAATACCTCGCCGATAGCCGGAAGTCCCTCTTCTCCTGCCATAACTGCTTCCACCACTTCGTCACTGACGCCTCCAAACAGCTGCCCGAAGGTGGCCACGATGTTCTCCTTGGCAATCCATCCGGTCACAACGCCGACAGAAGCTCTCCAGTCCGCCCAGCCAAGCGGGGCAAAGATCCATTTGATACCATTTCCGATAGTAGCCAGCAGGCTTTCTTCCATGTCGCACATGCCGCTGAAGTTAAAACTTGACAGAAACCAGATCAAAACCGTGGAAGCAAAAATCACGGTACCGGCTTTGATGGCAAATCCTTTTACTTTCTCCCACGCATGAATTAACACGCTTTTCAATGTCGGCACACGATACTGCGGCAATTCCATAATAAAATTGGAGGTGTCGCTCTTAAATGCGAACTTATTCAAAAGCAGCGCGCCGATGATCGCCACCACGATCCCCAGCATATATACCGAAAATACAATCACCGTATGATTTCCCTCTGCAAACAAAGTCGCCGCAAACATGGCATAAATCGGTAATTTTGCACCACAGGACATAAACGGGGTAATCATCATCGTAATCTTTCGGTCCTTATCGCTTTCCAGTGTCCGGGAAGCCATCAGAGCCGGTACCGAACATCCAAACCCCATCAGCATCGGAATAAAAGAACGTCCGCTCAGTCCGAAATGGCGGAAGATCCGGTCCATCACAAAGGCCACACGTGCCATATAACCGCTGTCCTCAAGGAAAGATAACAGCAAAAACAGCACCAGTACCAGCGGCAGGAAACCGGCTACCGCCCCGACTCCGTCCAGGCAGCTTGACACCAGGCCCACTGCCCACTCAGAAGCGCCTACGCCTTCCACTGCGCCTACAACCGCATCCGTCAGCAGTCCCCAGACGCTTTCCACAATGCCCGCCAGCCATACGCCCGGACTTGGCAGCCCTTCAATAAACAGAAAATTCTCGCTGAACGTACAGGCAAACATCACATACATTACTGCTGCAAAAATCGGCAACGCCAGAATCCGGTTGGTAAGAACCTTATCCATTTTATCCGACTTGGTTTCCACATGCCCGCGATGCGCCTTGCGCACACATTCTTTGACAATTTTTCCTATGTATTGATAACGGTAATCGGCAATCTTCGCCTCTGCGTCTCCCCCGGCATTCTTATTGGCAGACTCCACCAGTTTTCTAATGGAATCCATTTTTGCCGAATCGATGGTTTTTGCCACCACCTCGTCATTCTCCACCAGCTTGATCGCCTTCCACCAGCTTTCATCCGGATCGCTTCCTCTCAGCAGGTCGGCAATCCCGGCGATGACATTCTCCAGTTCGTCATCAAATAACTGCACCCGCTCCGATTTCTGATGATTCCTGGCGGTCTCAATGGCTGCTTCCATCAACTCTGCCAGGCCCTTACCGCTTCTGGCCACAATCGGCACCACCGGCACGCCCAGTTCTTCTGACAGCTTTTTACAGTCAATCTTATCCCCGCGCGCCTCCACCTCGTCCATCATATTCAGGGCGATCACCATCGGAATCCGGGTCTCCATAATCTGCAGGGACAGATACAGGTTCCGCTCAATGCTGGTGCCGTCCACAATATCGATCACCGCATCCGGCTTATCCTTTACAATGTAATCCCGCGCCACGATCTCTTCTGCCGAGTACGGAGACAGGGAATACGTACCTGGAAGGTCCAGGATTACTACTTCCTTGTTCTTTTTGTAAACTCCGTCCTTTTTATCTACGGTAACACCGGGCCAGTTTCCTACATGCTGTTTGGAACCCGTCAATTCGTTAAATAATGTTGTCTTGCCGCAGTTTGGATTCCCTGCCAGTGCAATTGTCATGCTCATAACTTATTTTCTCCTCTTGTTTTCTTCTCTTCCTCGGACAGCCGCGCTTTCCCTTTCCGGCCGCCTCTCCCCCGATATCCCTCCCCTGCGTGTCAGCAGGAAAAACTGGTTCGGGATTAGCAATTGCTAACTCATTCCCAAAACAGCAAACTGCTGTCTATTTCATTTCAATCTCCTGCGCTTCTTCTTTGCGAAGGCTCAGTTCATACCCTCTGACGTTGACCTCAATGGGATCGCCTAACGGAGCCACTTTGACTACCTTGATCTCCACCCCCGGCGTAATCCCCATATCCATGATTCTTCGTTTCATGGAACCTGTCGTAGCGATGGAAACCACAACCCCCTGCTGTCCTGGCTTTAAATCTCTTAATGTCATCTCGTTCCTCCCTGACCCATGCCTAATCCGCCACCATGATCCGGTTTGCCAGCGCACGGTTTAAGGCAATCTTCACGCCCTTTACCATCAGAATCATCCCGCTCGCATTTTCGCCTACAACACGAACCTTCTCTCCACGGATAAATCCCAGGTCCTGCAGATGGCGCTTCATCTCCTCCTGCCCCCGGAACTCTGTAATCATTCTCGTGTCACCCTGCTCCATCATCGATAACGGCATAAGACACACTTCCTTTCTGCGTAAATATGTTCTTTTTGAAACTGATTATCATTTTCGTGATTATCATACGCTAATCTGTGGAAAAAGTCAAGATTTCTTATTGAGAAAAATTCTCATTATCAAAAAAGAAGACGGTGCACCGCAGGCTACCGTCCTATATCAGCCATCCGCCCAGAAAGATTACCACCGGAATCGTCACCAGCGACAGTAACGTCGAGGGCACAAAAAGTTCGGATGCGTAATTGCTGTCCTTATTATACTGAAGCGCAAACTAGTGTGCTGACTCATTTACTTTCAGCCAGATGACGCAGAATGAATTTTCAGTCTGCAAGGCGGCGGGGGGAGGCGATGCGGTGGCATCGTTGACCGACAACAACGCAGCAGATGGAAATTCAGGCAAGTCATTTGGCGAAATGTAAATAGGTCAGTACACTTGGTTCCCATCGCCCCGGAGGGACAGGCAGTCGCCGCCAGGATCGTCATTCGATAAATCCGTTCGACCGGTATCCAAGGCAGGAAAATTGCGCTTATCGCCGGAACCAGCAAAACTTTCAGGAAAATCACCCGGTATACCCGCGGATTTCCATGCGCCTTTTTCAGATCGCTCTCTGCCAGGTTGCAGTCCGCCACCGGCATCGCCACCGGCGCGTCCATGGCCGCTGCCATATTCATGGTGTTTGCAGCAGCCCCTGGCACGCAATTCTTATTCTGTTCTCCCAGGCCAGCACGAACCAAGATTTCGTTTATTTTTTGTCAATTTGCTCTTTGTCACTTTTATAATTTGACAATTTCGTTTCGAGAAATAATTTAGCATTTTCTATATTTTTGTAACTTTTTTGTTTGTATTTTTTATCATTATCCGACAATTTTTCTCATTATTGTTAGCATAAATGTCAATAGCTTTTTTATTAATAACCGATTATAATATCTATGGCTGTCAATATTTTAACAAGGATGTTATTTTATTGACAATACAATATTATTGATACAGGAGGGTTACTATGAGTAAAAAAGCTACAACTGTCAATCCGGCTCCCGCTCATGATGATGTGGTCGTAGCCGAAAAGTTCCAGATGTCAGACATGCTGCATAAAGAAGACTGGCTTTCCATCTGGGGCGCATTCATTATCATCGCCATTGCATCCATAGGAGTGATCAGCGGCGCTTTTGCCTTTAAAGCCGGCTCCTTCGGAAAATGGGGAGATGCAGACAGCGGGTCCTTCTTGAAGTTCTTCAACGGAAGTGAGACCTGCCTTTCTACCTGGGGCGGGATTTTGCTGACTCTGATTGCTCTGATTGTTATCTTTGCCGTTTCCAATCAGCTTATGGGAAAAAACATTGCCAAATACGCCGTATCATTCCTGGCCTTGTTTGCTTTAACCTGCCTGGTGCGGCTGATTTCTTCCCAGGTCACGTTCAGCAAGTATCTGGAATATGCCTTCTGGGCTTTGATTCTGGGCCTGGTTATCTCGAATCTTCTAAAAGTGCCGGACTGGCTGAAACCGGCCATTCAGACGGAATTTTACATAAAGACCGGACTGGTGCTTATGGGCGCCTCCGTACTTTTCTCCAATATCCAGAAATTCGGCCTTTACGGTTTGGGTATCGCCTGGGCGGTAACGCCGGTTGTTATCATATTTATGTGGCTTCTGGGAACAAAATACCTGAAAATGGAAAACAAGAGGATGGTAATGACGATCGCCGCTGCCACCTCCGTCTGCGGAACTTCCGCCGCTATCGCCACAGCTGCCGCCTGCAAGGCAAAAAAGACCGACCTGACCTTTGCCGTAGGCATTTCACTGATCTTCACGGTTCTGATGATGGTCGGCATGCCGCTGTTTTGTAAAGTGGTTGCCTTAGATCCGATGGTCGGCGGGGCCTGGATCGGCGGCACGGTTGACTCTACCGGCGCCGTAGTGCTGGCAGGCAACGCCCTGGGTGAACTGGCCGGGCAGGTAGCCGCCCTGGTAAAGATGATTCAGAACATCCTGATCGGTTTTGTCGCCTTTGCCGTAGCTGTATTTTTCACCACCAAAGTAGACAAAAGCGAGAATCAGACCGTAGGCGCTTCCGAAATCTGGCATAGATTTCCCAAGTTCATCCTGGGATTTTTAGGCGCCTCCCTGTTCTTCTCCTTCGTGTTCCAGAACACCATCGGAGTGGACGCCACCGCCAAAATCCTGTCGGATATCAAAGAATTCCAGACCTGGTGCTTCGCTCTTGCCTTCACCTGCATTGGCCTGGAGACCAACTTCAAGGAGATGGCCGATCAGTTCCAGGGCGGCAAGCCGTTTGTCCTCTACATTACCGGACAGATTTTCAATCTGGTGCTGACCTTTGTCGTGGCATGGCTGTTACTGTCCGGGCGGATTTTCCCGATTCCGAATATCACCGTCTGATTTGTGGAAACGCAGAAAGGAAAATGTCATGAAAAAAGAGACGTCACCCAGGCCGTCAACTCCCATGCGCGTGGTATGCGCCGCCGGGGTCATCCTTTTTGTAATCGCCGTTTTTGTTGCCGTTTACATGATGGCCAACAATATGGGACAGGTTCCCGGCATTGATTTCGGACCAGGGCAGTATTATTATACCGATATCCCCGGTTGGCAGAAATATTTCCTGCCTGACCATTATGACAACCCGGTTCCCCTGGGAATCCTTATCATCCTGTTTTTCGCCTGGGGGGTTCTGATGTATCGTTTGTGGACATACCTGGATCAGAAACTGAAATAAACCTACAAAAGAATCCGGCAAAATACGCCCGCAGCGCGTTTTGCCGGATTCCTTTATTACCGCAGCATTTTTAAAATCCTGTCCACATCTTCATTTTTGCCGATTACCATCAAATGTTCGTCCGCCTGAATCACATAATCCGCAGGCGGCATCAGCTTCGCACGTTCTCCCTCTTTGGTTGCCAGGATACTGATATGGTATTTATTCCGGATGGACAAATCAATAATACTTTTCCCCACCCACTCCGGCAGCGGCGGGATCTCATAAATAGAAAACTCCTCCGTCAGCTCAATATAATCAAACACATGGTTTGCGCTGTAGCGCACGGCCATCTTTTCCGCAATATCCCGGTCCGGATAAATGACCTCATCCGCGCCGTTGCGCAGCAGAAACTTGGCATGGATATCCCGGTTCGCCTTACTGACCACATAGCGCCCGCCCAATTCCTTCACCATGCTGGTAATCTCCAGGCTGCTCTGGAAATTTGTCCCGATACAGATAAAACAGATATCAAAATTGTCGATCCCCAGGCTCTTCAGCACGGCCTCATTGGTGCAGTCACCGATCTTTGCGCTGACTACATAGTCCAGCATCTCCTCTAAGTTCTCTTCATTCTCATCCACAATCATAATCTGGTTTCCCAGCTTTGCCAGATTGGTACACAAATGGCGGCCAAACCGTCCCATTCCGATAATCAAAATCGACTTCATAAGAAAATCCTCCCTCTCCGTTATTAGGCTCTTTTCTCAGCCAATGGTAATCCGTCCTACCGGCTGCTGCACCCGCGCCACTTTTTTATGCTGGGTAAACGACAGGGCGAAGGACAAGCTGCCCACACGGCCGCAATACATCAAAAAAGCTACTGCAAACCGTGACGCTGCATTCAGCCCGCGGGTGATCCCAGTCGTCATGCCCACCGTACCGATTGCGGAAAACGTCTCAAACAGCACATCCATCACCGGATATTTCTGAGTTGCCATGATAAACAACGACACCGCCAATGCCAGCGTCAGATTGATCATAAAGATGGCGCTGGCCTGTTTTAACACATCATCCTCCAGCCGCCTGCCAAACGCATTCACTCCATATGTCCTGCGGATCGTCGACCACAGATGCAGGTAAATCACAATCATGGTAGTGGTCTTCACTCCGCCGGCCGTAGAACCCGGACTGCCGCCGATAAACATTAAAAGCACCGTCAGCATCTTGCTGGCATCTGTCAGCGCCCCCGTATCTACGGTGTTAAATCCTGCTGTACGTGCCGTGACAGAAGAAAACAGGGAAGTCAGGATCTTCCCGCCTAAATCCATCCCTACCAGAAGGTTTCCCGATTCAAACCGGTAAAACAGCCAGGCGCTGCCAAACAGCAGAACCAGCGTGGTCAGCAGCACAATCTTGGTATGAAGCATATAACGGCGAAAATGCAGCCGATGGCGGCTCAAATCATCCCACACGATAAATCCGATTCCTCCGATTACGATCAAAGCCATAATCACCAGATTGACCAGCCAGTCATTGTAATACCCTACCAGGGAACTGTACTGCCCCTGCCATCCCATCAGGTCAAACCCCGCATTGCAGAAAGCAGATATGGAATGAAAGACACTGTAATAAATGCCCCTGCCAAACCCGTACTGAGGAATAAAGCGAATCGCCAGCAGCACCGCCCCGAAACCCTCAAAGAAGGCCGTCCCGATCACAATCTTTTTCGCCAGCCGCACAACGCCGCCGATCTGGAGCGTATTCACGCTCTCCTGCATCAGGCCTCTCTCCTTCAGCCCGATCCTCCGGCGCAGAACGATGGAAAGGAACACACCGATTGTCACAAACCCCAGGCCGCCGATCTGAATCAATGTCAGAATTACCAGCTGGCCGAACAGCGACCAGTGGCTCCAGGTATCATAGACGACCAGGCCGGTCACGCAGGAGGCGCTGGTCGCTGTAAACAGACAGTTTAAGAAATTGCTGAACTCGCCAGTCCGGCTGGAGACGGGAAGCATCAAAAGCAAGGCGCCCGCCAGAATGATCCCCAGAAAACCATAGGCAATAAACTGGGTCTGGGTCAGATGGTTGCGGGCATAATAAAGTTTCTTGAACAAACGATTTCCGGGAACTGGCATAACTCTCATACCTCCATATCTTTTCCTTTGTACTGCCGCACACCGAGGCGGGATGCCAGGGTAAACAGAAGATATACCCCCAGATTCACCATGACAACGCTGGCTCCTGCCGGAGTGGACAGCTGATAAGACAGCACAATACCGGTGCAAAAGCACAAAACCGATAAGATGCCGGAGCAGATCACCACGCCGCAGAAACTCTTAAAAATCCGCATGGCTGTCAGCGCCGGAAATATCACCAGGCTGGAAATCAGCATAGCGCCCATCATCCGCATTCCCAGCACAATCGTGACAGCTGTCAAAACAGCAATCAAAGTGTTATAAAAACCCACCCGTACCCCGGTCGCTTTGGCAAAGTTTTCATCAAAGGTAACAGCAAAAATCTTATTGTAGCAAAACACAAACAAAGACAGCACAACCCCGGATAACAGAATGCTCAAAAGCACATCCTGCCGGCTCATAGCCAGAATACTGCCGAACATATAGCTGCTGACGTCCGTGGTCATGCCGGTAGTCAGAGAGGTTACCACAATTCCTGCCGCCAGGGACGAGGCGGAAATCATGGCAATGGCGGCATCGCTCTTGATCCTGCTGTTCTCCGTAAGCCGCAAAAGCAAAAATGCCGCCACGGTTACTACCGGAATTGACAAAGCCAGAGGCTGCCATCCCACCGCCACGGCAATCGACAAGGCCCCAAACGATACATGCGACAGTCCGTCTCCAATCATCGAATAACGTTTCAGCACCAGGCTGACCCCCAAAAGAGCCGCGCACAAAGACACCAGCACGCCGCCCAGCAGGGCCCGTACCAAAAACGGATACGACAGCATTTCCTGTATCATTCCCACTCTCCTATCTCCTGCCTTTCCTTCGGATCTTTTGACCGTCAGCCCTCCAGAAACCCCTTCCCGGCTTCACTCGCCGCATAGTCCGCTGCCGGACCGAAAAACAACGTCCGCTGCTGCAAATGCAGAATCTTACCTGCCTGGCTGATAACGCTGCGGATATCGTGAGATACCATCACAATGGTAATCCGGTCTTCCTGGTTCAGCTTCCGGATCAAACGGTAAAATTCCTGGATCGCCGAGGGATCCAGTCCGGTGATCGGCTCATCCAGAATCAGCATCTGCTCTGTGGCGCACAATGCACGGGCTATTAGCACCCGCTGCTGCTGTCCGCCGGACAGTTCCCGATAGCAGCGATTCTGCAGCTTTGTAATGCCCAGCCGTTCCATGCCCTGCTCCGCCAGGTTTTTCTCCGCCCGGGAATAAAAAGGACGGTTTTTCCGGCTGTTTAACGTCCCGGACAGCACCACTTCCCGGACCGTAGCCGGAAAATCCCGCTGGGCAGCCGTCTGCTGCGGCAGATAGCCGATTCCTCCCCGCCGCAGCTCTTCCGCCACGGCCAGCGTCCCGGCAGTCGGGGCAAGCAGTCCCAGAAGGCCCTTAATCAGCGTGCTTTTGCCGGAACCATTGGCCCCGACAATGCACAGGTAATCACCGGGATCAATGGTGAGATTTAAGTCAATGACCGCATCCTGGTTCTCATATCCAAAATCCACATGTTCACATACGATAAACGGCTTCATTCATCCAATCCTTTTCTCAGATTCTCCACATTCTGCTCCATCAGTTCCAGATATGTGATTCCTGTGTCGAACTGACGCCTGGTTACATTATGGCAGGAATGCAGAAGAAGCGGCTGCGCACCCGTCTCCTCGCTGATAATCTCCGCCACCCGGGTGCTGCTTAACTCCAGATAATAAACTACCGGGATCTGCTTTTCTTGTACCTTGTCAATCAGATATGCGATCGTCCTAGCGCTTGGCTCCGTATCCGTGCTGCAGCCGGAAAACGCGGCGCGGTAATCCAGTCCGTACTCTTCTGCCAGGTAGCGGAACGGAAACTTGTCCCCCACCACAATCAGATTATGTCTGCGCTGCCTGGAGATCTGCCGCAATTCCCCGTCAATACGCTTTAACTCCGCCAGATATTCCCTCGCCGCTTCCTGATATCCGTCTGTGTGAACCGGGTCGTTTTGGATCAGCACATCGCGGATGGCCTCCACGATCTGCATGGCATTCACTGGTGAAGTCCAGATATGTTCGTCATACTCGATCTCCACGTGATATCCGTCATCGTCAATCTTCGGCATTTCCTGTCCATCCTCATGTTCTTCTGTCCCATGGTTATGATCCTCATGCCCGTGATCCCCATGGCCGGCATCCTCCATCCCTTCCACCAGTTCCTCCCTCACGGTATCCACATAGTCCATCAAGGTGATTACGGTTATCGTTGAAGTATCAACCGCATCCAATACCTGTTCCAGCCAGTGTTCCATGGCTCCGCCATTGCAGATCAGCACGTCGGCATTCTGGATCATGCGCATATCGGCCGGCGTCGGCTCAAAGGAATGGCTGTCCATTCCGGCCGGCACGATCAATGTCAGTTCTACCTGATCCCCTGCAATCTGGCGGACAAAATCATAATAAGGAAAAATTGTGGTAACTATACGAAGCCGGTCATCCGCATCTGCGGCTTTTGGCTGCTCTTTCCCTGACTGCTTCCTACCGCATCCAAGCAGTACAAAGATCAGCAAAAAAACTGTCCATTTCCGGCACATGGTCCGCATCTGTTTCATATCATTCCTGCTCTCTGACGGTTTGTTTTCCTGCCTATTATATGCTACTCAACCTTCCTTTTCAAGTGTTTTTCGCAAATCCGGAGGCGCATTCAAACAAAAAATTGTCCCTTTGCATGGAGAGATACTGGCAAGGGGTGGGGAAAGTGAGGAAGAGTCAGGGCCTGGCAAGGTTCGGCTCCGGTTTCGGGCCAGCTGTCTCTAAGGAAAAAAGACGGCAGTCATGGTAACGAATTCTTACGCAGCCGTTTCTTCGCACGTTGCTGCTACTTCAAGAGATTCGTACAACTGCCGTCTTTTTTCCTAAGATACAGCAAGACCCTGCAAATGTCGCCGAACCTTGCCAGGCCCTGACTCTTCCGGCGAAATTTTTCCCGATTGCTGGTTGCCGGCCTTGCTGTGAAAAATATAAAAATACTATAAAGTTTCAAGAAACTGCCACCTGGCATAGAGAGGAGCCTTGTACGATTTCCTGCAGCGCCTGTTCTTTGGCCTCATCGTACATGCGGAAAATCTGTTCTGCCTCTTGCTGGTTATGATATACCTTCCAGTAGCGTGCCATCAGGCTGTTCTGTCCCTGATTGGCGATAAATCCTTCCACATCTTCCACCGGATATTCCAGCAATACCCCCAGTTCATGAGGAAATTCCCCGCCTGCCCCGGCATAACGCCGGTACCTTTCGCGCAGGAGTTTCAGCACTGCCGCAATTTCGCATTCCTCATATCCGCAGTGATGCAGGAAGCAGCGCACCTTTTCACTCTTCAAATGCTCCTCCAGCCGGTTATAGCGATATAAAAGCAGCACCTCTTTTTCTTCATCCAGATAAAGCGGCACACAGATAATACGGCTTGGCTTCAGTTTTTTGCGGATACGTTGCCAGCTTCCCGGCTTTCCTGTCATCAGATTGGAAATTTTTACGTTTTTTAAAACAGGCGCGCACTGTACGGCCACCTGGAATCCCAGCCTTCCTTCCGGACTGCAGTTCTGCAAAAATGAAAGCATAGTCTCTACAGACATGGCAAAGCCTCCTTATTTCATTTCCTGCTATTAATATTCCCTTTGTATTTCGTTCTATGTTAGTCGTTTTTTCCTCTTTTTCGTTCCCGGACGCTTCCAAAATGCTTTTCTGATTTTTTTCACGTGCTTATGCCCTTTTTATATGTTAGCATTTGCTAACTTCCATGTCAAGAAACCTTCTTGTCCATAATTTCTCAATTTGACCCTTTTACACAATTCTTAATTCCTTTTTCATTCTCTCTTACATTTTATTACGGTTTCATTACCTGTATTGATTTTCCCTCCTTTTCCTGCTATACCAGTTATTGGAGGTGAAAGCAGCTATGAAAAATACAAAATATAAAATCGGTGATGTGGCGAATTTGATGGGCCTCAGCCGGGACACACTCCGCCACTATGAAAAACGCGGTATCCTTACTTCCCAGAGAGAGGAAAACGGCTACCGATACTATACAGACCAGGACATTTCACACATGATCACCATTCTGTATCAAAGAAAGATGAATATTCGGTTAGGGGACATGAAAGCTTTGCAAAATTCAGAAAATACGATCGACGACCTGACTGCGATCATGGACACCCGTCTGAGAGAAGAAGAGCAAAGTATCCGGATGCACCAGCAGAATATCGCGCGGCTGCAGCTGGCAAGATCAGACTGCGAAGACATCCGCTGCAATATCGGGAAGATTTCCCTGCGGGATTTTCCGGCCGCCTATATTATCGTCCCCCGCACAGACCTTTCCGAAAGCATACGTCTGTGGTTTTCCTATTCCAGGCAGTACTCCGGACTTGACATGATGTACACCTTCAGCGAATATGCCTGGAACCGTGGGGAAAATCATACGCTGCGCATGGAGTACAAGAATTCCCAGCTGGTTCTCTTTGAACATCTCAAGGAATATGTAGATTATCCCATCCCGCCGGACACTCCTCGTACTCCCTGCTCCCTGCTGTGCGTATCTGCCTGTTGCGCCTGTCCCTCCCTCACTCCGGGTTCCGAAGATTTGCTCCCGATGATCGACTGGGCCGAACGTCAGGGATTTTTGGTCTCACAGCAATTCTACTCTACCTACACGACCCGCGGACGTGTCGACGGGCAGGACAGCTATTTCCTGCGGATTTACATTCCTGTTTTTTAAAAGAAAGCGGCGCCTTGTGGCAATTCTGTCACAAGGCGCCGTTTCTGTTTCCTGTTTTTATCTGAATCAGAGTGCATTCTGAACATTCAGGACCTATTGTGTGATGGTTTTTCTTTCTTTATTCTTCTTTCTCTCTTTTTTCGCTCCCTTCATAGGTGACAATCCCATTGCTGTCCGTACAGTAGTACTTATCATCTGCATCTTTGATATTTGTTTTCTTCTTCTGAATCTTGCCAGAAGTATTGACCAGATAATCCTCGCCGTCATAAGTTATTTTTTCCAGCTTGGCATCCTTATCAGCCTTCAGGAGTCTTCCTTTGATGTAGATCGCGCCGTCATTAATGCCGTCGTAGCCGGCTCCCCGGTCGCTTCCGGTTTTCTTAAACTCATAGGTGTATTCCTCTCCGTCCACATCAATCTTTGTTGTTCCGGTTTTCATAACGCCCTCTTTTGGCGTGTCTCCAAAATAGTATACCTGCCAGGCTTCGCCCTCCTGCGGGAGATCGGCCTCGTTTTCAATTTCCTCATAACTTTGAATCTCACGGTCATTGACGGACATTTTATAAAGTCCGTGCAGCATCTTGCCGAACTCGTCAAAGGCATAGTACTGGCCGTTGATCTTCTTAATCTGGCTCCTTACCAGCTCGCCGTCCTTTTGTGCATAATACCAGCGCTCTTCCCCGTCGTCATATCCTTCGGGATCGATCGTCTCGTCCGGCACCGACTGGAACCACCCCTGCGCCCGCCAGCATTGTTCCGGACTGTTAAAATACATGTCGCTGGCCGAAGCGGTGGAACTGCTTGCTGTCGTATGCCAGTTAAATACTGCGTTGCCGTTTTCCGTAAACTGATACTTGCGTCCGTTAATTGTCTTGGTGGTATCCTGCACCTTCTTGCCGTTGGTTCCGAACCAGAACCAGTAATATCCGTCAAAGGCATCATCCTCGTTCTCATCGTCGTCCACTTCCATGCGCTCCCACTGGTCAGAACGCACCGCTCCGTCGCCGTTGGCTCCCAGATAATACACTCCGCTCTTCCAGGCGTCCTCCTCCGTCACCCGGCCGGACTCTTCATCCACCCAGCCATACAGCATTCTCCCTTCCTCATCAAAGGCATATTTTTTGCTGTTGATGGTCTTGAAGGTCGTCTTACCGGAGTCAGGCGCCTTATATGCCTTTCCGTTTGCTCCCAGATAATACCAGCAGGTGTCTGCCGCATCCTCATCGTCGTCGGTATTGTCCAGCTCCCGCCACTCGTTCGTAACCATGGCCCCGCTCTCATTGACATAATAATAATTGTCGTCGTCTTCCACCAGGCTGTCCGTCAGCATCTCTCCGTCTTCATCCACCCAAAACCAGTGATCTCCTGATTTTTTCCAGGTGTCCGTGGCATATTCCCCACTTGCGTTGTAATACCTCCAGGTCCCATCTTCTTCCTGCCACCCTGTTGCAGCCCATGACATCATGGAAACTCCTATGGTAAATACAGCTGCTGTACAGGGAACTAAAAGCTGTCTTGTCTGTTTTCTCATTTCTTTCTCCTTCCGATCCTATTCCTTTTTGCATTTCCATCTGCACCCAGCAGTGTTTTCTGCTGATGCCATCACTCTACACCCTGGAATGCTTCCAGGGTCAATAGATGGAAATGTTCTGTAAGAAACCGTAAATTTCTCTTCAGATTGTCAAGAAAAAAGAAAACTTTCTTAAGCAGATATGAGCTTTCCCCGGCACAAAAAACAGCTGCTTTATCCCGTGATTGGATAAAACAGCCGCCTTTTATCTGCTTTCTTTTTTATTCCTCTTTTGTGTTACCGTCGTCTTCTGAGGCAGGCTCTTCACCTTCCAGTTTCCAGATATCCCGGTTATACTCTGCAATGGTCCGGTCGGAAGAAAAAAATCCTGCCTTGCTGATATTTACCAGCATCTTTTTGGCCCACTCCATCCGGTTCTCATAGTCCTGATAGGCCTGCTCACGCACCCGCGCATAATCCTCATAATCGAGAAGCGTCATAAACCAGTCCTTATTCAGCAATTCGTCATGAAGCCGCTGCAGATTCTCCTCTCTGCCAATCGCCATCAACTCTTTCCCGACGATAAAGTCCACAGCCTCTTTGATATCCGCACTCTTCTCATAGTAATCCTTCGACACATAATCGGCTTTCTCATAATGCGCAATCACCGTCTCGCTCGACTCGCCGAAGATATAGATATTCTCCTTTCCCACCAGCTGTGCAATCTCTACGTTGGCGCCGTCCATGGTTCCCAGAGTCACTGCTCCGTTGAGCATAAACTTCATGTTTCCGGTACCGCTGGCTTCTTTGGAGGCCAGAGAAATCTGTTCGGAGATGTCGCAGGCCGGAATCAGCTTCTCGGCTTCTGTCACATTATAATTCTCCACCATCACCACCTTCAGATACGGGCTGACCTGCTGGTCCTGATTGACCAGTTTCTCCAGGCACAGGATCAGGTGGATAATGTCTTTTGCAATCACATAGGCAGGCGCAGCCTTGGCTCCGAAAATCACCGTAATCGGAGTGGAGGGAAGCTTTCCTTTTTTAATCTCCAGATATTTATGAATCACATAGAGCACATTCATCTGCTGGCGCTTATACTCATGAAGACGTTTGATCTGAATATCAAAAATGGAATTCTCGTCAATGTCAATCCCCTGTGCCTCCATCAGATAATGCTTTAACGCCACCTTATTCTGACGTTTGATTTCCAGAAGTTCGCGCAGCGACGCTTCATCGTCAAAGCTTCCGATCTTCTCCAGCTCTTCCACATTCCGCTTATAACCGGCGCCAATCTTCT
>CAMSTY010000030.1 GCA_947063875.1 uncultured bacterium
GTGAGAAAGCTTGAAGGAAATTTGGCATAGCCGAGAAAAAGAGCAGAAAACAGAGGGAAGAAAACGAAAGGATTTGGACCGCGTCAGTAAATTTATCAGCCTGATTTTGCGCCATCAGCCGGAAGCTGTCGGAATCACTCTGGACGAGCATGGCTGGGCGGATGTGGATTCTCTGATTGCGGGGATTCGGAAGACTCGGGTTTTTGACCGGGAAATGCTGGAGGAGATTGTGGAGACAGACAATAAAAAACGCTATTCCTTCAGCGAGGATAAAAGGCTGATTCGGGCCAATCAGGGACATTCCATTCTGGTGGATGTGGAACTGCCGGTTGCGGTGCCGCCAGAGATTTTGTATCATGGCACTGGCCGGAAATATGTGGAATCTATCGACAGGACCGGCCTGATACCAAAGGGAAGATTGTATGTACATCTTTCCGGAGACGTGGATACGGCAAGGAAGGTGGGCAGCCGCCATGGGCGGCCGGTGGTCTATCGGATCAAGAGCGGGCAGATGCAGGGGGACGGATATGTGTTTTACCGGTCTGTGAACGGGGTGTGGCTGACAAACGATGTTCCAGTGAGATATCTGGAGAAAATGTGCGGCTGAAAGCGAATGCCTGGCGTGCGGAAGCAGGCCGGCATTTTTTATCCCATGGTGAAAAACAGGGACCGGTGAAAACCCCTACAATCTGCCATTTTCTGCTATTTCCATAGATTGCCTTAAGTATCCCAGGCAGTCTGAGGCCAGCCGCTTATAGGAATAGCCTCCTGCCTGAAATATTTCTTTCAGGGAAAGCCAGACCACGGTCATGGTGATTTCCATCAGCAGTACGCGGAGAGGCCTTTCAAGAGGGCCTGGGGTGAGGCGATGGAGGGTGCGGGACTGGAACAGGATATGGGGCAGCTCGTCATGAAGCATTTGCCGGCAGATGCTTTTCAGGGCAGGGGAGGCGGTGCATCCTGCCAGTGCCCGGTAATAGGACAGAGCGATAATCTCAGCGGTTACCAGGACGATAATCTCGGATTTCAGGCCGCCGGTTTTCCGCAGAATCCGGAAAATATCATCCAGGGCCGACCGGGAGCGAACGGGTATCTGATGGTAATCCATGTATTTTTTCAAATAGGCGGAGTGCCAGTTTTCTTCCCGGACAAACCATTTCATGGCTTCCAGATATTCCGGGTCATTATTTTTTTGGGCATAGCGTTCTGCGCAGCTTAAGAGAAATCGGCCGTCGGAGGCTTCTCCCTTCTGAAAGATCTGAATGGAGGGAAATATCTGCTGTTTTTCCCGGCGAGTCAGCTGGGGTTCGTGGATGAAATCAATCTGGAGGCGGTGGGTATGGTTGTTCTGAAAATGGGCGGTCCAGTTGAAGCTTTCCGGGTCGCGGATGGGAAGCGTGGAGAGAGAAATCATGGTTTGGCTCCTATGGATTGTTGTGTAAAAATGTCGCCTCAATGGTGGGTTGAGGAAGGGTTATCATATCTGTTATTATAAGCTGTTTTTTGGCGGATGACAATTTAGAAAAGGAGAATTATTTCTGAAGGTTTTTTGAATCATTGATGGATTTACTGTGAAAGTCATGGACAGCGGCTGAATCCTGGATTTGAAAAATTTTTGCAGAAACAAGATAAAAACTGATAATTATACAATAAAAACATTAATAATCTAATTATCTGAAAATTTAAAGCAAAAAAAGTCTTTACAAACTCCCTCATTCGTAGTATCATCATAAAAAATTAAACTCCTGAATTTGAAATTTACGGCAGGGAAAGGAAATGATTATGGAAAAGGTTGAGGAGAGAGCAGGGCGCACCGCTCCGGCAGCGATTCCGGGCCTGTATGATCCCAGGTTTGAGCATGACAACTGCGGAATCGGGGCAGTGGCCAATATTAAGGGGATAAAGAGCCATAAGACGGTGGAGCAGGCGCTTCATATTGTGGAAAATTTAGAGCACCGCGCAGGTAAGGACGCGGAAGGAAAGACTGGCGATGGGGTCGGCATTTTAATGCAGATTTCCCATCGCTTTTTTAAGAAGGTGACAGCGCCTCTGGGGATTTGCCTGGGAGAGGAGAGGGAGTACGGAGTCGGTATGTTTTTCTTCCCCCAGGATAAGCTGGCCAGAAACCAGGCCAAGAAAATGCTGGAAATCATTGTCAAAAAGGAGGGGCTGACCTTCCTGGGCTGGCGCGACCTTCCTATCCATCCGGACCGGATCGGGGAGAAGGCGGTGGAGAAAATGCCCTATATTGTCCAGGGTTTTATCGGCAAGCCGGCCCATGTGAAGAAAGGGCTGGACTTTGACCGGAGGCTGTATGTGGCCAGACGGGTGTTTGAGCAGAGCAACGACAACACCTATGTGGTATCCATGAGCAGCCGGACCATTGTGTATAAGGGAATGTTCCTGGTGGGTGAGCTGCGGCAGTTTTTTGATGATCTGCAGGATCAGGATTATGAGTCGGCTCTGGCGGTGGTCCATTCCCGGTTCAGCACCAACACCAATCCCAGCTGGATGCGGGCCCACCCCAACCGGATTATCGTCCACAACGGGGAGATTAATACCATCCGGGGAAACGTGGACAAGATGATGGCCCGGGAGGAAACCATGGAATCGGACTTTTTCAAGTCGGAAATGCACAAGGTATTGCCGATTATCCACCAGGAGGGTTCCGATTCGGCCATGCTGGACAATGCCCTGGAATTTATGATGATGAGCGGCATGGAGTTGCCTTTGGCGGTGATGGTTACCATTCCGGCGCCCTGGGCCCATGAGAAAAATATGCCTCAGGATGTGATTGATTTTTACCGCTATTACGCGACCATGATGGAGCCATGGGACGGCCCGGCTTCCATCGTGTTCAGCGACGGGGATGTGCTGGGGGCGGTGCTGGACCGCAACGGCCTGCGGCCTTCCCGGTATTATATCACCGATGACGATCAGATGATTCTGGCTTCCGAGGTGGGGGCCATTGATATTTTGCAGTCCCGTGTGGTGAAGAAGGAGCGGCTCCGTCCGGGTAAAATGCTGCTCATTGATACGGTGAGAAAAGAACTAATCAGCGATGAGGATTTGAAGCTGCGTTATGCGGCAAGGCGGCCTTATGGCGAGTGGCTGGACAATAACCTGATTGAACTGAAATCTCTGCCCATTCCCAACAAGGGGGTGCCGCCGATGGATAAGGAGACCAGGGCCCGGCTGCAGAAGACCTACGGGTACACCTATGAGCAGTACAAGACCATGATTTTGCCGATGGCGTTAAACGGGGCGGAGGCGGTGTCCGCTATGGGGGCGGACAGTCCCCTGGCCGTGCTGTCCCGCAAGCACCAGCCCTTGTATAACTACTTTAAGCAGCTGTTTGCCCAGGTGACCAATCCGCCTATTGACGCTATCCGGGAGGAAGTAGTCACCTCTACCACCGTGTATGTGGGAGAAGAAGGGAATGTGCTGGAGGAGAGGCCGGAGAACTGTAAGATTTTGAAGGTGGATAATCCCATTCTCACCTGCACCGATCTGCTGAAGATCAAGCATATGAAGCAGCCGGGTTTCAAGGTGGAAGTGATTCCCATTACCTATTATAAAAACACCTCGCTGGAAAAGGCCATTGACCGGCTGTTTCTGGAGGTGGACCGGGCCCATCGGGATGGGGTCAACATCATCGTGTTATCTGACCGGGATATCGACGAAAACCATGTGCCCATTCCTTCCCTGCTGGCCGTGTCTGCCCTGCAGCAGCATTTGGTAAAGACCAAAAAACGGACTTCCGTGGCCTTGATCCTGGAAAGCGGGGAGCCGCGGGAGGTGCACCATTTTGCCACCCTGCTGGGTTATGGCGCCTGTGCCGTCAACCCTTATCTGGCCCAGGAGTCCGTGCGGTATCTGATCGAGAGCGGGATGCTGGACAAGGATTACTACGCGGCGGTGGATGATTACAACTCGGCAGTGCTTCACGGCATTGTAAAGATTGCCTCCAAGATGGGGATTTCCACCATCCAGTCCTACCAGGGAGCCCAGATTTTTGAGGCGATCGGTATTTCCAGAGAAGTAATTGACAAATATTTCACGAATACGGTGAGCCGGGTAGGGGGCATTACTTTAAGTGATATTGAAGGGGATGTGGATGTGCTGCATTCCACTGCCTTCGACCCTCTGGGGCTGGATGTGGATCTGACTTTGGAGAGTGTGGGCAGCCACAAGGAACGGGCCGGGCAGGAGGAGCATTTGTACAACCCGCGGACCATCCATCTTCTTCAGGAGGCGGCCCGGACGGGGAATTATGAAATTTTCAAGGAGTACAGCCATGCCCTGAATGAGGAGGGGCAGACCATCAACCTGCGCAGCCTGATGGATTTTAAGTATGAGGAAAACGGCGGCATTCCCATCGATGAGGTGGAGAGTGTGGAGTCCATTGTGAAGCGGTTTAAAACCGGGGCTATGTCCTACGGGTCGATCTCTCAGGAGGCCCATGAGACGCTGGCTGTCGCCATGAACCGGCTGGGAGGCAAGTCAAACACCGGCGAGGGAGGAGAGAGCCTGGAGCGGCTGGCTCCGGGACCGAAGAACAACAACCGCTGTTCAGCCATCAAGCAGGTGGCTTCGGGGCGGTTCGGGGTGACATCACGCTATCTGGTCAGCGCCCAGGAGATTCAGATCAAGATGGCTCAGGGAGCCAAGCCTGGGGAGGGAGGACAGCTTCCCGGACCGAAGGTATATCCCTGGGTGGCCAAGACCCGCCACTCTACCACGGGTGTGGGGTTGATTTCCCCGCCGCCGCACCATGATATTTATTCCATTGAGGATTTGGCTCAGCTGATTTATGATTTGAAAAATTCCAACACCCGGGCCCGGATTTCCGTAAAGCTGGTATCAGAGGCGGGGGTGGGAACCGTGGCGGCCGGCGTGGCAAAGGCAGGAGCGCAGGTGATTTTAGTGTCCTCCTTTGACGGAGGCACCGGCGCCGCCCCCAGAAACTCGATTTACAATGCGGGCCTGCCCTGGGAACTGGGGGTAGCGGAGGCCCATCAGACTTTGATTATGAACGGCCTGCGGGACAAGGTGATTCTGGAGACGGACGGCAAGCTGATGACCGGCCGGGATGTGGTGATTGCCTGTATGCTGGGGGCGGAAGAATTTGGCTTTGCCACGGCGCCTTTAGTAACCATGGGCTGTGTGATGATGCGGGTGTGCAACCTGGATACCTGCCCGGTGGGTATCGCCACCCAGAACCCGGAACTGAGGAAACGATTCCGCGGCAAGCCGGAGTATGTGGTGAATTTCATGAATTTCGTGGCTCAGGAAATGCGGGAGTATATGGCAAGGCTGGGAGTCCGCACTGTGGATGAACTGGTGGGGCGGACGGAACTCTTAAAGAAAAAAGAGGATATCCCCTATGAGCGGGCCAGAAAGGTGGATTTGTCCAATATCCTGGATAATCCTTATGAGGGTATCCGTTTCCGCGGGTATTATGAGAAGCAGGAGTATGACTTTAAGCTGGAGGAGACGCTGGATGAGCAGATTCTTCTGAAAAAGCTGAAATCTGCCCTGGCAAACGGACAGAAAAAGAGTGTGCAGATCGATGTGAGCAACGTGGACCGGACTTTGGGAACCATCTTCGGTTCGGAGATCACCAGGCGTTATCCGGAAGGGCTGCCGGAGGACACCTATATGGTAAGCTGCAGCGGAAGCGGAGGACAAAGCTTCGGGGCGTTTATCCCCAGGGGGCTGACTTTGGAACTGGTGGGGGACAGCAACGACTATTTCGGCAAGGGCCTGTCCGGCGGCAAGCTGGTAGTCTATCCTCCCAAGGCCGTGCAGTTTAAGGCGGAGGACAATATTATTATCGGAAATGTGGCTTTATACGGCGCCACCAGCGGCAAGGCATTTATCAACGGCGTGGCCGGGGAGCGGTTCTGTGTCCGCAATTCCGGCGCCACGGCAGTGGTAGAGGGCGTGGGAGATCACGGCTGCGAGTACATGACCGGCGGCCGTGTGGTGGTGCTTGGCCCTACCGGCAAGAACTTTGCCGCAGGTATGAGCGGCGGAATCGCCTATGTGCTGGATGAAAGACGGGATTTGTACAAACGCCTGAACAAGGAACTGGTGTCCATGGAGGAAGTGACCAACAAGTATGACGTGCTGGAATTGAAGGAAATGATTCAGGAGCATGTGGCCTATACCAACTCGGAGAAGGGCAAGGAGATCCTGGATCATTTCGGGGAATACCTGCCTAAATTTAAAAAGATTCTGCCTCACGATTACCGCCGTATGATGAATACCATTGTACAGATGGAGGAAAAAGGGTTAAGCAGTGAGCAGGCACAAATCGAAGCATTCTATGCAAACATGAGGAAATAAATTTAGGAAGGAGATGGGAAAATGGGAAAGCCAACGGGATTTTTGGAATATGACAGAAAGAACAGCAGGGCGGAGGCCCCTTTAAAAAGAATACGGCATTTTCAGGAGTTCCACACTCCTCTGGATGAGGAGCAGCAAAAGGAACAGGGAGCGCGGTGTATGGAATGTGGTGTGCCCTTCTGCCAGTCCGGAATGGTGTTGAATGGAATGGTATCCGGATGTCCGTTAAACAACCTGGTGCCGGAGTGGAATGATCTGATATACAATGGCAACTGGGCCCAGGCTTACAACCGGCTGAAAAAGACCAACAGTTTCCCGGAATTTACCAGCCGGGTCTGCCCGGCGCCCTGCGAGGCCGCCTGTACCTGCGGCCTCAACGGAGATCCGGTGGCCATTAAGGAAAACGAACATGCCATCATTGAAAAGGCCTACGAGACCGGCAAGGCAGGCGCCCGTCCGCCCAAGCTGCGCACAGACAAGCGGATTGCCGTGGTAGGTTCCGGCCCTGCCGGACTGGCGGCTGCCGATCAGCTGAACAAGCGGGGCCACAACGTCACCGTATTCGAGCGGGAGGACCGGGTGGGAGGGCTTCTCATGTACGGGATTCCCAACATGAAACTGGAAAAACATATTATTGACCGGAAAATCCAGGTAATGAAAGAAGAAGGAATTACCTTTATCACCGGGGCAGATGTGGGACATAACTACAAAGTAAACCGTCTGAAACGTGATTTTGACTGTGTGATTTTAGCCTGCGGCGCCTCCAATCCCAGAGACCTTCCGGTACCGGGGAGAGATGCCGAGGGAATCTATTTTGCCGTGGACTTTCTGAAATCCACAACAAAAAGCCTTTTAAATTCCGGCCTGGAGGATGGGAATTACATCTCCGCCAAGGATAAGCATGTGCTGGTTATCGGCGGCGGAGACACAGGAAACGACTGCGTGGGAACCGCCCTGCGCCATGGCTGCGCTTCCGTGACGCAGCTGGAGATGATGCCTAAACTGCCGGATACCCGGGCCGAAAACAACACCTGGCCCGAATGGCCCCGGATCTGCAAAACCGATTACGGCCAGGAAGAAGCCGCCGCCGTCTTCGGCCACGACCCGAGAATGTACCAGACCACGGTAAAAGAATTCATCCGGGATGAAAGCGGAAAAGTCTGCAAGGCCATTCTTGTCAGCCTGACCTCCCAAAAAGACCCGGAAACCGGCCGTACCCTGATGGTACCGGTAGAAGGAAGCGAGAAAGAAGTCGCCGCAGACCTGGTCCTAATCGCCGCCGGATTTTTGGGAACCCAGGCTTATGTGGCAGACGCATTTGGAGTAGAACTAAACGAGAGAACAAATGTAGCAACCGATCCAAACAGCTACGCTACAAATGTAGAAAACATATTTGCAGCAGGAGATATGCACAGAGGGCAGTCATTGGTCGTATGGGCAATCCGGGAAGGAAGAGAAGTAGCAAAAGAAGTAGACAGGTGGCTGATGGGGTATACAAACTTGGCATAGCATTGAGCAGTGCGGGAAGATGTGTAAAAGAGGGCAGGGGAATGCTAGCATTCCCCTGCCCTCTTTTATGCAGATTCCCATACGGCGAAAGCCGTCCATCGAACTGGAGCGAAGCGGAAGTGAGATGGAAACACTGCAGAGGATCAGGAGGCATACCGGGCAGTGTTTGATGCGCAATATTATTATAGTAAATATCCGGATCTTCAGGAAACGATCGGAAATGATGCGGAAATACAGGAGAATACAGATTCGGAAGAAGCAGAAAAGGCAGAAGAAGAACCAGAAGATCCCAATGCGCAGAATGCAGGACCAGAAGGAGACAATCCGGAAAATGAAGGAGAAGCGGGAGAAGGGAAGATTGGTGATTTTCAAGAATCAGACATGAACAACGATGCTGATTTGTGAGAATAATAACAGACTTCCGGTGGCAACATCGGAAGTCTGTTTACAGTTTATGTGCTTCTATAGATTATCAAACACCTCCGTCTCCTTCTCCAACCCTTCCACAACCTCCTGGTTCACTCCCATCCTCCGGGCAATCTCTTCCATATCTCCGGCTAGGCTGCGGGTATTGCCTGCCATACCGGCGATGCCGTCGGCGCCTTCGTCGATCGCCTCTGTGATTGTCCCGATAGAATCGGCAATGCCTGACATGGAATTTTTCAGCCGTTCTGTCTGCTCGTAAAATTCATCCATGGTCCGGCGGATGTAGGCGGCGTCTTCCTTATATTGGCTTCCGGACTGGACGAAGGCCTGGAATTCCGTGAGAACAGACTGATTCATATAATCAATCAGGTGCTGTGCATTTTCGGAAAGATTATAGACGGCAGCAGTAACTACGTTGGTAATAGCCTGAATCCGGTTGGCGGTCTCCTGGCTGGAATGGGCCAAGTCCCGCACCTCTCTGGCAACAACGGCGAAACCCTTGCCGGCAACGCCTGCATTGGCGGCTTCCACAGAAGCATTCAGGGCAATCAGCCGGGTCTGCTGGGCGATATTGAGAATCTCGCCGGTCAGAGAGTTGATCTGATCCACACTTCTGCTTTTCTCAATGGCCTCATCAAGAGTTTTTAGGATTTCCTCCGCTTTGGCCCCGGTAATATTCACGCTGTTTTGGGCAGACTGCTGCATGGCGTCGGCCCGGGAATTCATCTGGATGGTATAGGCGGTGATGGCGCTGCATTCCTTTGCGATATTATGTACATCCTGCCGGACATTTTCTGCATTGTCATTGATATCCGACACATTTCCTGCCACCTCCTGAAAGGTGGTTGAAAGCCGTCCGGCAAGTGAAGAAAGGCTGGCTGCGCTTTTCTTGGAATCCTTGGTTTTCTTTAAAACCTCGCCGGTCATGGTGTTGATGCGCCCGGAGCTTTCCTGTATGGTCCCCAGAATACTCTTGACAGGAGTAACTACATAATCCGTGATCAGCCTGAAGTCTGCGAATACCAGGGAAATGCAGGCGATTACTGCACCTACGCCGGCCACCAGGGATATGATATATACAACGGACAGGCGTGACCTGGCTTGGGAGGTCTGCTCACGGATAGACGCATTCAGGGCCTGGATGTCTCCCTCCATAGCGTTGGCGCAGGAGGAAACGCTTCCGTTGGCCAAGGCATAGGCGTCCTGGGTTTTGTGGCTGGCGCTGGCGCAGACCAGATGGACCAGCGCATGTTTGAAGGAATCGTAATCGGACAGGAGGGCTTCGTACTGGCTTCGATCCTTAGGGATGACATAGGTCTCATATTCTGCAAGCATATGATCCAAAAGCGCCTCTTCTTCCTTGATCTGCTGGACGAGGGTGATCATGGTATTGTAGTCCGTGGCGACAATGTGGCTTAGCGCCATTTTGTGAATATTCATGGATGACTGGCAGATCTCAGACAGCCGGCTCTGGCCGTCCATGTAATTGTCTGCGATGTTGGCGGCGCTTGCATTGACATTGTGGATATTGACAATGGAAAGGGCATTTGACAAAATCGCCACAATGCCAAGCAGTGCAATGGGAATGATTAAACGATGTTTTAAGCTGATATTTTTCATAACGAATCGTGCTCCTTTGGCGTCAGATCAGGATATAGGACACAGGTCCGGGGTTATTATGGGGCGATAATTCCCTCAACCATCGTATCAAGCAGATTCTGAAGGCTTTCCCCGGAGGGATTACCGGCAAGGATTTCAGTGGTAAAGTCCGTTACCGGGTCCCAGAAATTCCCGCCGATTCGCTGCGGGCAGGAAAATTCGGACTGCTCTAAAAGGGCGGCGATTGCCAGGGAATTCTGCACATCTTCTGAGGAGGCGGCCCGGATGTTGGAAGGCCCCTGTCCGCGCAGGAGGAAACGAAGCTCCTGATTTTTTTCGTTGGAAATCCACTCTGCCAGCTTTTCTGCCCATTCCCGATGCTTGGAATAGGCGTTGACCCCGATCAGCTTATAGCCAGAAAAAGAAGACATCTGCACCTGCTTTCTGGCACAGGTATAGGAAGGCAGCCGGGCGGCTCCATAACCGGCTCCCCAGGCTTCTTCCATAGCTAAGGCATTCCACACGCCACTTATTCCTGCAATAATGGAACCGTCCCGGACACCCCTTAAGAAGCCGGCGTCATCCGTACTGAGAAAGCCGGCGTGCCCGGCCATATCCATCATGGCCTGGGCAACATCCGTTCCCTTGATGGCTCCTTCTGTACTGTTCCAGGTACAGTAATTGGTAATGCCGTCATCATTCAGTCCCACGGTAAGTCCGGTATTGCCAAACAGGGAATATACATACCAGCCGGAGGACCAGTCCATGGAAACCTTTTTTTCCTGCTGGGCGGCGATATCCAGCATCCGGTCCCAGGATTTGATATCCTGCTCAGAAAAATATTGCTTATTATAATAAAGAAAATATCCGTTGTCAGCGGTCAGCGGAAAAGCATACAAAGTATTATTCACAGAGGCGGCAAGGACGGCCTCATCCAGATTGGCGCTTCTGACAGTATCTGGATCATTGACTGGTTCCAATGCGCCGGCGGCCACCAGCGTGTTCAGCTGGTCATCTGCAAAGGCAAAAACATCCGCCCCGTTTTCCAGATCGGCCATCAAGGCATCCGTGCAGCTGCTTTCGCTCTGAGGCTCATAAGTAATGGAAAAATCCGCCTGACCCTGATATTCTGCCTCAAAGCCGTCGATAATCTGCCTGAGCAGTTCCTCGTCCTCCGAGCCGCCCCAGACTGTCAAATTGACGGTATCGGGTGAGGATATTTGCTGATTATTTGTGGAATCGGAATTGTTTTTTTGACATCCGGACAGGCCCAGAGCCAGAAGAAGGGCAGAGAGCCATAAGATATTTGTTCTTTTCATAAGTATCTCCGTAGAATATAATATTTCATCAATAATCATATCATTTTTTGAAGTTTTTTACAATGGGGTATCCTGCTATATTTTTATGATTTTCATGAGCTTTGGCCTCAGGACTTTGGCTTCAGGAGTGACAGGATAAAACAATTCTGGTACAATAAAAGAATCGGAGACGAAAAAGAACAGGAAAGGAATGATAAAAACTATGGACAGACATGAAATCAGATATATGTTTGAACATCGACTGTTACCCCATTGGTTTTTTGAAAAAAAGTTTGCCTTTGTCGGAATGCTGCATCAGGATAAGGGGATATTGTACAGGATTATCAATGGTATTTTTGAAAAAGAAGTGGCGGAAAATCCCTATACCGTTGATATGTTTGGAGCCTCATTGTCCAAAATTACAGATCAGGCAATGACGGTTAAGATCTCTTTTCCCGAGCCGGAAGAGGAGCCTTTATGCTATTGCTCCTATTTGTTTTTTGATGAAAAATTTGAAAAAACCGGATATTTCTGTATCGAAAAGGGGAATACAGAAGGGGGGATGTGCCCTTTTGTGTGCTCCTGGACGGAAGACGGAAACCATCGGAATCATGGACAGTGCGGGTTGAAAAATGACGGCGATTTTCTGCGATGCGCAGATATTTATATGGAAGAAATGTATGGTATGACCAGGAAGAAAAAGGAGAAAATGGAAGACTGAAAATGACAAAAGACAAGGAAACTATCCCGGTAGCCGCCGCCATTATCCGCCATAAAAATGCAGTCCTTGCAACCAAGCGGGGATATGGCCCTTACAAAGGTGGCTGGGAGTTCCCCGGCGGAAAAATCGAGCCGGGGGAAACGCCGGGCCAGGCGGTGCTTCGGGAGATCCGAGAGGAATTGGCAGCAGAGATTACAGTCCGGGAACTGGTCGGGATCATAGAATATGATTACCCGGATTTTCATCTGAAGATGCATTGCTTCCTGTGTGAACGGAAAGCGGACGATATCGTGCTGAAGGAACACGAAGCTGCCATATGGCTGACAGAGGATACGATAGACGAGGTAGAATGGCTGCCGGCAGACCGGATGATTATTCCAAGGGTGAAGCTGCTTATGAAAAGCGGTCGTTTTGAGAAAGAGGCGGCAGCTGTTACCGGTGCAGAACGGAGGCAAGGTGAAAGCATATAAAATAGATGGTTTTATTTCCCAAAGTGAAGATAAACATTTTATAACAAAATTCGGCGGGCAGCCGGATTGGATGGCAACTCCTCAGTGGCCGGTCAGTCCTGCGTGGGATTACAGACCCTTAAAATTCATAGGACAGATACGGTTAAATGATTTTTGCCATGAACTGGAAAAATTAACTTTGGCATATATTTTTATGACACAACCAAAAGACAGAAACGATCTGTTTTTTGACCCGGATATCATTTATCCGGATGAAGGTGAAAACGCGGTTATAATTCAGCCTGACGGAAAAATTCCGGAATATCTCCATGTGGAAAATTTCCGTACAGGACCAACGGTAGACAGCAAAAGCATATGGATACCGCAGACAACGGAAATAGAAGAAACACCGGTAACGGAATTCCGGCAAATGGATGAAGATAAGTTTTGCGGTATCCCTGCTTTGATTCAAAATAGTGAAGTGGAGTCCGATGGTAAATTATTATTACAGCTGCACACCAATTGGCTTCCCTTTTATATAAATGCGGGAGGCGCGCCAACATTGTTTGTGTTTATCAATAACACGAAGGATGGGGGATTTATTCTGATTGAAGACAGGTAAAATCCAGCCTGACGTATCGATGCTTAGACAGCGCTTAAGAAAAGCTTAAGTGCTATTTCTGTGGCTTGTTATTACGAATGTATATCCGATACCAAGGCAGGTCAAGCCGAAACTTAACACTTAATTCCTCTTTCGGCCCTGTACGGATTCCGGACGTCATGCCCTACGAGAGGCATACGAGTAGAGATAGCGAGAAGGTCATATTGCTGTATAAGATAATAAAAGCAGCATAAAATGGAGTGCTGGGTTGAAAAAAATGAGAGCAGCGGATGGTCGGCCCCTTCTGCTGCTCTCATTTCTTTTTCAGTCTTTTGTAAGGAAGTTGAGGGCACATATCAATAACCGTTCCCCCACCCCTTATAAAAAGTAGTTCATATACCGTACAGTTACGACAGCAAAAGCCATAACGACAGCAAATACTCCTGTCATAATTGTCTCGCCCTGCTTAACCCAGAATTTGTTGATATTTTTAACCATGATAAATTCCTCCTTTTTGACATTTGCTTTGCATCAGCTTTTCAACTGATATGTTTATAATACAAGAAAAATATGGAAGATATAAGGTTTGATTTTATCTAAAATATAGTCAATATTGACTTTTGCTGGAAAAGGAGAAGGAAAAGAAGTATAATAAGGATATGGAAATGACTTTTAAAGAGACGAATGTATTGCCGGATATGGGATTTCAGATCGATTTTGTGACGATGAAGTATAATTCACCGCCTCACTGGCATCGGGAAATGGAGATCCTCTATATTCTGAATGGAAGCGCAATATTGACAATGGAAGGAGAAACTTATTACGTAAAACCTCTGGATCTGATTGTTGTGGATTCGTCTGTGATTCATGAGGCGATTTATGAACTTCCTCAGACTATGGGAATCTGTATTCATATTTCCAAGGCTTCTCTCCGGCGTTATCTTTCTGATATTGAATTGCTGCAGATTATCTGCTGTGAGGAAAAGCTTCTGCCAAAGCAGCAGGATGGTTATAACCGGTTATGTGAGTACTTAAAGGATTTGACGGAACTTTATTTTGTCCAGAAGGCAAGCTATCCTTTCAGCAGCAGTGCGTTAATTCTGTCAATTATGGCTGTTCTGGTGGATGATTTCAGCATTCCGATACCGGATACGATTGTGGCCACCGGAAACAGCCAGTTAAGCCGCATTGAACAGATTTTTCAATACGTGGAGCATCACTACAAAGAGCCGGTCGAGCTTCAGGAGGCAGCAGATGAACTGGGCCTGAATAAGGAATATTTCTGCCGTTTTTTTAAAAAGAATACGGGAATGTCCTTTCTGCAATATGTCAGCCATGTGCGGCTGAACCATATTTATCAGGACCTTTTGTACAAGGACGACAGCATTCAGGAGATTTTGGAGCAGAACGGGGTATTCAATAACAAACGGTTCTATAAACAGTTTAAAGATACCTTTCACTGCACCCCCAGGGAGCTGAGAAAACTCACCAAGGACAATCCCTACCTTTAGAGACGGCATTTTACCGGTTTGCCTTTTGATAAATCCCGTAGATGTCTTCTTCATTCAGAACCTGGAAGGTTCCGATGCTTCTGCTTCGCTGGAAGGAGCATCGGTAGGCCAGATCCCGGAGGACTTCTTCTGCCTGTATGCCGATATCCTGATTTTGGCCGAAGCTGACGGGCATTCCCAGTTCTGTGAAATATTCTCTGGTGGCCTGTATTCCGGCGGCAGCCAGATCATTTTCGTCGCTGCCGCTTAGCCCCCAGACATTTTTGGCATAGCGGGCAAATCGGGCAGGTTTGGCGTGGCAGACCGTCCGTGCCCAGGAATCCCAGACTGTGGACAGGGAAGCGCCATGGGCAGTGCCAAACATAGCAGATAATTCATGGCCGAGCTGATGTACGGCGAAATCACCGGGGCCGCCAAGGCCAGTCAGGCCATTGTGAGACAGGGAACCGGCCCACATGAGTTCACTCATGGCGTCGTAATCCTGCTGGTTTTTGACGGCGGTCCGGCCTTTGTCTATTACCGTGCGCAGGAGCGCTTCGGCGATAGCATCGGTCAGTTCATTGTCAACCGGATTGAAATACCGGTCCAGGGTATGCATCATGATATCGGTTACTCCGCAGGCCACCTGATAGACGGGAAGCGTATAAGTCAGTTCAGGGTTCATGATGGCGAATCTGGGACGGTTCAGGTCAGAACTGAACCCTCTCTTGCTTCCGGTAGCAGTATTGGCGAGGACAGAAGAATTGCTGGTCTCACTGCCGGCGGCAGGAATGGTCAGGATGGCTCCGACTGGCAGGGCCCGGACGGCGACTTCTCTGCGGCACCAGAGAAAAAAGGCCCTATTGGCAAAAAAGCTGCTTTATGGTAAGCTGTTCATGGAAAATGAATTTGCCGGAAGGATGAGATGGTTTGGATACAAAAAGCAGAAAAATAAATTTGATTTTGCGGTATTTTCGTGGTTCCAAGCGGTATTTTTTATGTGCCGTAGCGGCCTCTTTAGCCACTACGGCTTTAAATGCGGTGACGCCGCAGATTTTTCGTTTCAGTATCGACGAGGTATTAGGAGGCAGCGGCTATCCTTATTTGAGAGAACATCTCTGGGTTTTGGCATTGATGGTGGTGGGGGTGGCGGCCCTCTCAGGCCTGTCGATGTTTGTAAGCCGTATCTGTACGGCGCAGGCAGGAGAGAATTTTGCAAAAAACATGAGGGATTCGCTGTTTGCCCATGTACAGAGATTGCCCATGCGTTGGCACGACCAAAATCAGACCGGAGATATCATTCAGCGTTGCACATCGGATGTGGAAGTGATCCGGAATTTTGTGGTCACACAGTTTTTAGAGGTGTTCCGCACTATATTTCTGGTCGGGATTTCTTTTGTAATGATGGTATCGATGAATCGCAGGCTGGCGCTTCTGGTGCTGCTGTTTGTGCCGGTAGTGGCGGGATATTCTGCCTTTTTTTACCAGTTGATTGCGAGGCTGTTTACCAGGGCGGATGAGGCGGAAGGGGAATTGTCTACCGTAGTGCAGGAGAATGCAACCGGCGTCCGGGTGGTGCGTGCTTTTGGGCGGGAACGATTTGAGATGGATCGTTTCCGTGAAAAAAATGAAACTTTTGCCAGGATGTGGATTCGTCTGGGAACCCTTTCCGGACTGTACTGGGGAGTCGGGGATCTGATTACGGGCCTCCAGGTGGTGGCAGTGGTGGTACTGGGAGCAGTGGAAGCGGTGCATGGAAATATGTCTGTGGGGGAATTTGTGGCCTTTGCTTCTTATAATACCGTGCTGGTGTGGCCGGTCCGCGGTCTGGGTAGAATCCTTTCGGACATGAGCAAGGCGGGGGTTTCTTTTGAACGTGTGGATTATATTATCCGCGGGCAGGAGGAGCGGTATCAGGAGGAGCGGTGCCAGGAAAAGCAGCATCAGGAGAAGCGGTGCCAGGAGAAGCGGTATCAGGAGAAGCGGTGCCAGGAGGAGGAGCATCAGGAGAAGCAGGATCAAGAGAGGCGGCAGGAATTTCCGCAGCGTATGGATATCGTGTTTTCTCATGTGTCTTTTGCCTATGAACGAGGGAAAAAGGTATTGGATGACATTTCTTTTTCCATTCCCCAGGGGCAGACATTTGGCATCCTGGGCGGCACCGGAAGCGGGAAATCCACAATTGTGCAGCTTTTGACCAGGCTTTATGAATGGGAGGAGAACGATCCCCAGGCAGCGGGAGGAAGCATTACCATCGGCGGCATGGACATCCGCGGGCTGCCGCTGGAGTGGCTGCGCCGGAATGTTGCGACGGTGCTTCAGGAGCCGTTTTTGTATTCGAGGACGATACGTGAGAATATCGCCGCCTTTGCGCCGGATACTGCGATGGAGGAGATTCGCAAGGCGGCGCAGACGGCCTGTATGGATGAGGCGATATTGAATTTTGCAGATGGTTATGACACTTTGGTTGGTGAACGCGGGGTGACTTTGTCCGGGGGCCAGCGCCAGCGGGTGGCGATTGCCCGGATGCTTTTGCAGAAAGCGCCGGTTATGATTTTTGACGATTCTTTGTCAGCAGTAGATTCGGAGACGGATTTTTTGATTCGCAAGGCGCTGAAAGAACGAAGAGGAGAGGCAACCATTATCCTGATTTCTCATCGGATTACCACTTTGATGGGAGCGGATGAGAAATCAGGATAATGGTTGCCTCTCCTCTTCGTTCTTTCAGCGCCTTGCGAATCAAAAAATCCGTCTCCGAATCTATCAGAAGATTTATGAGATTCAGATGAGTGGGGACGATAGAAGGCAGATGGAGGATGCCGGGGAAGAGGGCAGGAGAACTACGGCGGAGGTGTGTAATGGCAGCATATGAAGAACAGGAATACAACAAACCGTTCAGCTTCCGGATCTGGGCAAAAATGCTTCCTTTTTTTAAACCCTACCGGCTGTTTTTTATCACTACCATGGGGCTGAACGTTTTTTTGGCAGCAGTAGACGTGCTGACGCCGTTGTTTCAGAGTTATGCGATTGATCATTTTATTACCAGGGGCACCCTGGATGGACTGCAGCCTTTTGTGGCGGCTTATGTGCTGATGATTGCCGCTCAGACAGTCAGCGTGTATGTTTCGGTGCACGCGGCGACGACGATTGAGATGAAGGTGGGGCGGGATCTGAAATGGGCGCAGTTTCGGCATCTGCAGACCCTGTCATTTTCCTACTACAATACGACGCCGGTAGGGTATATTCATGCCCGGGTGATGAGCGATACCTTGCGGATCGCAACGATGATTGCCTGGGGACTGGTGGACATGTTCTGGGCTTTGATCTATGTGGTCAGTGTGTTTGTGATTATGTTCTGGCTGGATGCGGGGCTGGCCTGGATTATTCTGCTGATTGTGCCGTGTATCGCTTTGCTCACCGTCTATTTTCAAAATCGGATTCTGCACTGGAACCGGAAGGTGCGCCGGATCAATTCCCAGATTACCAGCGCTTACAACGAAAGTATCACAGGGGTAAAGACTTCCAAAAGTATGGGGATAGAATCCGATAATGACCGGGCATTTTTTGCGCAGACCTCGAGGATGCATCAGGCCGCCAGCCGCTCGGCAAGGCTGAATGCCATTTACATCCCGATGATTCTTCTGTTCAGTTCGGTGGCTTCGGCGGTTGTGCTGATTCGCGGTGGGGGAATGGTGAGGGAGAAGGTGATGCAGCTGGGGACATTGTCTGTATTTATCTCCTATGCCGTGATTATTTTTGAACCGATCCAGCAGCTGGCGCGCCTGCTTTCAGAACTGATCTCCTGTCAGGCCAATATTGAGAGGGTTATGGATTTGCTGGAACAAAAGCCGAATGTGGTGGATGATGAGGCGGTGATTGCAAAATATGGAGACGCGTTTACTGCCAAAAAGGAAAACTGGGAACGGATTCGCGGAGATATTGTGTTTGAAGATGTGTCTTTTCGATACCCGGATGGCAAAGAATATGTATTGGAATATTTTAATCTTCATGTGCCGGCAGGGATGAATGTGGCGATTGTGGGCGAGACCGGGGCCGGAAAGTCTACATTGGTGAACTTGCTGGGGAGATTTTTTGAACCGACGAAGGGGAGGATTCTGATTGACGGGGCAGATTACAGAGAACGCTCTCAGCTGTGGCTGCACAGCCAGATCGGCTATGTGCTTCAGAGTCCGCATTTATTTTCCGGAACCGTGCGGGAAAATATCCGCTATGGGCGTCTGGATGCCACGGATTGGGAGGTGGAGGAGGCAGCCAGGCAGGTATCCGCGGATGTGGTAGCGGCGAAATTGGAACATGGCTATGAGAGCAATGTCGGTGAGAGCGGCGGCAGGCTTTCGGTGGGGGAGAAGCAGCTGATCTCGTTTGCGAGAGCGATTTTGGCAGATCCGGCGATTTTTGTGCTGGATGAAGCGACTTCGTCCATCGACACACAGACGGAGCAGCTGATTCAGAAGGCGGTTAACCATCTCCTGAAGGGACACACCTCTTTTGTGATTGCCCATCGTCTTTCGACAATCCGCCAGTCAGACCTGATCCTGGTGGTAAAAGACGGAAAAATTGTCGAGCAAGGGAACCACCACGAATTGCTGGCGCAGGAAGGCTATTATTATGAACTGTATTTCAGGCAGTTTGAAGAGGAATCGGCAATGCAGGTATTTGCAGAAAAGGGAGGCGACAGAGAATGACAGCAGGAATGAAAAAAAGGATCTTTTGCGGGGTATGCGCGGCATGTGTATGGGGGATGTCTGCCAGCGCAAACAGATCCGGAACATTTGATAGGCAGATCCAAGAGGCCCAGGAATTTCATGCCCATGCACAGAATCCGCCGGATGGACTGAATCTGACGGACGGGGGTTCTTATTATTCCTATCAATGGGCGTTGAAAAATATCGGCAATATGCGCAGGATTTCCGAGTCGGGCGAAAAAACGGTTACAGACAGTGTGGCCGGCGTTGATATTGCGGCGGAACCGGCATGGGCCGTATACGAACAGAAAACACAGCGCCGTACGGTGACGGTTGCGCTGATCGATACCGGTGTGGAAATCACTCACCCGGAACTGCAGAATGCGGTCTGGGTCAATCAGGATGAGATCCCCGGCGACGGGATTGATAATGACGGAAATGGTTATGCGGATGATATAAATGGCTGGAATTTTCATGATGGCAATAACCAGGTGTTTGGAGGGGCCGATGATGAACACGGAACGCATGAAGCCGGAATCATTGCGGGCGCCTGGGACGGACGGGGAATCACAGGAATCGCTGACGGCAATTATGTGAAAATTATGGTGCTGAAGGTTCTTGCCTCTGAGGAGGGGATAGGATTTTCCAGAGGAGTCAAGGAGGCAATCCGGTATGCCAGGGATAACGGTGCGGATATCTGCAATCTGAGTATGGGGACACAGGATTACGACGAGGAGATGGACCGCCTGATAAGAGAGTCTCAGATGTTGTTTGTGGTATCGGCAGGAAACGGAGAAGGGGGGCAGGGATATGATATCGATGTCTCTCCGGTATACCCGGCGGCCTGCCCGGGGGACAATATCATTACGGTTGCCAATATGATGTTTGACGGAAATCTTGACGTGACTTCCAATTATGGGGCCGCCCATGTGGATATAGCGGCGCCGGGAACTTATATCTTAAGTACTGTGCCCGGAGGATATGGGTTTCTTACCGGCACCTCGATGGCGGCGCCGATGGTTACGGGGGCGGCGGCGTTGGTTTATTCGTGCCGTCCGGAACTGGGGCTTTCCGATCTGAGACGGGTAATATTGGACTCGGCAACAAGGAGGGAAAGCCTGGAAGGGAAATGTGTTACCGGCGGAATGCTGAATATTCAGGGGGCAATTTCGGCAGAATAACCAAATTTCTTTTCGGATTTGGAAAATATATTGACAAAACGGGTTTTCGCATTTATACTTTTAGCAGTGTGTTACTGATAAAGAAACTCTATCAGGCATAAACTACCCATAAGCGGCAAAGCAGCTGTGGAAAGGGGGTTTATGCCTTTTTGTCGTTTAGGGTAGTTTCTGCCGCACAAATCTAAGAGAAGGTGGATGAAAGCAATGAAAGACAAAATTTTTGGTGTATTGCAGCGGGTCGGACGTTCCTTTATGCTTCCGATTGCTATTCTCCCGGTAGCCGGACTTCTGCTGGGTATCGGCGGCTCCTTTACCAATGCAACCATGATCAGTGCCTATCATCTGGAATCAATTCTGGGACCGGGCACATTACTGAACGGATTTTTGAATATTTTAAACAGCTGCGGCAATGTGGTTTTTGAAAATCTGCCCCTTCTGTTTGCCATTGGTGTGGCAGTAGGTATGGCAAAGCAGGAGAAGGAAGTGGCGGCATTGGCCAGCGTGATTGCATTTTTCATTATGCATACGGCCATTCATGCCCTGCTGGTGCTTTCCGGCCGGCTGATCACAGCACCGGAGGTGATGGATGGGGCAGGGAATGCCCTGGCAGGCATGGTGGGTTCCGTGGAGCAGACCGTAGGAATGCTGGACGGCTCGGTGACGAAGGTTCTGGGTATCTCTTCTTTGCAGATGGGAGTATTCGGCGGTGTGATTGTAGGCCTTGGCGTTGCGGCTCTCCACAATAAATATTATAAGATCCAGCTGCCGCAGGTGCTGTCCTTCTTTGGCGGCACCCGATTTGTGCCGATTGTCTGCAGCGTGGCTTATATCTTTGTGGGAATCCTGATGTACTTCGTGTGGCCGGTGATCCAGACAGGGATCTATGGACTGGGAGCGTTGGTGAACAGTTCCGGCTATATAGGGACCTGGATTTACGGGATTATCGAGAGGGCGCTGATTCCCTTTGGGCTTCATCACGTATTTTATATGCCTTTCTGGCAGACAGCCGTAGGAGGCCAGCTGGAGGTAGGAGGCCAGATGATATATGGGGCCCAGAATATTTTCTTTGCCCAGCTGGCCCATGTGGGCGAGATCAGCCATTTCAGCGTCAATCCGGGAACCCGGTTTATGGCGGGAAAATTCCCCTTTATGATTTTTGGCCTGCCGGGAGCGGCGCTTGCGATGTATCAGGTGGCGAAGCCGGAAAAGAAGCAGGCGGCAGGGGGACTTTTGATTTCCGCGGCTTTGACGGCTATGCTGACGGGCATCACGGAGCCTCTGGAATTTACCTTTATCTTTGTAGCGCCGTTTTTGTATGCCGTCCATAGTGTGCTGGCCGGAGCCGCCTATATGCTGATGCATATTCTGAATGTAGGCGTAGGCATGACCTTCTCCGGCGGCATCATTGATCTGACCCTGTTTGGTATCCTTCCCGGGGCGGGAAAGACCAGCTGGTACTGGATTCCCATTGTAGGCGTGGTATATTTTGTCGTATATTTCTTGTTGTTCAAGTACCTGATCCTGAAGTTTGATCTGAAGACGCCGGGCCGGGATGACAGCGAGGAGGTAAAGCTGTACCGGAGAAGCGATGTGGATGCAAGAAAGAATTCCTCAGAGGGCCAGGCAGCCGTAGAGGAACGTTCTCAGATGATTCTTAATGGCCTGGGAGGACGGAAAAATGTGGTGGACGTGGACTGCTGTATCACTCGTCTCCGCTGCACGGTGAACAAGCCGGAACTGGTAAACGAGGGTATCCTGAAAAGGACCGGAGCTGCCGGAGTGATCAAAAAGGGTCAGGGAGTCCAGGTGATCTACGGGCCGACAGTGCCGAATATCAAGGCGGACCTGGTGGCTTATATGCCGTCGGCTCCGGATGTGGAATATCATGAGGAAGAGGACAAAGCAGGAAATAAGGAAGGGGATGCAAAAGCCGGAAATGACGCTGCCAGCAGCAAGGAAAAGGCCGGCAGCGGGGCGGCTGCGGGGAAAAAGGTTCCCCTTTACAGTCCCTTTACCGGAAAGGTAGAGTCCATCGAGCATGCGCCGGATGCGACCTTTGCCCAGAAAATGATCGGGGACGGATTTATGGTAATGCCGGTCAACGGAGAGGTGCTGGCCCCTTGTGATGTGGATGTGGCCTTTGTATTCCCTACCGGACACGCAATGGGTTTAAAGAGCGGAGACGGCACGGAGTTCATGCTGCATATCGGCGTGGATACGGTGAAGCTGGAGGGCAAAGGCTTTGAACCCCAGGTCAAGGATGGCGATCATGTGAAAAGGGGAGAATGTCTGCTGAAATTTGACCTGGAGTATGTGAAAACGAATGCGGTGTCAGAGGCCTGCATGGTAATTTATACGGCGTTGCCGGAGGGAGCGTCGGTGGAAGTGCCGGAAGAAAAAGAACTGAAGGCTTTGGATTATGCTGCGGACTTAATAGGAGTATAAAAATTCAAGCAGGACAAATGCGGGGAGATATGTTAATATAGTATCAGGAATTGGCCATGCAGTGTTTCCAAAACAGGGCTCTGCATGGCCGAAGCATGACAGAAGGCATGTTTTTGGCAAAATGCTTTTGGCAAAAGGGAAATGCAGATGACAGGAAGCCACGGATTTACGGATGGAAAATCAGTAGATGGGAGAAAGCAGGATGTATCGTGTAATCAAAGTGTTGAATAATAACGGGGTACTGGTTTACGATATGAAGCGGGAAGAAGAGGCAATTCTGCTGGGGAACGGAATTGGCTTTGGGAAAAAAGTCAATGAACGTTTTGAACGGGATGAAAATACAAAACGCTACACAATTGTGGACCGGGAAGAGAAAAAGAGAACCGGGCGGCAGGTGCTAAGCGGTATGGACCCGGAGTTTCTGGAACTGGCCGGGAGGATCGTGGAACTGGCAAAGGCAGAGCTGGGAGAGTTGAATCCCAACATTCTGATTCCTCTGGCGGACCATATTGCTGTGGCTGTGGAACGGATGCAGAACGGGATTTTGCTGAAAAACCCCTTCCATGGAGATATCCGGGTTTTGTATCCGGAGGAATACCAGATTGCCTTAAAGAGCTGTGACATGGTACGGGAAGCTGTCGGCTGCATGCTGTGTCAGGATGAGGTTGGATACATTGCCCTCCATATTCGGGCCGGGCGGATGGATGAAAAGCTGGAAGAGTCTTTGCAGATGGTTACGCTGATGCGGATGGTGGCGGCGATGGTGGAGGAATCCCTGGGATTAAAACTGGACCCTCATTCCTTTATGTTTGAGCGGTTTATGGCCCATCTGCGCTATCTGGCAGTCCGGATTCGGGACGAAGAGCCGATCAGCCTGGATATGGATGAGTATGCACGGACGCAGTTTCCGCAGTCCTATGAACTGGCCCAAAAGATTTGCGCCCGCCTGAAAGAGGAACTTCACAAACCGGTGCCGCGCGAAGCAGTCGGACACCTGGCAATACATATTGAACGCCTGAAGGTCTGAACAGGCAAAGAAAGGCTGGAATGATTATGGACTGTTGTTTTGCGCCCATGGAGGGAATCACAGGATATGTGTACCGCAATGCCCATCATCAGTTTTATGGGGGGATTGCCCGGTATTACACTCCGTTTATCGCGCCAAACCAATCCCGCAGACTGACATCCCGGGAGATGAATGACATTTTGCCGGAACATAATCAGGGCATAGCGGTGGTGCCTCAGATTTTAACTAACCGGGCAGAAGACTTCTTGTGGGCGGCCGGAAAGATACGTGAATTCGGCTATCGGGAGGTCAATCTGAATCTGGGCTGCCCCTCCAAAACGGTGGTGGCCAAAAACCGCGGCTCCGGATTCCTGGCTTTTCCACAGGAACTTGATTGCTTTCTGGAACAGATAAGCATAGGACTGCAGAAGATGGGGATGCGGCTTTCCATAAAGACCAGGATTGGCAGGGACAACCCGGGGGAATTTGGTGAACTTCTGAGGATTTTCAATCAATATCCCTTGGAAATGCTGATGATCCATCCGCGGGTCCAGACGGATTTTTACCGGAATCATCCAAATCTGGAGGTGTTTTCGGATGCGGTAAGGCACAGCCAAAATCCCGTCTGTTATAACGGGGATCTTTTTTCATGGGAGGATTGCGAGACATTGGAAAAACGATTCCCATCTGTGAACGCCGTGATGCTGGGACGCGGGCTTTTGCGAAATCCGGCGCTGGCTGAGGAAATGGAAAGAAAGGCAGGAGGGAACGGCGCGGTAAAGGCAGATTCCCTCGGGGAGAAGCGTCGTCTGAAAGATTTTCATGATGCAGTGCTGGCCGGATATCGGGAAGCAATCCCCGGAGACAGAAATGTGCTTTTTAAGATGAAGGAACTGTGGTCGTATCTGGGGGACCGGTTTGAAGGAGGGGAGCGTTTCTTAAAAAAGATCAAAAAAGCCACCCGCATGGAAAACTACCAATCGGCAGCAGAACAGATATTCTCCGGCTGCCCTTTGCGAGAATCATAAATTTCCTCTTCCCTATTTCCGGAATCTGTGTTATACTCACTCAGGAATCTTTTACAAATTCATACAGAAGCAGAGTAGGTCTGTGCGCGTTAAGTGCCGGTTGGACGGGGAGTTGCCAGCCGGACGAAAAGGACAGGAAAGAAGTATGTCCTTGCGGTGCATAGTCCGCATCCCGCTGCAAAGAGGGTAATGCTGCTATTACCTCCTTTGTGCCGCGAGAGGTCTGCAAAGGAGGTAATTTTCATGAAAAAATTAGCAACTTTGTTCACGGACTCCTATCGCGAGTTCAAGTCTGTAAGGACTCTTGCCCTGACTGGCATGCTTGGCGCGGTCTCGGTTGTTTTGGGGTATCTGACCCTGGCAATCGGAGATTATATTAAGATCGGTTTTTCCAGCATTGCCAATCAGATGGTGCATTACCTGTTCGGGCCGGTGGTTGGCGGGCTGTTCGGCGGCGCGCTGGATATCCTGAAATATTTTGTAAAACCGACAGGCCCGTATTTTCCCGGGTGGACATTCTCAGCCGTGCTGGCCGGGCTGATCTATGGAAGTTTTTATTACAAAAGGCCGATTACCTTGTGGAGGGTGATGGCGGCGGAACTGGTGGTATCCGTTATCTGCAATATGCTGCTTGGCACCTATTGGCTTACGATCATGTATGGCAATGCTTTTTCTGCATTGTTCTGGCTGCGGGTGCAGAAAAATCTGATCATGTGGCCCATTAATTCCTTGATTTTCTATACGATTACAAAGAACCTGGAGACAGCGGGGGTTTTCCGTATTTTAAAAGGGCCGCAGAGGACGCTTCCTCAGTAAATCCCATGCTGCGCCTGCGACGCTGTTTTCGTGCAAACCAGTGCAGCCGCAATGGGTTTTTACAGTGGCATAGGGCAAATGCCGCGAAAGAGAACCGGAAATTCCGGCAAAACAGGAATGTGTATCGGAAGCCTGCATATATTGAGACAAAGAGGTGTGCAAAAGTGGTGGAAGATGCAGATATATGTTGTAAAAGAAGGGGACAACGTAGATGGGATCGCCTCTCAGATGGGGATTCCGGTGGATGCTTTGATTTATGATAACCAGATTGAATATCCGTATCGCCTGGCCGTTGGCCAGGCACTTTTTGTCGGAGAATATTCGGGAAAATATACAAGTGATGGCTGCTATCAGTTGAGAGACGGCAGGGAACGAAGGAATCGAACCCCTCTTTATGTCAGCGGATATGCTTACCCGTATATACAAAACGAAGTATTGGAGGAAACACTGCCGGGGTTGACGGCGATTTACATATTTTCCTATGGATTTACAGCGGAGGGGGAACTGATACCGCCGTCCCGCAATGAGGATTGGATGATAGCGGAGGCCTGCCAGAAGAATGTGCGTCCTGTGCTGACATTGACGCCTCTTGGAAATGACGGCCGTTTTAACAATAATCTGGTGACGATTCTGGTGCAAAACCGTACTTTGCAGCGGAAGCTTCTGTGGACGCTGGGAAACGTGATGCAGCAGAAGGGATACGGAGGCTTGGATATTGACTTTGAATATGTGCAGTCGGAGGATCGGGAAGCATTTGCCTCTTTCGTGGAATTTGCCACCCAGGTGATGAATCTGTTTGATTATCCGGTCAGCGTGGCGCTGGCGCCTAAGACTACGCGGGATCAGCCGGGGCTTTTGTATGAAGGGATCGATTACCGGCTGTTGGGGGCGGCGGCGAACCGGGTGATGCTGATGAGTTATGAGTGGGGGTATACCTATGGGCCGCCCATGGCCGTTGCCCCTCTCAATATGGTACGCCGGGTAGTGGAGTATGCAATATCGGAAATTCCGGCGGAAAAGATCAGCATGGGAATCCCCAATTACGGATATGACTGGCCGCTTCCCTATGTACGGGGCACGACTCAGGCGACCACCATTGGCACCCTGGAAGCAATCCGGCTGGCGATCGACCATGGTGTGGAGATTCGCTTTGATGAGACGGCGATGTCCCCGTATTTTCGGTACTGGCAGTATGGAATCCAGCATGAAGTATGGTTTGAGGATGTGAGAAGCCTGAAGGCGAAATTTGATTTGGTAAAAGAATATGGATTAAGCGGAGTGGGCTATTGGCAGCTGATGCGGTTTTTCAGGGCGAACTGGCTGCTGCTGGAGGAGATGTTTGTGACGGAACGGGAAAAGGCAGTTTAGGACAGAACACCCGGTCAAGGCGCCAGTGACGCCTTTGACCGGATTTGCCGCATTATCCATATTATAAGGAAAGCAGCTTCTCTGCGGCGGTATCCATCCAGGCTTCATCCAGGTATTCAATGGTTCCGGCATCGACATGTTCGGCAATAGCCGGGGTGATGGGAAGCTTGGCAAGAACCGGGAGGTCAAACTCTTTGGCAATTTCATCAATATGGCTCTCGCCAAAGACGGAAATCCGTTTGCCGCAATCCGGACATTCCAGATAACTCATGTTTTCTACCAGGCCGATGATCGGAATATCCATCTTCTTTGCCATGTGGACAGCCTTGGAGACAATCATGGAAACCAGTTCCTGAGGAGAGGTTACGATGATGATTCCGTCTACCGGCAGAGACTGGAATACGGTCAGGGGGACATCGCCGGTTCCGGGCGGCATATCCACAAACATATAATCTACATTTTCCCACAGGGCCTCCTGCCAGAACTGCTTGACAGCGCCGGCGATGACCGGGCCTCTCCAGATGACCGGATCCGTGTCATGGTCCAGCAACAGATTGGCTGACATAATATCAATACCGGTAGCCGTGGTGGCCGGGACCATCAGTCCGTCGGGAGTGACGCTGATGCCATCCGTGCCCAGGCCGAAAGATTTGGGGATGGAGGGGCCGGTGATGTCAGCGTCCAGGATGGCAGTGTGTTTGCCCTTGGCATTCATCTTGACGGCCAGCAGGGAAGTTACCAGGGATTTTCCGACGCCGCCCTTGCCGCTGACGATCCCAATTACTTTGCTTACCGAACTGGCTGGATTTAACGGTTCAAGAAAGCTGGTGCGGTCCGCGGTGCGGCTGCTGCAGTTTTCCCCGCAGGAACTGCAGTCATGGGTACAATTTGCACTTGCTTCGCTCATGTGAAACACCTCCTATTCGTGCTGCATTGCTTTTATGGATTTGCAATGCCATACCAGGAAAGGATATCACATTTATGGGAAAAGGAAAAGACCTTCTGCGAGATTTTTTACTTGCATCTGGCAGAAGAACGAGGTATCATTAAAAGTAGAAATAAGTAAAAAGAAAGAGAAGTTTGACAGATGGAGAAGAAAAAGGGGAATCGGGTCCTCATGCTGCGGATCATGCTGGGGGTTTGCGTGGCAGTGTTTTTGGCCAGCGGATATATGTTGATCCGGGACTATATTGAGACCAGCAGGCAGCAGGAGACGTTTGATCAGCTGAATAGCAGATTTGCAATGGAAGCACAGCAGGCAGTTATGCAGCAGGAGCCTGGGGTAGAGCCGGGGGAGGGCGAGGCGGCCAAAAAGCAGCGAGTTTCTCCGCAGGAGTGGAGAGAGCAGTGGGAGCGCCTGGCGCAGGAGCGGTTTCAGGTTTACCAGTCGATGAAGGCGGAGAACTCGGATATGATTGGCTGGATTCGGATTCAGGGGACAAATATTGATTACCCGGTGATGCAGAGCCCGGATCGGGTGGACTATTATCTTCATCGGGATTTTTATAAGAATAAGAGCAGTTACGGGACCCCGTACCTGTCCGAGGTCTGCCGGTACGAGGAGCCGAGGACCAGTTTGCTGATTAGCGGACATCATATGAAGAACGGTTCCATGTTTGCAGCGCTTCAGAATTATACGGAACAGGAATTTTTTGAAGAGCATCCCTATGTTCAGTTTGACACCATGGAGGAAGCAGGGAGTTATGAGGTTGCTGCCGTGATCAAGCTGAGCGCATCCGGAGATCAAAGCATCTGGCAGCAGCTTCTGTTTCCCAGAGAGGGAGAAGATTTCGGGAAAGCCTGGGAGCGGGTCAAACAGGAGGGGTTTTACGATACCGGAGTGGAACTCCAAGAGGAGGATGAACTGCTGGCTATGGTGACTTGTGAGTATACTTTGAGAAACGGACGGATTTTGTTGATTGCGAGACGGATCGTCTGAACGGAGGGAAGATACCTATGAATATGAGCATGAACCCCAACAGTGAATTGCAGCAGTCGGTGGTCAGCGTTCCGGATCTGGTGCAGGTGCCGGAAGACCTTCTGCATCAGGCCAAGGAATTTCAGGAAGCGATTATGATGTATTCCTGTGCGATCCGGGAAGTTAAGACCAAGCTGGAAGTGCTGAACGACGAGCTGTCGATCAGAAACCAGCGCAATCCGATTGAGATGATTAAATCGCGGGTAAAGAAGCCGCTGAGTATTGTGGAAAAGCTGCACCGCAGGAATCTGCCGATTACTCTGGACTCCATGATCAATCACCTGGATGATGTGGCGGGGATCCGGGTGATCTGTTCCTTTGTGGATGATATCTATACCGTGGCGCGGATGCTGGTGAGGCAGGATGATATCCGGGTCATTGCGGTAAAGGATTACATTGAACACCCGAAGCCGAACGGCTATCGCAGTTATCATCTGATTGTGGAAGTTCCGGTGTTCTTTTCGGACCGCAAGAAGGATCTCCGGGTGGAAGTGCAGATCCGTACGATCGCCATGGATTTCTGGGCCAGCCTGGATCATCAGCTGAAGTATAAGAAAGACATCGGGACAGCGGCAGAGGAGATTGGGGAGGAACTTCGTAAATGCGCGGAAGTGATCGCAAAGACAGACCGCCATATGCTGATCATTCGCAAAAGCATAGAGGCACAGAGCAGAAAAGAGAAGTAGCAGGCGGCCAGGGAGGAAGTCTTTCTTGTCAGTAATAATAATAAGACAGGGTTTCGGTGATCCGGAATCCTGTTTTTTTATAGAGGGAGAGGGCAGGGATATTGTCGCCGGAGACATGTAAAACCACCCGCGAAATATCGGTCTGCCCAAGCTGCCAAAGCAGCTGGCGGATCAGTAAGCGCCCCAGTCCCTGCCCGCGCAGCGAGGGGGTGATCCTGACCTGATGAAGGCAGAGGCAGTCCGGAGAAACCGGCGAGGTGAGGCAGGAACCGATGGGGGAAGACAGCTTTGCCTCCTGGACCAGAAGCCATTGAGCGCCGGGGGAAAGGATATTTTCCGGAACGGTCAGGGTGAATCCGGCATGGGAGGGAGAGGATATGTCCGGCAGCTGCTTCCTGTCAAGGAGAAATTCCATCTGATGCTCTTCATGAGAGAATTCCGCATCCAGGGCATCCAGCGTTGCCAGGGTATCCTTGCAGCGGGGAGAAAACGCAAACAGGAAATCAAAGTCCTCATAATCGTTCAGCGCCAGAGCCAGCAGCCGGGAAAAACAGCCTTTTTTGCGCTGGTCGGGCCGGGTGAATGCAGAAATCTCCGCAGTATTGGAATCCAGGGGAATTACCGCCAGAACCGCGCAGAGCTCTCCCAGGTCGTTGGCGGCCAGATAATGGCAGTCAGCGCCCTCTTTTGGTGAAAGAGGATAGGATAAAGAAGATTGATCATGCAACCGGCAGCCTGCAGTCATCTGGCAGACAGACGTCTGCAGGTTTTTGGAAAGCGTGGCATAACGGCAGATATTCATAAAGTTCTCCATTCTCAGATCAGTCCGGCCACCAGGGGCACGACGATAACGGTCATTAGTCCGGCTACGGCTACGGCAAGGCTGCTCATGGCGCCCTCCACCTCCCCTAGTTCCATCGCTTTGGCTGTGCCGACGGCGTGGGCCGAGGTTCCCAGAGCCAGGCCGCGGGCAATCGGGTGTTTCAGATGAGTCCATTTAAAAATGCTTTCTCCGATGATATTGCCCAATGTCCCGGTGATGATGATGCAGATTATAGTGACGGTCACAATTCCTCCGGCCTCTTCGCTGACACCCATGGCGATGGCAGTGGTGATGGATTTGGGAAGCAGGGTCACATAATAAGTATGATCCAGGCCAAATAAAAGGCACAGAACAAAGATGCTTCCGGCACTGGCGATTACGCCGGAAAAGATGCCGATGATTACAGCAGCGAGATTCTGACGGAGCAGGGCGAGCTGCTTGTAAAGCGGAATGGCCAGACAAACCGTGGTGGGAGTCAGAAGGTAACTGATATATCTGGCGCCTTCTTCGTATGTGGCGTATTCAATGTGCAGAAACTTTAAAACAGCAATGGTCAGCAGGATGGAAACCAGAATCGGATTGAGGACTGCCCAACCGGTTTTTTGCTTCAGCCAGGTGCCGAGCCAGAAGGTGAAAAGGCTGAGCACAGTGCAAAAATATAAAGATTCCTGAGGAAAATTCATGATTGCTGATTCTCCTTTCTGCTCTTGTCTTGCCGGGTTATCATAAATTCTGCCGCTTTCCCGGTAGCGATCATAACGACAATGGTGGAAATCACACTAATGCAGACGACCGGTATCAGGACGGACTGTATTTGCCGGTAGCTGTCCATCAGCCCGACAGCTGAGGGGACGAACATGATGGACATAATATCGAGGAACAGATTTCCGGCGCCCTCCACCTGCTCCAGCCGGAGAATGCCGCAGCAGAGCAGCAAAAGCATCAGGAACAGACCGTAAACCCCCGCCGGAACCGGAAACGGCAGCAGATAGTTGAGCCATTCTCCGATTAGCGTGATCCCAAGAATTACAGCAAGCTGCTTTAAATATTTCATGTCAGAAAGTCCTTTCGTTGTGTTTTTATTTATCGGAAATTGTCTTTATCTTACCACCGTAACAGAAAAATAACAACCATGTAACCCAAACTTCTCTTACTTATTCTTGAAACTCCATCTGTGATATGCTAAAATGAAAAAAAATTTAAGGAGGATTCCATGATTCAACAGTTGATTCAGAAGATACAAAAAACAAAGGCTCCTGTCTGCATCGGATTGGACCCTATGTTGAGCTATATTCCGGAGCATATTCTTAAGGCATCTTTCCGGGAATTTGGAGAGAACCTTGCGGGCGCCGCCGACGCAATCTGGAATTATAACCGGGAGATTGTGGATCATACCTGGGATCTGGTTCCCTGTGTGAAGCCGCAGATTGCAATGTATGAGCAGTTTGGAATAGAAGGTTTGAAGATATATGAGAAGACAGTACGCTACTGCCAGGAGAAGGGATTGCTGGTGATCGGCGATGCCAAGCGGGGGGATATCGGGTCCACCTCAGCCGCCTATGCCACGGCTCATCTGGGGAAGGTGAAGGTGGGGGATTCCGTATGTACGGCGTTTGGCACCGATTTCCTGACCGTGAACCCGTATCTGGGGACTGACGGGGTAAAGCCGTTTGTGGATGTTTGTAAGGAACAGGACAAGGGGATATTTGTGCTGGTGAAGACATCCAATCCTTCCAGCGGGGAGTTTCAGGACCGGCTGGTTGAGGGAAAGCCTTTGTATGAACATGTGGCGGACAAGGTGGTAGAGTGGGGACGGGATTGCATGGACGGCGCGTACAGCAATGTAGGCGCGGTAGTCGGTGCGACTTATCCGGAAATGAGCGCAGTGCTGAGAAAGCAAATGCCGAACACTTACTTTCTGGTACCTGGTTACGGAGCGCAGGGGGCCACGGCCCTGGATTTAAAACCCTGCTTTAACGAAGACGGGTTCGGGGCCATTGTCAATTCCTCCCGGGGGATCATCGCCGCCTATAAGCAGGAGAAATACGCAAAATTCGGGCCGGAGCATTTTGCAGAGGCATCGCGGCAGGCAGTGATCGATATGGCAGCAGACATCAGCAGCGTTTTATAGGAAGGCCGGCAGGGAGGACGCCATGGATAATACAGGAAAAGTGCAAAAGGCCAGATGTCTGGCAAAGGTGACCGCGCAGGAGAGTCTGGCAGACGGTATATACAGCATGTGGATTCAGGCGGGAGAGATTGCCGCAGAGGCCAGGCCGGGCCAGTTTCTCTCCCTTTATACCCGGGATGCCAGCCGCCTTCTGCCCAGGCCGATCAGTATCTGTGAGATTGACAGAGAAAAGGGCAGCCTGCGGATAGTCTACCGGATAGCAGGGGCCGGGACGGAGGAATTCTCCCACTATCGGGCAGGAGATATGGTCACGGTTATGGGGCCGCTGGGGAACGGATTTCCCCTGGATTCGGATGGCAAAAGAAAGGCATTTCTGATTGGCGGCGGAATCGGGATACCGCCGATGCTGCAGCTGGCAAAGGAGCTGAAATGCCAGAAGCAGATGGTTCTGGGATACCGGGATCGGCTGTTTTTAAACGAAGAGTTTGAGGCATACGGCAGCGTGGCGCTGGCCACGGAGGACGGCAGCGCCGGGACCCGCGGCAATGTATTGGATGCCATCCGGGAAAACGGATTGCAGGCAGATGTGATTTACGCCTGCGGGCCGACGCCCATGCTGCGGGCGTTGAAAAATTACGCTATGGAACACGGCATAGAGTGCTGGCTGTCTTTGGAGGAACGGATGGCCTGCGGGATTGGCGCCTGCCTGGCGTGCGTTTGCCAGTCAAAGGAGGTTGACAGCCATTCTCATGTGCATAACAAACGGATCTGCAAGGACGGACCGGTTTTTGCAGCGCAGGAGGTGGAACTGTGATCAATACAAAGGTAACGCTGGCAGGTGTGGAACTGAAGAATCCGGTTATGACGGCATCCGGCACATTTGGGAGCGGCGCGGAATACGGTGAATTTGTAGATCTGAACCGTCTGGGGGCCGTGGTGACGAAAGGGGTTGCCAACGTGCCCTGGCCGGGCAACCCGACGCCGCGGATTGCGGAGGTATACGGCGGCATGCTGAATGCCATTGGCCTGCAGAATCCCGGCATAGATGTATTTGCCGGGAGGGATATTCCTTTTCTGCGGCAGTACGATACGAGGATTGTCGTCAATGTCTGCGGAAAGACCACGGAGGATTACCTGGAAGTGGTGGAACGGCTGAGAGAGGAGCCGGTAGATCTCCTGGAGATTAATATTTCCTGCCCCAATGTGAAGGAAGGCGGGATTGCCTTTGGCCAGGATGCCCGGGCAGTGGAAGCGATCACCCAGGCAGTAAAGCGGCGGGCAAAACAGCCGGTAATCATGAAGCTAAGTCCCAATGTAACGGATATTGCCGAGATGGCACGGGCGGCAGAGGCCGGAGGCGCGGATGTGATCTCGCTGATCAATACTTTGACCGGCATGAAGATTGATATTCAAAAAAGAACATTTGTTCTTGCGAACAAGACCGGAGGGATGTCCGGACCGGCGATCAAGCCGGTTGCCCTGCGTATGGTGTATCAGGCTGCCTGCGCGGTGAAGATTCCCATTATCGGTATGGGAGGGGTTGCTACTGCCGAGGATGCACTGGAGTTTATCATGGCGGGAGCAACGGCGGTGTCCGTGGGTACGGCCAATTTCTTTAATCCATGCGCCACGGTGGAGATTGCGGAAGGGATTGAACAGTATATGCGTCAGAACCAGGTTTCTGATATCAGAGAACTGATTGGATGCGTGAGATAAACAAGGAGAATGCAGGATAGTTATGGAAGAATACAAGAAGAAGTTTATCGAGTTTATGATTGACAGCGAAGTGCTGCGGTTTGGGGATTTTATTACCAAAAGCGGGCGGAAGACCCCATTTTTTATCAATACCGGCTTTTACCGTACCGGGAGCCAGCTGCGTCAGCTGGGTGAATACTATGCCAGGGCCATACAAGGAAGCTTCGGGACAGATTTTGACGTACTGTTCGGACCGGCCTACAAAGGGATTCCGCTGACAGTGGCGGCGACCATGGCAATCAGTGAACTGTATCAGGCGGATATCCGCTACTGCTCCAACCGTAAGGAAGTCAAAGATCATGGGGATAAAGGGATTCTTCTGGGGAGTCCTTTGCAGGATGGGGACCGGGCGGTGATTATCGAGGATGTCACGACGGCAGGGACATCCATCGAGGAAACCCTGCCCATTATCCGCGCCCAGGGCGATGTCCGTGTATTGGGCCTGGTGGTGTCCGTAGACCGGATGGAGCGGGGGAAAGGAAGCCAGTCGGCGCTTCGGGAGATGGAGGAAAAGTACGGATTTAAAACCACGGCGATTGTGACTATGGCTGAAGTGGTGGAGCATCTCTATAACCGTCCCTACAAAGGAAAAATTATAATTGATGAGAATTTGAAAGCCGCAATTGATTCATACTATGAACAGTATGGAGCGAAGTAAGCAAGGAGAGGGCATTTTATGGAACGAATATATAAAACCATGAGAAATACTGGCGCGTGCAGCATCGCCGCAGGGATCGTGATTCTGGTAGCGGGCGTAGCGGTCGGAGTGGTGTCGATTGTCAGCGGAAGTATCCTTTTGAAGAGGAAGGCGGAGATTCTGTTTTAGGGATTGGGGAGAGGGCAGGCAGTTCTTTTATCCGTGAGGAGGGGACTGCCTCCTTTTGCTGCTGCTATGATTAGGGAGTATTGGCTTTTGGGAAGGCATATGTTGCAGATCGAGAGGAAGAGCGATGATAAGAAATACGACCAGGAATCAGAAATTTGGATGGGTGCTGTTTGTGGCCTACCTGGCGCTGCTGGTTTATTTTATGTTTTTTGCCGAGTCCTTCGGGAGAGACCCGGCACAACGGGAATACGCATATAATCTGGAACTGTTTAAGGAGATCAAACGGTTCTATCAATATAGGCATCAGCTGGGAATGGAAGCGTTCCTGCTGAATGTAGTGGGAAATATGGTGGCGTTTATGCCCTGCGGTTTTTTTCTTCCGGTAGTCAGCCGGAGAGGGAAGAAGTGGTACAACGCCACCTGGCTGTGTTTTGGATTGAGTCTTTGTATTGAGACGGTACAGCTTTTATTTAAGGTCGGGAGTTTTGATGTGGATGATTTGCTGCTCAACACAATAGGGGGCGTGCTGGGTTATCTCTTTTACTGTATTGTGCAGTGGTTTCGGATAAGGAGGAGAATGCATGAGAAAGCAGAGATATAAAATCTCTTATATCAGAAAGCCATTTGCAAAGAGAAGCCGCATTTGCCTGCCGCTGGCGTTGATTTCCCTGGCTTTTTGTGTGGTCAGCTTTACTCTCAGCGTGCAGCAGCAGGGCCAGGGCGGACTTAATATTGCGGCCTGGGGAGTGAGCAGCCTGCTATTTGCCGTTGTGGCCCTGGCTTATGGAGGATTGTCGCTGCTGGAAAAAGAAAAGAATTATCTGCTGGCGAAGATTGGAATGTGGACCGCCGGCATATTGGTGATCTTGTGGATTTGCGTGGTGGTTGCCGGTGTGATTGGCAAATGAGTTTCCGCCATGGAAGGAGAGGGAGAAACATGAAATATCAGGAATTATGGATGGAAGAAAATACCCGCATTCAGGAACGCTATGATCTGGCCATGGAACGGATTTCAGAAATCATCCGGGAAGAAGGCCGGATTGCCGAACCCTTCCGTTCTTACTTTGTTCGGATGGCAAGATTTATGGAAATGATAGAAGAACTGGCCAGGATGCAGCTAAGGGAAGAGCTTGACGGGCTTTCCCTAGAGGAACTGGCCGGATGGAACCATACCCTGTACAAAGATATCCTGCCGGAAAATTATGGAGAAAGCTATGCGAATCCGGATTATGCGGTGCGGGTTTTGGGGGAGGGACTGGGGCCGCTTTTGTCTTCGTTTTATGTACAGCTTCGGGGCTGCATTATATTTGCTTATGAATGCCGCCTGGAAGACATTACGATTCTTTGTGAAACATTGATTGAAATATATAATATGTTTGAAGAAGAGGTTCCGGAGCGAAAGAGCGTGGCGTCGGTGCTGTACTGGTTTAACAGCGACTATACGGATGTGACATTGCCTTACCGAATCCGGGAACAGCTGGACCCGGCCTTGTCTTTTGCCAGGGATATTATTATGGAAAGTGATTTGTCAGATCTCCGCTATCTGTATCGTTTTGGGGAATATATATCGGAGACGGAGCAAAAGACAGCCGCTTTTCTCAATTCCCTGCCGGAAGAAACCATTGAGAAGATGGCATCCGTCTACACGGAAGGCTACCGAAAAGGATTTGAGGTGATGGGGCGGGACCTGTCAAAAAAGAAGACCGTGGGTATCCGATATGAACTGGGATTTGAACGGCTTATCCGTGCGGCGATTCTTCAGTTTCGCAAAATGGGCCTGGAATCCATTGTGTATCGGGCGGCAGTCTGGTCAGTGACCCAGACGCCAAACAGAAAGGTGGGTTATCACGGCGCTTCTCCAAACCGTCAGTACGATTACGATCATCGCTACGATCAGGCGCTTTATCTGGATAAAGCGTTTAAAGAGCGGAAACTGGCAGTGCTTAGGACCGCTTATGAGGCGTGCAAAAAAGAGGCGGCCGTATATGCCGGACCTGCGGTGGTGGAGACATTTGGGGAGACACAGTTTGAACCGGTAAATAAGAAAACAGCGTGGGCGCTGACCAGGCAGCAGGAAAAGCTGCTTACCACATACGCGAATGAGTCCATGCCTATAGTAAATCAGTATATCCCGGGAGATGAGACAAGCTTTACCATCATCGCGTTTCCGGTTCCCCAGATTGGGCCGGACTTTGAGGAGGTTTTTGCTGAGACGATCCGCATCAATACGTTGGATTATGAGCTGTACCAGGGGATTCAACAGAAGATCATACAAGTGTTGGAGCAGGCCGAATATGTGCAGGTGACCGGAGGAATGGGAAATGATACCAGCCTGAAGGTTGCCCTGCATCCGATACAGGATGTGGAAAAAGAAACGAATTTTGAAAATTGTGTGGCAGATGTCAATATTCCGTTAGGAGAAGTATTTACCTCACCAAGGCTTGCGGGCACAGAGGGACTATTACATGTAAATAAGGTATATTTAGGAAATATTCAATTTAAAAATCTTCGGCTCCATTTCAAGGATGGTATGGTGGTTCAGTATTCCTGCGATAATTTTGCAGATCCGGAGGAAGGAAAAAAGCTGATCCGGCAGGAAATCCTGAAAAACCATGACACCCTGCCGATGGGAGAGTTTGCCATTGGAACCAATACTGCTGCCTATGCCATGGCGGAACGCTTTCAGATCGGGGAAAAACTGCCGATTTTGATTGCGGAAAAGATGGGGCCGCATTTTGCCGTAGGAGATACTTGTTATAGCTGGAGCGAGGATTCCCCCATGTATAATCCGGACGGAAGAGAGATGATTGCAAAAGAAAATGAATTGTCTGCTTTGAGGAAGGAGGATGTCTCCAGGGCATATTTCGGATGCCATCTGGATATTACGGTTCCTTACTCGGAACTGGGGGACATCTGTGCGGTTCTGCCGGACAAAACAAAACGTTTCGTAATCCAGGGCGGGCGATTTGTCGCAGAAGGAACAGAAAAACTGAATGAGGCGTTGGAAGCTTGAAAGAAATAGTAGTGATTAGTGCTTTAGTTACCTTCACAGGGCGTGTTTTAAGAAAGCCTTCGGGGGGGATATAGCTTTAAACCTGTGAGTATGTGCCAATCATTGATGCCTCAACGGATGGCCGGCAACATATAAGAATGCGAGGCCGCCGCTATACAGTCCCGCCACTCACATCCCCGTGTTCTGTAATGTGCCAGTCTTACAAAGGAAACGATATCAGAGAAAGGCGCCGAAGAGGAAAAACCAGCAAATCCATTTCCAGAATCTTATAGAGGCTGATCGGATTCGGATGGGATGTATTGGGCAATATCTTCAAGCTTGCAGTTCAAAATGCGGCAGAGATCATTTAGCGTAGTAGTATTCATGGGTTTGTTTTTTCGCAACTTATCAATGGTGGCGCTGGATATGTGATGTTTGGTTATCAAAGTGTAAGTCGTTTCTGGAGAATTTTTTAATGTACTCCAGAATGGTTGATAACTTATCATGTTCCAATGCCTCCTTCTCATTTAGAATAAGCATATAATATAGTTTTATACTTGACTATAGTTTAAAAAATGACTATAATTGCTATATTATTTCATGGAAGGTGGTAGGAATGAGAGCAGATTATGATAAAATGTTAGAATCTTCAGAGGTAAAAGCGAAGATTATCGATTTTTTGTATAAAACCGATTATGAATTTTATAGAGAAATGTCAGATGAGATGACAGAGGAAGAGTTTTGGAAGTTTTGTGTGGATTTTCCTGAGGCCAGGATTGTCCGGAACTGAGGACCATTTTACCAACCAAAGATTCACAACAGAATACCAACTCAAAATTTTTGTTGATGAAGAAGCCGGTGATTTATGGGAATGGGGAACGGATGACTATACTTTCACAGAAAAATACCCTACTCAAACAGGAAAATTTTATATGAACATTGTTGCTGGACACATAGGCACAGGAGTGATTTCAGGAGATCCGAATTTCCATGACATTTATTATGACGGAGAAAGTCATTATTATATTGATGGAACAGTATTAGATAGTGGCATTATTCCAGTTATTAAGATAGACATTGAAAGCAACAAGTTTTATCGTGTGACCGAAACGGGTGATTGGCTGATACTGCCCTATGGTGAGGAAAATTAATCCCCCAATTCGGAGGATTAAATTACAATTCCTGTTTGTGGGGCAATTACCCAATAGGAATGGAGTAAAAAGAGGAGTGTGACTGTATGAAAAAGATATTGCTGATATTATCAATCATCTTTATCCTTCTGACATTTGTTGGTGCTGTCTATGTTCTAACATCCAACGGAACAGCAAATGCTGGATATGCAGCAATTCCTATGGTGATTGCTTTGGCTTGTCTGGCAGGTTACAGAACATACAAGAATAAAGAGAAGTAAGCTGATTTCAGTTTGCCGAAACAACCATTACCACAATCACAACTGAATAAGTAATATAACACAGCGTCAGAGCGTATAGAAACCAGTCTATGCGCTCTATTTTTATGTAAAGGAGCAGAGAATATGGCAGAAACCAAAAACGAGCAACAGCCCCACAGTTTCAAGCGAAAGTTGGGGAACACCACTTACACCGTCAAGGTACATTTCAGTAAAGACACTGATAAAACCTTTAAGGACAGAGTGCAAAAGCTGATTATCAATGAGTGCCTTGAAAAAATCAGAAATAATCCACATCAACACTTTACAACTCTTATCAGAGGTGTAAGAAAGTCTGCTACACTTAAGAAGCATTTCACAACAAATTGGTTGTTTAAATGATTTAGACAAACTATAATATCTATTATTTTTATGATAACAAGGAGGTATTTATGAAACTAAAAAAAGTGATGATATTATTTGGTGCTGTCTGTATATTGAATACAATGGTTACAGGATGCGGTTCCGGTCCTATTGCAAAGACAGAAGAAAACCAGACAGACGAAGCATTATTAGAGGAATTGAATGATGCGCCGTCAAAAGAGGTTGATGGGAACACGGATGGAGTTCAGGAAAATACAGCAGGTAAATGGCAGGTACTGGAGCCGGATATCGCTGCTGCTGTTGATGCGGATTTTCTGGGTAAGGTTTGGAAGATTGAAGAAGACTCATTTTTCATTGCCGAAAAGAAAGTAAAAATTCTTG
>CAMSTY010000031.1 GCA_947063875.1 uncultured bacterium
CAGGCTTTCCTTGACAGCTACCCCGGCGATACCGTCTGCTCCAAGCAGCTTTACAAAGAAACCCTGAACCACGCCTTTGACGAGCCGAAACAATGGGAAATCCGGGAAATCAACGAGATAATGAACCAGTGCGTCACCGGCTGGAACTATTTCTCCAATCCCCGGATGTTCGCCGGGTACGGCAGGCAGAAGGGATGGGAACGGGAGCAAAAGGCAGAAGCTGACCCTGTCTGCGACAGGAAAATGAAACAGCAGTTTATCGGCTTGCAGCATTGTAAATGCGGGATGAGCTGGAAAAAGGATATCGGCTTTTTCTTTTGCTCACAGAAAGGAGAAGTAATGTTAAAGAGTGTCGAAACTGTTTTAGAAAAACCACTCCTTTACAAAAAAACGGAGGGTGAATTTTGGAATGATGAGCATATCTCCAAGCAAATGCTAAAGCCTCATCTCAATCCAGAATTTGACGGAGCAAGCAGGAAGCTCCTTATTAAAAAAGTAACGGATTATATGCAATTACTGTATGAAAACAATCTGCCGTTGATTAAGAAATTCATAAAGTCATTTGCCGCCTATGAACCTATGGAGGACTTATTGCAAGAATCTTATTTTGGATTGTGGCAAGCGGTACAGTATTATGAAACGTCTGCAAATGTGCGGTTTATGACTTATGTGGAATACTGGATAAGGCAGTCAGTACAGCGGTATCTTGAAAAATGCGGCTCTGCGATGCGAATACCGAGCCACAATTCAATGAGTATGGGTTTATTTCTACGGTGGAGTATATCGCTTTACGCAGGGCAGAATTACAGACCGGGTATGAAAAGCATGAAAGACAGGTAGAAATTATCCTTGAGCAGAGAAAAAGGAAGTGTCTGTAAGTGTTCAAAAATAGATAAAATTTGTTTTTTCTATTCCCGGATTCAGCAATTAGTAATAAAGCTTTTTGTGTGATTGCCCCTGGTATAATTGCAATATAGACAAATGGAAGTATTTTACTGGAAATTCTTTATAAGTATAAAATAAATATAAAATTTTGTATTGGGAAAGGTTGACAAAAAAGCTTCGGGGGGGGGTATAATGGTTTTGCAATATAGAGAAAACGGGTAAAAAGATTGAAAATATCACAAAAAGGTTCAGGATAAGTGAGACAGACACAGCAAAAGAAATCAGGAAGCATGATAGATGTCCATGCCCATATTCTTCCGGGAGTAGACGACGGTGCCAGAGACTTCGCAGAGACCAGTCGACTGCTCCGTTTTTCTATATCTCAGGGATTTGGCGCAGTGATTGCAACGCCGCATGGATCAAGGGGAAACGGCGGGGCAGGGATAGAAAAGCTGGCGGAACTGACAGAACTGGCCAGGCAGGAGATACAAAAGGAGCACCCGGATTTTGAACTGTATCTGGGGCAGGAAACCCGTTATCATGAGGAACTGCCTCAGAAACTGAGGGAAGGGAAAGCATGTACGATGGCAGGCAGCCGCTATGTGCTGGTGGAATTTGAGACAGGAGATGGTTATAGCCGGCTGCTTGGCGGAATCCGGGCGTTGTCTTTGGCTGGTTTTTTGCCGGTACTGGCACATGTGGAACGTTATGGATGCCTGCGCCAGGATGAGCGCCTGGAAGGGCTGGCTGAAATGGGTTGTGTCTTTCAGATGAATTATGGCAGCCTGCAAGGCTCCTGTCTAAGTCCAAGAGTGCGCTGGTGCCGCAGGCAGGTGTGTGAAGGGCGGATTCAGCTGCTGGGGACAGATATGCACCGGACAGACTATCGGCCTCCGGATACGGCAAAAGCCATGCGCTGGCTGGAAAAGAATGTGAGGGAGGAACTGGTGGAGGCAATGACCAGAAAAAATGCCCTTCATATGATAAGAGACGAAGGAATGGATTAGGGAAAATAAGATGGAGCGAATGGAACGCAACAACACGGTAAAGGACAATGATGAGATTGATTTATTGGAACTGCTGCGGGCGCTGAAAAGGCGGCTGTGGCTGCTTCTGCTGGCGGCGGCCATCGGCGGCTGCGCGGCCGGTGCCTATAGCAAGCTGATCCTGACCCCGCAGTATACGTCAACGGCGATGCTGTATGTGCTCTCCAAGGAGACGACCTTGACTTCGCTGGCGGATCTCCAGATCGGAAGTCAGCTGACGAAGGATTACCGGATTATCATGACCAGCCGCCCGGTTCTGGAGAAGGTGATTGATTCTCTGGGACTCCAGATAAGCTACCGGGAACTTCGGAGGAAGCTGAGTATTGACAACCCGACGGAGAGCAGGATTCTTACCGTTACCGTACAGGACCCTGACCCAAAGCTGGCAAAGCTGATGGTGGATGAGGTGGCGTACACGGCATCGGACTATATCGGGGACATTATGGAAATGGTGCCGCCGAAGATGATTGAGGACGGAGAGGCCGTACCAGTCCCGGTAAGTCCCGATAATAAGAAGAATGCTATAATAGGAGCCCTGGCGGGAGCGGCGCTGGTTTGCGGCCTTACCTTTCTTGAAGTAATTCTTAACGATACCATCCGTACGGACGAGGATGTATCTAAGTATCTGGAACTCACGGTCCTGGCATCGGTGCCGGAACGGGATGAGGAAAGCAAAGCCAAAGAAAAATACCGGCAAGAGAAAAGGTGGTATCCATGGGGGAAACAGAAGAAACGGTAACATACCGCAGGGGCCTTGTAAAAACGGAGGGGAAAATGGACAGTGAAACAGTCGAATTGAGGCGGGAGATGCCGGATGATTACAATTATAAGGAAGCAATTAAAACCTTGCGCACCAACATCCAGTTTTGTGGCAGCAGCATCCGTACCATTATGTTTACCAGTTCGCTCCCGGATGAGGGCAAGAGTGATATTTCGTTTGCCCTGGCGGAGTCGTTGGCCCAGATCGGGAAAAAGACGGTGCTGATTGACGCGGATATCCGCAAATCCGTGCTGGTGGCACGATACCGCCTGGGATGCGAGGTGGCAGGGCTTTCGCAGTATTTAAGCGGGCAGAAAGCCTTGGAAGATGTGGTCTATAAGACAAATGTGGAGAACTTAAGCGTGATTTTTGCAGGCCCGTATTCGCCGAACCCGGCAGAATTGCTGGAGGAGGAATTGTGCGGACGGATGTTTGAGGCGCTCCGGAGCTATTATGATTATATCATTGTCGATACACCTCCGATGGCGAATCTGATTGACGGCGCAATCGTGGCTACCCACTGCGACGGGGCGGTGATCGTGATCGAGAGCGGGGCGATCAGCTACCGCCTGGAGCAGCAGGTGAAAAGCCAGCTTGAGAAATCTGGCTGCCGGATACTGGGGGTGGTGCTGAACAAGGTGGATACTCATGCAAAGAACTATTATGGGAAATATGGCCACTATGGGAAGTATAAGAGATACGGCAGCTATCAGGAATATGGCGGCGAAAAGGAAAAGCCATGAAGCGCAGCAAAAGGAACAGGAAGAGATGGTATCGGGCGGTGGCCCTGGCGGGCGTCCTTTTTCTGGGGGCGATGGTTCCGGTGACAGCAGGCCTGTACCGCCAGAAAAAAGAGACAGAGGCGCAGATTGCAGCCAGGGAATACATACAGGCGGAGGGAAACGGGCATTCCCGAAGCGGGATTTTGGAATATAACGGCAGGACTTACCGCCGCAGCAGTTACGTGAAGGCGATTTTATGTATGGGCGTGGACCGGCAAGGGCCGATGACAGAAAACACGGTTTCCACGAAGGGCGGGCAGGCAGACGGTTTATTTGTGCTTGCCCAGGACACCACGCGCAACACCCTGAAGATCCTGATGATCCCCAGGGATACCATGACGGAGATCACCTTGACTGACTTAAGCGGTAATACGCTGGGGACGGATATCCAGCATTTGACCTTGGCCTATGCCTATGGCGACGGCCGGGAGGAAAGCTGCGAGCGGATGACAGAGGCAGTGTCTAAGCTGCTAGGCGGTCTGGAAATGGATCACTATCTGGCGGCGGACGTCGATGTCATCGGCATGCTTAATGATGCGGTGGGAGGCGTGACGGTGACGATCCCTATTGACGGGATGGAGGAAAGAGATCCTGCATTTGTCAAGGGAAAGTCTGTCACCTTGCACGGTGATCAGGCGGAAGCCTTTGTCCGTTACCGTGATACCGCGCAGAGTCATTCGGCGATCACCCGTATGGCGCAGCAGCAGCAATACATTACTCAATATTTCGCGGCGCTTAAGAAAAAGTCCCTGGAGGACAGTCAGATCGTGACCGATATTTTCAGCATGGTGGAGAAGCATATGGTCACGGATATGGGGAAAGAGGAGTATTTAAAGATTGCCATAGATGCTTTGAACACGGAGAGCCTGTCGGATGGGGATTTCTATACCATACCGGGCAAGACGGTGGAGACGGGGGTTTATGACGAGTTCTACGCCGACGAGGAGGCGTTGATGCCGATCATTCTGGAGATGTTTTACCGGGAGGTATCCTGATGGTGACGGGATGCCGGCAAAGGACTGCCTGCCAGGGAAGAGCGAAGAGGCAGAGGGCACACGGGCAATAACCAGCCTGAAAACGGGCTGTTTATTGAATATAGTTTATCCTAAAAGGAAAGAAGGTGAAAGAGATGAGAAAGAAAAGTCTGATGGCGCTGACGCTGGCCGGCGTGCTGTCGGTCGGGCAGCTGACTGCATATGCGGTGCCAAGTCCTGACACGGATGTTGAGATCGTCACACCTGTGGTTCCGTCGGGAGGCGGGAGCGGCGGCGGTGGCGGTGGCGGCAGCCGGGGAGGCTCCACCAGCAGTGGCACGGTAACGGTTGGCGGCCCGGGGGCAACGACTACCATTGTGGATACGACGACCCCGTTGGCTTCTGCAGCCGCGCTGAATGCGTTGAATGGCTCCGGCGTAATAGGGAATGTGCTGACCCTGGTGACAGGCATCAAAACGTCGGCCGGGGTTGCGGTTGACGTCAACGACAAGGGCCAGGCGGTGATTGGCGACATAGCGCTTAGTTTTGCAGAGGGGGAGGCGGCGACCGCAGGACTTCCTGAAGATGTAGTTGCTTCCATCAACGGCATCAATGCAGGCCAGCCGTTAAGACAGGCGCTGAATTCGGCCGCCCTGGACGGTTATAGTGCATTGGGGACTACCCGTGCATTGCTTGTCAGGGATGCAGCTACCGAGGAAGAGAAGGTTGCCACGACAGAGGTGGCTTTGTATGTGCCGAACCTGGTACAGGGACTGAATCATGTGTCTGTGTTATTTTATGATAATGCGACGAACCACTGGGCGGTGCTCCCGGCGGCCAGTATTGACTGGGAGACCAAAATCGTATCCGTGAATGTGATTGGTTCCGGTACCTTATCTGTGATTTACAAGCAGCAGTAGATTTATAAGCAGTGGATATGCAAACAGCGGTGAAGGCGTATCGCTTTTGGAAGGCGCCGGCAACTGCAGGGCAGAGGGAGATACGCCCGTCATCAGGCGCCTCCCATCTGTATGGGGGATGGACAGAAGAGGGGTTGAAGGAGAGGAAAATATGTATCGCAAGTCGAGCAAAGGATGGACAAAGCACCTGGATTTCATTTTATTGGATATGGCCAGCCTGCAACTGGCGTATTTTGCGGCCTATATGATCCGGCACAGAAGCGTGTTCCCGCTGGATAACCAGTTATATCGGGATATGATTTTTGTGTTCTGTTTTGCGCAGGTGTTTGTGACATTTGTGAATGACAGCTTTAAAAATGTCCTTAAGAGGGGGTATTACCAGGAATTTACCGCTTCCATGCGGCATGCGGGGATAATTGTCCTGCTGGCCATCCTGTACTTGTTCTCGACGAGGGAGAGTCTGGAGTATTCCCGGATTGTGGTTGGGGTTACCGGCGTCCTCTATGTCCTGATGACCTGGGCGGTAAGGACACTGTGGAAAAAGGCTTTGGCCAGGCGGGGAATGGATGGCAGGACAGAGAGGACGATGGTGCTTCTGACAACTGCCGGGATGGCCCCGGATCTGATCCGGAATTTCCGGCAGAATAATTATAGGGGACTGCGCCTGGCGGGGATTGCCCTGATGGAGGAAGCAGACAAGGAAAAGGTTTGCCAGGAAGGGATGCGGATTGAAGATATTCCCGTAGTGGCCGATGCGGCTTCGATGGCGGACTATGTCTGCCAGGATTGGGTGGACGAGGTATTTATCTCCCTCCCCAGGGAAGTGGAACTTCCGGAAACTTTGTATGATGATTTGATTGCCATGGGAGTGACGGTACATCTGCGCCTGCTGCGGGCCATGAGATCGGAAGGCCAGAAGCAGAGCGTGGAAAGATTGGGAAGCTATACGGTGCTGAGCAGCAGCATCAATATGGCTCCGGCAAAACAGTTTCTGTATAAGCGGCTGCTGGACATCTTAGGGGGTGTTGTCGGCTGCATGATTACGGCGGTATTATACATATTTATTGCGCCTGTTATCTATATCCAGTCCCCGGGGCCGATCTTCTTTTCCCAGGAGCGGGTAGGGATGAACGGCAGGAAGTTCCGGATTTACAAATTCCGCAGCATGTATATGGATGCGGAGGAGCGTAAGCAGGAATTGATGAAACAGAACAAGGTCAAGGATGGTATGATGTTTAAGATGGACCATGACCCGCGGATTATCGGCGGGGAGCATGGCATCGGGGGGGTCATCCGCCGGTTTTCGCTGGATGAATTTCCGCAATTCTGGAATGTGCTAAAGGGTGATATGAGCCTTGTGGGCACCAGGCCGCCGACTGTGGAAGAGTGGAGGAAATATGACCTGCATCACAGGGTCCGCCTGGCTACCAAGCCTGGGATCACCGGGATGTGGCAGGTGAGCGGCCGGAGCGGCATCACCGACTTCGAGGAGGTAGTACGGCTGGATAAGAAGTATATCATGGAGTGGAGCATGGGACTGGATCTGCGGATCTTGTGCAGGACCGTAGGGGCAGTGCTTCGGAGTGATGGAGCGATGTAGGGCGGGATGTGAGTATCTTGCGATGATGGCAAAAGACGGGCACAGCAGGGAGCGGGTGAGGTTGTAAAACTTCTTTTGGTGCCTGTCTTTCTTTTGGCTTGGGAATGGGGAAAGTTGCGCGGAAAATGAAAGATAACTTGAATATAGCAATGCTGGGGCATAAGCGTATTCCATCAAGGGAAGGCGGAATTGAGATTGTTGTCGAGGAACTCTCTGTCCGGATGGTAAAAGAAGGCTGTTCTGTCACCTGTTATAATCGGTCAGGCCATCATGTCAGCGGAAAAGAGTTTGACGGAAATATTCTGAAAGAATACAAAGGGGTAAAACTGAAAACGGTTTTTACAATTAATCAAAAGGGACTTGCTGCAATGACATCCTCTTTTTGGGGTGCAATTGATACAGCCATTGGAAAATATAATGTGGTTCATTTCCACGCGGAAGGTCCCTGTGCTATGCTATGGCTGCCAAAATTGTTGGGGAAAAAATGTGTGGCGACGATACACGGAATCGATTGGCAGAGAGCAAAGTGGGGCGGACTTGCCAGAATGTATATCAAATTCGGTGAGAGGGTTGCTGCAAAATATGCAGATGAGATTATTGTCCTTTCTGAAGGTGTCCAAAAGTATTTTATGGATAGCTACAAAAGGGAGACGGTATTTATCCCGAATGGGGTGAACAGACCGGTTCTTTGCAACCCTCAGATAATTAAAGAGAAGTATGGACTTGATAAAAATGAATATATTCTTTTCCTCGGGCGGCTGGTTCCGGAGAAGGGTATTACTTATTTGATAGAAGCATTCAAGGGAATTAAGACAAATAAAAAACTGGTGATCGCCGGAGGCAGTTCGGATACAGACGCATTTATGCGGGAATTGAAGGGGATGGCCAAGGGGGATAAGCGCATTATTTTTACTGGTTTTGTACAGGGACAGGTTCTGGAAGAACTGTACAGCAACGCTTATATTTATTGTTTGCCTTCTGATTTGGAAGGAATGCCATTGAGCTTGCTGGAAGCAATGAGTTATGGAAACTGTTGCGTGGTTTCCAATATTGCGGAGTGTACCGAGGTGGTAGAGGACAAGGCATTGGTTTTTAAAAAAGCAGATGTGGATGATTTAAAGCAGAAACTGCAATATGCCTGTAGTAATGAATGGGAAGTACAGAAGCGGAAGGAACAAGCCGCGGATTATATCTGCAGAAAATACAGTTGGGATAATGTGGTGGGACAGACCTTGGAATTATATCGGAATATGCGTTGAAATAAGGAGGAAAAGATGCGGATATTGATGATTAACAAGTTTCTTTATCCTAACGGCGGGTCAGAGACTTACATATTCAAATTAGGAAACTACTTGAAAAGCCAGGGTCATGAAGTCCAGTACTTCGGCATGGAGCACGAAGGCCGCTGTGTAGCCAACGCCGTGAATGCGTATACCTCGGATATGGATTTTCACGGTGGCTCCAAGCTGGCAAAGCTGACATATCCCTTGAAGACGATTTATTCCTCCGAAGCGAAAAAGAAACTGCGTCTTGTGCTGGAAGATTTCAAACCGGACGTATGCCACCTTAACAATTTTAATTACCAGCTTACGCCGTCCATTATCCTGGGAATCCAGAAATGGCGCAGGGAAGGCAACAAATGCCGGATTGTGTTTACGGCACATGACTATCAGCTGGTGTGTCCGAATCATATGTGCAACAATCCAAATACTGGCGAGAACTGCGAAAAGTGTTTGGGTGGGCGCTTTTTATACTGCACAAAGGGAAAGTGTATTCATGGCAGCATGGCAAAGAGTATGGTCGGTACAGCAGAGGCGATGTTTTGGAAATGGAATGGCGTTTACGAATATATCGATACGATGATCTGCTGCTCGGAATTCCTGAAAACTAAGATGGACAGCAATCCTCTATTTGCCAAGAAGACTGTGACGCTGCACAACTTCGTGGACAGGGTAGAATGGAAAAATACTGAGAAGAAGGATTATATTCTGTATTTTGGCCGGTTTTCCAAGGAAAAAGGCATCGATACACTGCTGAAGGTCTGCAGGGAACTTCCCGGGGTACAGTTTATTTTTGCCGGAACAGGAACGCTGGAAAAAGAGATCAACGGTATTGCAAATATCCAAAATGTAGGTTTTCAAACGGGAAAAGTTCTGGAAACACTGGTCCGGGAAGCAAGGCTTTCGGTTTACCCATCTGAATGGTATGAAAATTGTCCATTCTCCGTGATGGAGAGTCAGATGTACGGCACACCGGTACTGGGAGCAGACATCGGCGGTATTTCGGAATTGATTGAGGCGGGTAAGACCGGAGAATTGTTTGAAAGCGGAAATGCCGACGCATTGAAAAAGAAAATTCAGAAGCTGTGGGCGGATAAAGCATTGACGGAAACCTACAGCCGGAATTGCAGAAATATCCGTTTTGATGATATTGAGGCCTATACAGGAAAACTGATGCAGATCTATAAAGGGAAGAAAAAGCCAGCAAGTACTGCTGCCAGGGGAAAAAAGACGATGACCAAGAAGAATAACGGTAAGAAGAAACTGAATGGAACCTTGATTGTGACATATCGCTGCAATGCCCGCTGTTCTATGTGTAACCGATATAAGGCTCCGTCCAAGCCAGAAGAAGAAATCGGCATTGAGACGATCCGGAAACTGCCTCGGATGTATTTTACTAATATCACGGGCGGAGAGCCTTTTATCCGTACGGATTTGAAAGAGATTGTCCGGGAATTGTATAAGAAATCGGATCGTATTGTTATTTCCACAAATGGTTTCTTTACGGACCGTATTGTGGACCTGTGTAAGGAATTTCCGCAGATCGGGATTCGCATCTCCATTGAGGGTTTGGAACAGACAAACAATGAAATTCGTGGTCTTCAGGACGGCTATCAGCGAGGATATAAGACTCTGAAGGTGCTTCGTAAGATGGGCATGAAAGACGTTGGCTTTGGTATGACTGTGCAGGACAAAAATGCTTCGGACCTGGTGCCGCTGTATAAGATTTCTGACAAAATGGATATGGAGTTTGCTACAGCAAGCCTTCATAACAGCTTTTATTTTGTAGAGACCCGGAATCTTATCTATGATCGCCCAATGGTGGCCAGGAACTTTGAAAATCTGGTGAATGAACTGCTGCAAAGCGGCAGTCCGAAGAAATGGTTCCGCGCCTACTTCAACCACGGCCTGATTCACTATATTTATAGTCAGAAGCGCCTGCTGCCTTGTGACATGAGTTTTGACACCTTTTTTATCGATCCCTATGGAGACGTAATGCCTTGTAATGGCACCAAGGATAAAGAGGTTATGGGAAACCTGAACACGCAGACCTGGGATGAACTGTGGAATAGTCCTGAGGCCGAAAAAGTACGTAAGAAAGTACGTTGCTGTGACCGCAACTGCTGGATGATCGGTAGCGTGAGCCCTGCGATGCACAAGTATATATGGGTACCGGCATGGTGGGTAGTGCGCCATAAGTTTAAGGCGCTGTTCAGCAAGCATCCGTATTCCATGTATGAGAATAAGATCTGCCGCGACTATAGAGACGGCAAGGTCACAAAGGAACAGCTGGATAAGTGCAGCACCTGCGATCTGAAAACCGTGGTGAACGACGGTCTGAGCGAAGCAAGTAGGGAGCAGCTCATAGGCCGGACTGGCGAGGAAATCGTGGATGCGGATATTACGGCTCAGATGAAGAAGTGATGGCAGATTGGTTCTTGGAGTAAAAATGTGTAGAAGAGGGAGCGGCAGGGATGGTTGGCGTTTGCATCAAATATTTTCATGAAAATTATGGAGGCATGTTACAGGCCTATGCAACTGTTAAAATACTGGAACTTTTTGGGCTTGAGTATGAATTGATACGTTATAAAAAGAAATTTACGCTGGTTGAAAAAATAAAATCATTGCCGCGCCTGCTCAACAGAGTTCTTATCAATGACAAGTATGAGGCATTTTTGAAAAAGCAAGGAAAAAAACAACACCCGGAATTTGCTGAGAATGATGCAATTCGTATAAAAGCGTTCAAACAGTTTAAAGACAGGGTGTTCACGAATCTTTCTCCCGAATTTGGTGATTTTAAGGCGTTATGTGCGGGTGCAAAAAGATACGATGCTGTTATCACGGGAAGCGATCAGCTTTGGTCTCCTGCGGGATTGCCAACAAATTATTATAATCTTATGTTTGTACCTGACGATATCAGGAAGATCTCTTATGCCTCCAGTTTTGGAGTAAAGCAGATCCCATGGTATCAGAAGAAACGAACAGCAAAATTTTTAAATAGAATTGATTATATAAGTATGCGGGAAAACCGTGGAAGTGAGATTGTAAAAGAACTTACAGGGCGGGAAGTTCCGACGATACCCGATCCGGTATTTATGTTTGATAAGGAAGGATGGGAGAAACTGATTCCCGCAAAAAAAGAAATAAAAGACGCCTACATTTTTGCCTATTTTCTTGGAAATAATCAAAAGTACCGGGAATCGGTGAAGGCGGCTGCTAAACAGCTTAATTGCAGGATCGTATCACTACGGCATTTGGATCAGTATGTAGAGGAGGATGAGAAATTTGGTGATTATGCGCCGTATGATGTACCGCCTGACAGATTTTTAAATCTTTTGCGAGGGGCTTCCTATGTTTGTACGGATTCGTTCCATGGGGCATGTTTTTCCGTTATACACAGAAAGCAATTTGTGGTATTTAACCGTTATGCGGAAGAGTCTGGATTTTCCAAAAATTCCAGGATAGATACACTCTGCGAAAATTTAGGATTACAGGACAGAAGGTGCAAAAACGCGGATAAATTAGCAGACCAGCTGAAACTGGATATTGATTATAATCTTGTCGGGGAAAGGCTAAGGAAACAAAAGCAAATAACAGATTGGTATTTGGAAAATGCCTTCAGGGGCCTATTACGAGTATAAATTGTCAGGCGGATTGGTATGGAAGATAAGAAACCAGTAAGAGTATTAGTAGTTGCCCCATTAGGTGTTGGTGGTGTAACCAATATGATGATTAGCATACAGAAGCATATAGACCGGGGCAAGATCAATTTTGATTATTTAGTTTTTCATGACAGGAAGGAACCGTGCGAGGATATCGTAATCGCAATGGGAAGCAGGAAATTGGTTGCATCTGTAGATCATATAAGAATTAAGCCATTGCGGAGGATTCTTCGTATGGGAGAAATCCGTAGGGTATGCAGAAAGAATAATATCCGAATCCTGCATTATAATGCAGATAACCCTGCGGATCTGATGAATATCATTGCTGCTAAAATGGGCGGAGTAAAATATGTAACGGCACACAGCCATAATGCGGGATATGGAAGGTCAGGAATAGGCACCTTTATTTTAGGAACAATATCAAAACCTTTTTTCCCTATGTTTTGTAATAGCTATTATGGATGTTCAGATTTAGCTGCAAAATTCTTATTTCCGAAAAGCATTATCTTGAATGATAAATATACGGTGCTTCCAAATGGAATCAAACTGGAAAAGTATAAATATAATCCGGAAATTAGGAATGATGTAAGAAAAACGCTTGGACTGCAGAATAAATTTGTTATCGGGCATGTGGGACGCTTTTCGGATCAAAAAAACCATACATTCTTATTAGATATCTATCAGAAAATATATGAAAAGGATAAGAATACAGTACTATTGCTTTTTGGCGTTGGAGAATTGATGGAACCAATGAAAAGGAAAACGCTACAACTGGGAATAGAAAATGCAGTTATTTTCTATGGCGCATCAAATGAGATGAATAAGATGTGGCAGGCAATCGATGTATTTGTAATGCCATCATTGCATGAGGGCCTGCCAGTCACGGGGATTGAAGCGCAGGCTAGCGGCTTGCCGTGTGTTTTTGCCGACACCATTACAAGGGAAGTTGACGTGACAGGAAAATCGGAATTCCTTTCGTTAAATGATTCTCCGGAGATTTGGGCCGATCATGTTTTGAAGCATAAATCAGACATCAGAGAGAGCGGTGCTGCTGCGTTAAAAGAAGCGCATTATGATATACAGCAAACCGCTGACAGGGTATCGGAATTATATCTGCAGGCAGCGAAGGATTTAGGAAGGTGAATTGAAAAAATGATACAGATACCAGAGAAAACAAAATGCTGCGGATGCACGTCATGTGCAAGTGCATGTCCAAAAGAGGCAATCCGTATGGTGCCGGATCGGGAAGGTTTTCTCTATCCCGGAGTCGATATGGATAAGTGTGTGTCATGCGGTTTGTGCGAAAAGGTATGTCCAATATTGCATAGGGAACACCACGAAGAAAAGACAGAAGGATATATTATCCGATATAAGGATGAAAAAATTGTGGAAGAGAGCACTTCTGGCGGTGCTTTTACAGCATTTGCTACATATCTGCTAAGCAAAGGATATGTAGTTTACGGCGCCGGATACGGCAAAGAAATGCAAGTTGTATATAAAATGGCATCAAAGCCAGAAGAACTTCACGAAATGAGGGGGTCCAAGTTCGTTCAAAGTACCTTGGGAAACACATTCCGGACTATAAAAAAGCAGCTGAAAGAGAGCAAAAAAGTCCTGTTTACGGGGACGCCGTGCCAGGTATCAGGACTTATCCGTTATCTTGGCAGTAAACCCGAAACATTGATTTGCATTGATTTTGTCTGCAGAGGTGTTCCTTCTCCTGGACTTTGGAAGAACTATGTCACCATGATGGAAAAGAAATATAACGCCAAAATGGTCGGGGCCAGATTTAAACATAAGACTTATGGTTATCATGCAACTACAATGAAAATAGATTTCGCTAACGGGAAATCCTGGTATGGGTCCGGCCGGGTTGACCCGATGATGAAAGCATTTGTATCTGAAATGGCATCCAGGCCATCTTGCCATGCGTGTGCTTTTAAAGGAGCAGGGCGCCAGAGTGATATTACTATGTTCGATTGTTATGAATTCTCGAAGCTTACCGGAATGGAAGATGATGGCAAGGGATATTCCTCAGTGCTTGTGCATAGCCAGACGGGAAAAAAGCTGTTGCATGCAGTGGAGGGTGACGTTTGCAAAATCCCGGTTCCGACAGACCGTTTAATTCATGAAAACGGAATCATGGTATGCAACAGTGCGCGTCCGCATGAAAAGCGAAACGTTTTTTATGATGCTGCGTCTGTTATGTCCATTGACAAAGCAATTCAAAAGATTGCTCCGATTACAATACGAGACTATATAATTGAAAAAGCAAAACGAATTATTTTTTTGACAGGTACCATGAAATACATAAGAAAACTAAAGAAGAAGCAGAACGTCAAAATAGTAAAACAAGAAAGACAATCGGGAGAGCAGCTATGAAAAAAATATTGATTGTCAGTTATGGAATGGGTTGTGGCGGGGCAGAAAAAAGCCTGATATCTTTTCTTGGACGTCTGCCGGTAAAATGGAATGTAGACCTGATTGTAGCTAACCCGAATGGTATGTATATGAAACAGATACCCGATACGGTTCATTTCTTAGATAAGCAGTATGAACTTGAGAATTTTGCTACGCCTCTGAAATTGCGGCGAAGAAAAGTGTGCGGTATTAATGATCTGATCAATCAAATTCGCTGGCAGGCAGGATCAGGATTTTTATATCATCATCTTTCGAGAAACGAAAAAAGATGGGAGCTGTGGGGGAAATTCTTACATGCGCCTAAGGAAGAGTATGACCTGGCAATTTCATATATGAATGGGCCGACCAATTATTATGTAATTGATAAAATCAATGCCAGAAAGAAAGTTTTATGGATACATAACGAATTTGAAAAACTTGATGTGAATTATGAATATGAAAGGAAGTATTATCAAAAAGCAGATAAAGTTGTGACAGTATCTCAGGATTGTGCAGACAGTTTTGCGAGAGTATATCCGGACTTTATAGACAAGACAATCATATTGGAAAATATATCTTCTCCAGATACTATTTGGAGTTCTGCACATTCCATTCCGGATGATGAGTACTTCCAATATGACGGCGTTAAGATACTTTCGGTAGGGCGATTATCCCCTCAAAAAGGATATGAGATAGCAATAGATGCCGCTATGAATTTGAAAAAAAGGGGGATACGTTTTCTTTGGTACGTTCTCGGTGAGGGAGAATTAAGAGCGGAATTGGAAAAATCAATTGCGAAGAATGGACTGATTGGCCAGATAAAGTTAATCGGTATAAAAGAAAATCCATACCCCTATATTGCGCATTGTGATGTTTTTGTGCAAACATCGCATTATGAAGGAAAATCCATTGCGTTGGATGAAGCAAAAATTCTTCATAAACCAATTTTGACTACGAATTATGCTACAGTGGCTTCGTCAATAGTAAACGAAGTGAATGGGCTTATTGTAGATATGAACGGGGAAAGCGTTTCAGACGGATTAGTCCGGCTGATCGAGGATGAAAGCCTTGGAAAAAAACTCATCAGAAATTTGGAAAATGAAAAGAACGGGAATGAAGAAGAGATTGAGAAATATATCGATTTGATAGAGGGACTTTTGGATGAGTAGAAATAAGAAGGTATTGATTGTTATCAATAATCTGCTATGCGGAGGAGCTCAAAAAAGCCTGGTATCTTTGCTGAACTGTTTAGATCAAGGGTATTATGATTTAGGCTTGTTGGTGCTTAACCCTGAGGATGCTTTTTTTGATGATATTCCGGGGTGGATTCACGTATTGAAACCCTCAAAGGAAGTAGGACTTATGTATTTAACATTAGAAGAACTTTTTTCGTCAAAGATTCCCGCTGGCCTATTGTTGAAAGCATTGCGGGCCAAATGCAGTATGAAGCTATTTGCGAAAAATGATTTTGATGATGTTCAAAATTTGTGGAGAGTGTGGAGGGGACGAATTAAGAGGCTGGATCAGGATTATGATCTTGCTATTTCCTATGTTGACGGGTTTTCAAATTACTATGTGATAGATAAGGTATCGGCTGCTAAAAAGATTCTTTGGGTGCATAACGAATACGAAAAGCTTTCCTACAATGCAGACTATGATAGAACATATTTCGCGCAGGCAGATGCGCTGGTTACTATTTCGGAAGCCTGTGTGAAGAACTTGAAAGATACATTTCCTGAATGTGATAGCAGAATTCGCTTACTTTACAATCTTTTACCGATTGCCCTGATACGGAAAATGAGTGCAAAAGGCAGGCCTGCCGAATATGGGGGGAAAAGAAATATAATTATTTCAGTCGGACGGCTGAATGAGCAAAAGGGGTTTGACCTTGCAATTAAAGCCTCGAAATTATTGCAGTCAAGAGGCGTTGAATTTGCCTGGTTTATTATTGGCGAGGGAGAACTTAGGGAGAAACTGCATGATCAGATTAAACGTGCTGGAGTAGAGCAGAAGGTTCACTTGCTGGGACTTAGAAAAAATCCGTATCCATATATTCGATATGCAGATTTATTTGTACAACCATCCCGCTATGAGGGAAAGTCTATTGTATTGGACGAGGCGAAAATACTTTGCAAACCGATCGTAGCGACAAATTATGATACGGTGTATGACTCTATCCGGAATGGTGAGAATGGAACCATCTGCCGCTTTGAGGAAAACGACTTAGCGGCTTCCATTAGTAATTTACTTGGCGATGTTAAGAAAAAGGAATTCTATTCCAAAAATCTTTCAGAGGAAATAAGTAATGATACGGGGGTCAAAGATTATCTTGAATTGTTTGACTCTATATGAAATTTAGGAGGATGTCATGCAATTTAATATAAGAAGGGCGAGTATAATGCTAGACATAACTATGCCCTTGGCAGTCATTTTGATATTTTATCCGCCGTGTTTAGCACAGTATGCAGGTGGATTGCTGCCGTTGGTCTTTCTTATGCAAAAGGGGATATTTTTTCTATGTGTACGATATTTCATAAGCTATAAAATATTTAGTAGTAAATATTTTATTTTTATGGCGGGTTATGTGCTTTGGGCATTATTGGTCACGTTGCTAAACGGGGATTCCATCGGTTCGGCAGGAAATTTTTTGAATTTGTTTTCTATGGGAGTAATAACTGTTTTTTGCATTGAAAGAAACCCCTGTAAATATGCAGGGTGCATAGCAGCTTGGTTTACTCTTTTGCTGTTTTTTAATACATTTCTTTGGCAGGATGGCGGAATGTATGTGAATTCCAACGGGCAGGCAAGTTTTGTTTTAGGGACAAAAACAAGCTTAACCGAATATCAATTAGCTGCTTGTTTTTTTATCTGTTTGTACCATTATCTTCTTCCGGGAAAAAAATGGAAAGCAGTATTCTTATGGGTGATTATGACAGTAAGCTTGATTCTTTGGAACGTGCGGGAGCCTATCACAACATCGATTCTTTGCCTAATCGTGTTTATAGGATTGCTGGTTTGGCAAACCTATGAGAATAGACTTGTGGATACTGTGCTGCAAATAGGTTTTTGGGTTTTAATTGCCATAAATATCGGGATTGTATTCTTTAATGTACAGATGCTTTTTGCAAATTTTATTACAAATGTCCTTCATGAAAATGCTGATCTGAATCATAGAACCGCTATCTGGAAACTGGTATTGGCAAGAATAACGGAAAACCCGTGGATTGGTTTTGGCCTCAGATCGAATACTTATTTTGCTGTCGGCAGCGGAGTTGCCGGCATTAATCAGGCGACACATAACGGACTGTTATATTTTTTATTTACAACAGGTATTGCAGGAACGGCGTACCTTTTTGCTTTTTATTTGGCTGCTTCCATCTGTGCGGGTATCAAGACGGTTTTTGGCAGATTATTTCATATTATAATGATCTGTTTTGCTACCTTATGGATATCGGAGCAGTTAAAAGGGTATGATATATTTTTCCTATGCATGTTGTGTGGAATATACATCAGCCAATGGGCAAAACGGCAGCCGTCAAATCAGCTTGACGGTAATTATTCTACAATGTCAGAATCAAGAGGATACGGGAATGAGTGAAAAAAGAAAGTTTCAAAAGGTAGGCCTTCTGACCTATCACCATACGACAAATTTTGGTTCACTGTTACAAACTTATGCGCTTTACAAAGCAATCCAGGACTTGGGATTTGACTGCGAGGTAATAGACTATAGGAATTCCGTCGTGGAGGCACGTGAATTTCGCAAAAGGGCGTATCAATGTAGAAATATTCGTGAGTTAAAGGATCACTTGCAATATAGCGGATATAAGAAAAAGAAAGCAAAGGAATTTTTAAAGTTTATTGCGGAAGAGTTGAAAACTTCAAAAGTCATATATTCCATGGATAATATCGATAGAGCAAATGACGAGTATGACTGTTTTCTGGTGGGGAGTGACCTTGTCTGGGATTTTAGCATAAATGGCCACGATACGACTTACATGCTCGATTTTGTGTCGAAAAAAAAGAAGAAAATTGCTTATGCTTCTTCGGTAGGGGCCATGTGGAAAGATAAAGACAGAGATCTTGCAATCGGGCTGCTTAATCAGTTTGATGCGATAGGGGTGCGGGAGCAAATCGTATGTGACGACCTGAAAGAAGAATTAAAAATCCCGGTAGATTTTGTGTGCGATCCCACCATGCTGTTTTCCGCGTCAGAGTGGGATAAATTGTCGGACGAGAGGTTATTGAAAGAAGATTATATCATTTGTTATATGGCCGATAACCGTCTTTCAATATACAAAGATGCTGTACAATATGGAATAGAGCATGGGATACCTGTTTACTTGATTTCTTATGATTGGGTTCCGGATGATATGAAACCGATAAGGCCATATAAAGCAGAAGAATTTTTGAGCCTTATCAGATATGCGGATACCATATTTACGGCATCGTATCATGGAATGCTTTTTTCACTTTATTTTGAAAAAAACTTCTACTATTATAACCGAGGATGGAAAGCAAGAATGGAGTCTGTCTCCAGGTATTTAGGATTGGAAGATAGGGAGCATTGGAAGGGGAAAGATGCGAAACCCTTGAACTATCAGAAGATTTCTCCATTAATGGAAGCTTTGAGGAAAAACTCTTTTACTAAACTAAAATCATATTTTCAGAAATAAATGGTGTTTGCGGAATGGAAAAGAGAACTAGCGTAACAAAAAATTATATATACAACCTTCTGTATAACATACTTAATATTCTGGTCCCTCTCGTTACGGCACCATACACAGCGCGGGTATTAGGTGCAGATAGGATTGGAATATACAGCCGTACTTATGCGGTCATTTCTATGGTTATCATGACAGGGGCTTTAGGTTCTGCTGCGTATGGACAAAAGGAGATTGCGGGAGCAAGGGATGATATTCGTTTGAGATCAAATCTTTTTGGCGAGATTGTTTTAATCAAGGGAGCATTTACTGCTTTTGTAACCCTTGTATTCTTGCTGGGTGCATCAGATAGCAGAGACTATCCGTTCTATTTGATCCAGAGTCCATTTTTGATCGCCGCTATGATTGATATTAGTTGGTTTTTTCAGGGGATTGAAAAATTTAAGTACATAGCAGTTCGTAACATGTGTGTTCGGATTGCGGGAGTTATATTGTTGCTGCTTTTTGTTAAATCTCCTGGTGATTTGTGGAAATATCTTTTGATTATAGGCGGATCACAGTTTTTTGGAAATCTTTCAACGTGGCCGTATATTCGGGGCAATATTATAAAACCGCATATAAGATTTCGACATATTCCGCTGCATATCCGTGGATTGACCGTTTACTTTATACCTTCTATTTCTTATCAGATTTATGCCGTTTTGGATAAGGCCATGCTGGGGTGGATTGTTGGATCAGACTACGAAAATGGATATTATGAGCAGGCTCATAAAATTGTGAATATGGCGGTAAGCGTCATTACGGCATATACGGTTGTTATGAGGTCGCGGATGTCCTTTCTCTATGCAGAGTTTAATAAAAAAGCGATTCAGGATAACCTAAAGAGATCAGCCAATATTATTGCCTTGCTTGCCTTCCCTATGTCTTTTGGCTTGCTTGCACTGGCCAGAGGTGTCGTTCCGTGGTTTTTTGGAGACGGGTATGAAAAAGTGACCGCGATTTTGTGTGTGCTTTCGCCCATTTTCATCTGCATGGGGTATTCACATATGATGGGGACACACATTTTAACGCCGAGCGGCCGGCAAGGAAAGAGTAATGTTGGCCAGTGTACAGCTGCCGGAGCTAATGTTATGCTGAATGCCTGTCTCATACCGTATTTGAATTCCATTGGCGCTGCAATCGCATCCGTTTGTTCTGAATTGATTATTGTTTTTATCTACTATTGGATGGTGCGTAAAGAGTTAAGCTTTGAAATGTTAGTATCCGCTGCCTATAAAAAAGTTATTGCTGCCTTAATCATGTTCTTCATACTATGGAATATAACAAAACTGTTTTCTGCAGGCGTTTTTTCGTCTTTTTTGGAAGTGCTGATTGGCATTATGGTATACGCAAGCGCATTGATCCTGTTACGGGACAAATTTGTGACAGAAATTATTTCAACGATTCGATTAAAAAAATGACCTGGGAGGAAGCAAAATGGGTGTCCGAAATAAAATGGAAATGGCAAAGCAATTAGCCGCTATTCCAAGAGGATATTGCATAGGCGCGTTAAAACGGGCGGTCAGGTTTTATAATGCTTCTTCGGCTTGCCTGGATGATACTTCCGTGCAATTGGTTTGCCGCGAACTTAGAATCCTTACCCATACAATCGAAAAAGGGTTTTCTCTTCCCGTTGTAAAAAAAGGATTTGGAGAGGAAAAAATGAAAGCGATCCTTCGGTATCTGGACTGCTATATTAAAATTGGTGATTTTTCTTACGATCATGAGGCTTTCACAGGCGCTGTTATGATTGCCGAAGAGTATAGGAAAAAGGCCGCGTGTTATGATTTAAATGCATCATTTATTGATTTGAGCAAATATGATCCATACATAGAATGTAAATCAGGGGAAGTTTATGGAGTTCTTTCATTTGACAATGCACCGAAAGCGGACGGCTTGAATTTTTGGGAGTTTGCCCATGCAAGGCATAGCATTAGAAAGTTTTCAGACAAGCCATTGCCTGAGAGTGTATTGCGGGAAGCTGTGGACTTGGCCGGAACTGCTCCATCGGCCTGTAATCGCCAGTCCGTAAAAGTATTTCATATAAGTGATAGGGTTCTTTCACGTAAGATATTGGATATTCAAGGAGGAGCAAGGGGACATTCTTCTGCGGAATTGTTACTCTTGGTTTCAGATCTTGGTCTTTACCGATATCTTTCTGAATTTGAATTGCCGTATTTGGATGGTGGAATTTACTTGATGAATTTATTATATTCGTTAAATTATTATCAAATCGGTTCCTGCCCATTGGTGTGGGATGATTATGGGGAGCAGGGGAGGCAATTAAGGGAGTTAATTGAAATCCCATCCGGTTATCTTGTTTTGGCAATCGTACAATGCGGGTTTTATCCGGAAGACGGCGGATATTATGCAGTGTCGAATCGCAGAGAGGCAGATAATTGCTATGTAAAGATGGACGGCAAAGAGCAAGACAAACCTACTGTTTAGAAAACAAGAATAAAAGGAGCGCAAAGCACCATGTTTAAGATACAGATAGCAGGTCTTATCATCACAATCGAGAACAAGTATGAGCATGTCAGCTGGCTCTGCCGAAGGTATCAGGCGGACACCAGGGAGGAGGATTTTCGTGTGTCTGCTCCGAAACAGGAGATCCTCGCAGAGCAGAAGAGAGGGTTTGGAAAATTTATGATTCCTTATTGTGAAAGCATCTGCCTGTACCACAGGATTCGTGGACGGCTTTCCGCTTATCATGCTTTTTTGATGCCGTCCGCAGCTGTGGAACTGGATGGGAAGGCTTATGTGCTCGTGGCGGAAGCCGGGGACAGGCAGGAACGGATGGCGCATATGCGTCTGTGGATTCGGGAATTTAAAGGCAGGGCATGGGCGATTAATGACAGCAGGCCAGTTTTTCGCCTGTTGGAGGGAACCTGGTATGCGTGTGGCACGCCCTGGTGCGGGAAGGCCGGAATGGAAAACCCGATCATGGCGCCGATAAAGGCTGTCTGCTTTTTAGAGAAGGGCACAGGCAACCGTATCCGGCGTCTGGCCAGGGAGGAAGCGACAGAACGAATTTCGCAGGAACTGCGCCTGGCGGCATTGGTGGATGCACCTGGAGAATATATTCCGGGAGTGGCAGGGCAGGTAGCCTCTGATGTGGGATGCTATCTGCTTACATACCAGGAAGAGAAAGCGCGGGAGGCGGTATTGCTGGCATACCAAGAGATCCAGGATGGGTGAAAGAACGGCGGTGGAAGTATGGACCAGGGGAGGCGGTATGTGGAAAGAGTTGATTTTTACCATTTATGAAGATATGAAGGAGCCGGTTGCTTACCTTCCTATAGGATTGCTGGCCGGCGGCCTGTTTTTGCTGTTTTGGTTTTTCTGGGACATGGGAATATGCCGGAAAGGAAGCGGACAGGGAGACGGGCATAAGGAAGGTGGATATAAGGCAAGCAGCAGATTCCTTTTGGTGGCCTATCTGGCGGTTCTGATCAATACCGTATTTTTTTCCCGGGAACCGGGTTCCCGGACAGGGATCAGCCTGGAACTGTTCGGAACCTGGGGGGAGACGGTGACGTCAAAAGGGTATGTCATAGAAAACATATTGCTTTTTATCCCCTATGGGATGCTGGTTCCGGGCGGCATCCCATTTTTAAAAAAGGGCTATGCCTGCGTCTTGTCAGCGGCCTTCTCCAGCATGATGATTGAGCTGGTTCAGCTAATAACCGGTAGGGGTTATTGCCAGCTGGATGACGTGGTGATGAATACCATAGGGGCGACGTTTGGATGGTGCTGCTGGCGGGTAAGCGCCGTTTTGGGAGGCAGGCTTAGCAGATTTTCCCTTCCACGGAAGTGATATCCTGTTCATTTTCCGCGATTGCCATCAGCGCCGCCTCTATTCCGGTAGCAATATCTCTGGCGCTGAGGCAGGGGGCGGGAGAGGAAAGCTTCACGACCTGGCCCGGCGTGTAGGGGACGTGCATAAAGCCGCCGCGTATATGGGGATAGCGGCAGGACAGGGTGTGCAACAGGCCGTACATCAGGTGGTTGCAGACGAAGGTACCGGCGGAGTTGGATACGCTGGCGGGGATGCCGGCGGCCCGGATGTTTTTTACCATGGCTTTGATGGGGAGCGTGGAAAAGTAGGCAGGGGCCCCGTCCGGACAAATGGGCTGGTCGATAGGCTGGTTGCCTTCATTGTCCTTGATTCTGGCGTCATCAATGTTGATGGCGACCCGTTCCGGGGTCAGGTCGTACTGGCCGCCGGCCTGGCCGATGCAGAGGACCGCGTCGGGCTGTTCCCTTTCGACGGCGGCGTTGACAATGTCGATGGATTTGCCGAATATGGTAGGGACTTTCAGCTTGATGATTTCGATATTACCGATCCGGCCGGGAAGGAGTTGGATGGATTCTAATGCCGGGTTGATGGATTCGCCGTCGAAGGGGTCGAAGGCGGTGAGAAGTATTTTCATGGGATGGATTTCCTTTCTGCTTTCTTCTTCTGCAGAAGATATGAGCAATTTAACGACATTTCTTCTGCCGATTTTTTGCAGGTATAAACGCAGCAGCTTAAAAAAAGGCGCCCTTATCCAAGACGGCTGTCACCAGCCGCGGACCAGGGCGCCTTTGCTGTCCTTATTCTTTGTCGTGAATCTCACTGTGGAGAAGCTGCAAGGATTTCACTTCGCCGTTTCCATGGCTTTTCACATAATGGATGCCGCTGGCAGTCGCCCGGGCGGCGGCGATGGTGGTCATGTAGGGCACTTTTGCCTTGATGGCGGCCTTACGCAGATAGCTGTCGTCGTGATGGCTCTCCTTGCCGGAAGGAGAATTGATGATCAGCTGGATGTCGCCGTTGGTAATCATGTCCAGGATGTTGGGCCGGCCTTCGTAAAGCTTTTTGACCTTTTTGGCCGGGATTCCGGCTTCGTGAATCAGATCGTAGGTGGTGCCGGTGGCTAAGATGGTAAAACCATCCTCAGCAAAGCTTTTTGCCACCTCCACAACCTCCGGCTTGTCCTTGCGGTTGACGGAGATCAGCACGGTTCCCTCTAAGGGAAGACGGGACTGGGTTGCCTCCTGGGCCTTGTAGAAGGCTTCGCCGTAGGAATGGGACAGTCCCAGGACCTCGCCGGTGGAGCGCATCTCCGGCCCTAACACCGGGTCTACTTCCTGGAACATGTTAAAGGGGAACACGGCTTCCTTGACACCGTAGTTGGGAATCTCCTGCTCCTTTAACTGTGGCACCGGTGAAGGCCGTCCGGTCAGTTCGGAGGTGATAATGTCCGTAGCCAGAGGCACCATGCGGATGTTGCAGACTTTGGATACCAGAGGGACGGTCCTTGACGCGCGGGGATTGGCCTCCAGCACATAGACCTTGTCGTTCTCAATGGCATACTGCATGTTCATCAGTCCCCGCACGTGCATTTCCTCGGCGATTTTGCGGGTGTATTCTTTGATGGTCTCCACGTTCTTTTGGGAAATGTGGAGGGATGGGATAATACAGGCGGAATCGCCGGAGTGGACGCCTGCCAGTTCAATATGCTCCATGACTGCCGGTACAAAGGCGTGGGTGCCGTCGCTGATGGCGTCTGCCTCACACTCCATGGCGTGATTTAAGAAACGGTCGATCAGGATGGGACGGTCAGGAGTCACGCCTACGGCCGCCTGCATATAGCCGATCATGCTCTCGTCGTCATAGACGACCTCCATACCCCGGCCGCCCAGCACATAGGAGGGGCGAACCATGACCGGATAGCCGATCTTTTCAGCGATGTTCAGCGCTTCCTCTACGGTAGTGGCCATGCCGGATTCCGGCATGGGGATCTCCAGCTTTTCCATCATGGCGCGGAACAGATCCCGGTCCTCGGCCAGGTCGATGACGGAAGGCGAGGTGCCAAGAATGCGTACCCCGTTCTTTTCCAGGTCAGCCGCCAGGTTCAGAGGAGTCTGCCCGCCGAACTGGGCAATCACACCCAGGGGTTTTTCTTTCTTGTAGATGCTAAGGACATCTTCCAGGGTAAGGGGTTCAAAATACAATTTGTCAGAGGTGTCATAGTCTGTGGATACGGTCTCCGGGTTGCAGTTGACGATAATGGTCTCAAAACCCAGCTTTTTCAGCGCCAGGGAGGCATGGACGCAGCAGTAGTCAAATTCAATGCCCTGTCCGATGCGATTTGGGCCGCCTCCTAAGATCATAACCTTGGGTTTATTCGTATTGACCGGGTTTTTGTCCGGCGCATTGTAGGTGGAGTAGTAGTAGGCGCTGTCCTTGGTGCCGCTGACATGGACGCCTTCCCAGGCCTCTTCTGCGCCCAGCCGGATTCTGCGGTTGCGGATGCTGTCCTCCGGAATCTCCAGGATCTGGCTTAAATATTTGTCGGCAAAGCCGTCTTTCTTGGCGGAGACCAGCAGTTCGTCGGGAGGCAGAGAGCCTTTGTGAGCCAGCAGGGCCTCTTCCTCCTCCACCAGTTCCTTCATCTGCTCGATAAACCAGGTCTTTACCTTGGTGATCTCATGAATCTCTTCCACGGTGGCGCCCTTGCGCAGGGCTTCGTACATGGCAAAATGGCGTTCGCTGGAGGGAGTGATCAGCACTTGAAGAAGCTGTTCTTTCGTCCTGGTATCAAAATCCTTGGCATGGCCCAAACCGTAGCGGCCGGTCTCCAGGCTGCGGACGGCTTTCTGGAAGGCTTCCTTGTAAGTCTTTCCGATGCTCATAACCTCGCCGACGGCACGCATCTGGGTTCCCAGTTTGTCCTCCACACCTTTGAATTTCTCAAAGGCCCAGCGGGCGAACTTGATTACCACATAATCGCCGTCCGGAACATATTTGTCCAAGGTGCCGTATTTGCCGCAGGGAATGTCTTTTAAGGTCAGCCCGGTGGCCAGCATGGCGGATACCAGGGCAATCGGGAAGCCGGTAGCCTTGGAGGCCAGGGCAGAGGAACGGGAAGTCCGGGGGTTGATCTCAATGACCACAATCCGGTCGGATACCGGGTCATGGGCAAACTGTACATTGGTGCCGCCGATGACCTGGACGGACTCTACAATCCGGTAAGCCTGCTCCTGAAGGCGCTTCTGGCATTCCTGGGAGATGGTCAGCATAGGGGCGGAACAGAAGGAATCGCCGGTATGCACGCCGAGGGGATCAATGTTCTCGATGAAGCAGACAGTGATCATATTGTTGTCCTTGTCGCGGACTACCTCCAGTTCCAGTTCCTCCCAGCCCAGGATGGATTCCTCCACCAGCACCTGCCCTACCAGGCTGGCCTGAAGCCCCCGGGCGCAGACGGTTTTTAACTCATCTTTGTTGTAAACCAGACCGCCGCCGGCGCCGCCCATGGTGTAGGCCGGACGGAGGACTACCGGGTACCCCAGCTGATCGGCGATGGAAAGAGCCTCTTCCACGCTGTAGGCCACTTCGCTGCGTGCCATCTCAATGCCCAGGGCATTCATGGCCTTTTTGAATTCGATCCGGTCCTCGCCCCGCTCGATGGCGTCCACCTGGACGCCGATTACTTTTACATTATATTTGTCTAAAATGCCTTCCTTATAGAGTTCTGCACAGAGGTTTAAGCCGGATTGGCCTCCAAGGTTTGGCAACAGGGCGTCCGGCCGTTCCTTCGCGATGATCTGTTCCAGCCGCTGTACATTCAGCGGTTCGATGTAGGTAACGTCGGCGGTCTCCGGATCTGTCATGATGGTGGCCGGGTTGGAGTTGACCAGTACAATCTCGTAACCCAGCTTTCTTAACGCCTTGCAGGCCTGAGTGCCGGAATAGTCAAACTCACAGGCCTGCCCGATGATAATGGGGCCGGAGCCGATGATGAGAACTTTGTGGATGTCTGTACGCTGCGGCATAAGTAAATCCTCCTTGTCCTGTGTTTTTAATAGAATCGTTTCGATGATTGAAATATCTGAAGTTGAAATCTTGTTCTCTTACATTATATAGGAAAATGGAAATATGGCAAGGATTTTCTACGAAAGAGGGGATTCTGTTTCTGCAGTTTGTTCGCTGGCGGGCGTTATCAGTTCACTCAGAGGCCGGAACTGATAACCCATCTCCTCCCACCGGGTCAGGAGTTCATCCAAGATTTCCCCGTTGGTCTTGGAGGTGCTGTGCAGCAGTACAATGGCGCCGGGATGAATCCGCCCCAATAGTTTTTTGAAGGCTTCCTCGTGGGAAGGCTGTTTGTCTTCATACCAGTCCACATAGGCAAGGCTCCAGAAAAAAGTGTGATAGCCAAGATCCTTTGCCATCTGCAGGTTGGACTCGCTGTATTTGCCCTGAGGCGGCCGGTAGAAACGCTGCATGGGTTGCCCGGTGACCTGCTGATACAACTCCTCCAGAGACTGCAGTTCCTTGGAAAAGCTTTCGGCGGTGGAGATCTTTGACATGTCCGGGTGGTGGTAGGTGTGGTTGCCGACTGTGTGGCCTTCCTGGACCATGCGCCGCACCAGATCCGGACTTGTGTCAAGATAATTGCCTACCAGGAAAAAGGTGGCGGGGGCATGGTGCTTTTTTAAGGCATCCAGAATGAGCGGTGTGTTGCCGTTCTCATAGCCGGCGTCAAAAGTCAGATAGATAACCTTTTCCTCTGTGCCGGCGGTATAGTGGGCGTTGAACTGTTTCAGATAGTCGGAGGTGGCGTTGCCGACGGGCGGCTTCCCTTCCTGCTGAAAGCTTAACCCCCAGTTGCCGTCCGCAGAGGCGGGGACAGAAGCCGGAAAGGGGTCTGTGACGTACCCAAGCCAGTGCCCGAAGATAAAAGATAACAGAAATAAAAAGGTGATTTTTGCCAAGCGTTTGCAGTACAGACGGTGATTTCTGCCGTTGTGGTGGACCATAGAAGAACCTGCGCTGATTTTTGTCGTTATTATGTATACGGGAAAACAGAAAGATTCATGCAAGGAAATTATGGGAACCGTAAGAAAGTTGTTATACTTATTATGGGTAAAATATGGTATGATCGGATAAAGAAAGCAACAATGGGAAGATTCGGAGAGTTACTATAAAACAGGACAGGAGAGCGCTCGATGAAGAACTGGAAAAAATTACTGTGTATCGGATGGATGATCAGCATAATGTCTGCCACATTATCTTATGCGGAGGTGACGGTTCCTCCCCACCCAATCGGAGAGGAGTGGGCGGCGGGGGGCATGCTTCCGGGCCAGGGATTGCCGGGAGGGTTTTTGGGAGCGGAAAGCAAGACATTGACAGCAGGAAACCCGGTGGCAGGCCCTGCCGGGACGCTGCCCATGGGCCCGGGGACATCCGGCCCGTCTGTCCAGGGGCCAGGGATGGGGGAGCCGTCCTTGGGAGAGCCGGGGATGACGGACGCATCTTCCGGGGAAACGGCGTCAGAGGGACAGCAGGCTCCGGGGGAGACGGCGGCCGGAGGGCAGAGTGCGGAGATTTTGACGCAACAGACGCTGCAGGAGCCGGAGATTGCGGCAGAAGGAGCGGTGCTGATTGACGGCGCCACCGGAAAAGTGCTGTATGGCAAGAATGCAGACCAACCATTTTATCCGGCCAGCATTACCAAGGTGATGACCGCACTGCTGACGCTGGAACATTGCAGCCTGAATGATGTTGTGACATTCTCGTCATCTGCCACTACGAATCTGGAGTCGGGAGCGGTGTCGCTGGACATCACGGAGGGAGACCGGCTGACGGTGGAACAGTGCCTTCATGGCCTGCTGATGAAGTCCGCCAATGAGATCGGCAACGGCCTGGCAGAGCATATTGCGGGGAGTGTTCCGAACTTTGCACAGATGATGAATGACAAGGCCCGGACTTTGGGATGTGCCAATACAAATTTTGTCAATCCTCATGGACTGAACGACGCCGCCCATAAGACGACTCCTTATGATATGGCGCTGATTATGAGGGCGGCATTGCAGAATGAGACATTCCGCAGAATTGCCACTACTCAAACCTATGATTTCCCGGCCACAAAAAAGGCGGCCGCGAGGACAATCACCATGGGGCATAAGATGATCTACCCTTCGGATTCCCGTTATTATGAGGGTGTGATTGGCGGAAAAACCGGTTATACTTCCCTGGCGGGCAATACTTTGGTGACCGGGGCGGAGCGAAATGGCGTGCAGCTGATTGTCGTGATCATGAAATCCAAACAGACGCATTATACGGATACGAAGGCTTTGCTGGATTATGGCTTTGCTAATTATACGGCTTTGATGGCCCGCTGAGAAAGAGTCAGAACGTAGGAAATGCCTGCAAAAGTAAAAGAAAGAGGAGCCGGATATGGCCAGAAAAAAAGAACGCAATACCCGAAGCAGAATTGTAAATGCTGCCTGGAAGCTGTTTTATGAACAGGGATATGAGGATACTACCGTGGAAGAGATTATTGAGGTTTCTCATACTTCAAAAGGATCTTTTTATCACTATTTTGACGGAAAGGACGCTCTTCTTGGTACGCTGAGTTCTCTGTTCGACGAAAAGTATCAGGAACTTTCCCTGTGTCTGGACCCGGAGATGGATGCCATGAAGAAGCTTTTGTTTTTAAACGGCCAGTTATTCGCAATGATAGAAAACAGTGTGTCCGTGGATCTTCTGGCCCGGCTTTTGTCTACTCAGCTGGTGACAAACGGGGAGAAGCATTTGCTGGATCGAAACCGTATCTACTATAAGCTGCTGAGGAAGATTATCGGAGAAGGGGTGGAAAAGGGGGAATTAAGCGGGGAAGCCAGCGTCAGCGAGATGGTGAAACTCTATGCCATGAGTGAACGGGCCCTGATGTACGACTGGTGTTTGTGCGGCGGGGAATATTCCCTGCGGCAGTACAGCGCTCGGATACTTCCGTCCTTTCTGAGCAGTTTTCTTCCGGATGCTTGAAAATAAATACAATTTATTCCTAATAACCGTACAAGTATATTTTGTTTTATGTACGGTTATTTTATTGTTGATTTTACAGTTGTTTTTGAATTTTATCTTCATATAGTATGGAATATAGTCTATAATTCGTTCTGTATTGCGTTCTGTTTTTGCCCGTGTTATAATGTGCCCATTCTGTGTTACGGATCATTCCATGGCTGATCACTCTGCTTTTGTGTCAGGAGGAAGATCTGAAGTTTTCAAAAACAGAGAAAAAGGAGGACAATTATGAATACCGGACAAGTAGGGATTTTGTTTGCCATAGGGGCATATCTGATATTGATGATTTATATCGGATATTATTTCAGCAAAAACAATGATGGCTCGGCAGAGGGGTTTTACCTGGGAGGCCGTAAACTGGGGCCGCTGGTGGCAGCCATGAGTGCGGAGGCTTCCGATATGAGCAGCTGGCTTCTCATGGGGCTTCCGGGGGTAGCCTATCTTTCTGGAATTGCGGATGCCGGCTGGACGGCGATTGGATTGGCGGCAGGCACCTATCTGAACTGGCTGATCGTGGCAAAGCGGCTGCGGCGGTATTCGGTCAGGTGCGGCGCCATCACGATTCCGGATTTCTTTTCCCGACGTTACCGGGATGATAAAAACATTTTAATGTGTATTGCGGCGGTCATCATTTTGGTTTTTTTCATCCCCTATACGGCATCTGGCTTTAAGGCAGTAGGGACTTTGTTTGCCAGCCTTTTCCATGTGGAATATCATGTGGCCATGGTGCTTGGCGCGCTGGTAATTGTGGGATATACGGTGCTGGGCGGATTTTTGGCGGTTTCCACAACCGACCTGATTCAAAGCATCGTGATGACGATTGCGCTGGTGGTGATCGTAGGTTTTGGAGTGAATGTGGCGGGCGGCTGGCAATCGGTAATGGACAATGCCAGATCTCTGTCCGGCTATCTGAGTATGTTTTATCTTCACGACCGCGCTTCCGGCACGGCGATTCCTTACGGGACCCTGAATATGCTTTCCATGTGTGCCTGGGGGCTGGGGTATTTTGGAATGCCTCATATTTTGCTTCGCTTTATGGCGATTCGCGACGAGAAAGAACTGGCCGTTTCCCGGCGGATTGCATCCGTATGGGTGGTAATCTCCATGTTTGTGGCGATTCTGATCGGAATCATCGGTTATGGCGCTTCCGTGGCCGGAAAGATACCGATGTTTTCCTCCAGCGCAGAGTCAGAAACCGTTATCATCCGCCTGTCAGGGCTTCTCGGAGAATATGGACTGGCGGCATCGATGATTGCAGGCATTGTTTTGGCGGGGATTCTGGCCTGTACCATGTCCACGGCGGACTCCCAGCTTCTGACGGCAGCCTCCGGAGTCTCCCAGAACCTTCTGCAGGATTTTTTGAAAATAAAGCTTAGTGAGAAGGCTTCCATGCTGGCGGCACGTCTGACGGTCGCGGTGATTGCCGTAATCAGTCTGGCGCTTGCATGGAATCCGGACAGTTCCGTATTTTATATTGTTTCCTTTGCCTGGGCGGGTTTTGGCGCCTCCTTCGGCCCGGTTATGCTGACGGCTCTGTTTTGGAAACGAAGCAATTTCCAGGGGGCGCTGGCAGGTATGCTGACCGGCGGTATCATGGTATTTGTGTGGAAGTACCTGATACGCCCTATGGGCGGGGCGTGGGATATCTACGAACTTCTCCCGGCGTTTATAGCTGCATGCGCCGCGATTATCACCGTATCTCTTCTGACAAAGGCGCCATCCAAAGAGATAGAGGAAGAATTTGAATCCATAAAGTAAACGGCAATAAAAGACGGTGGCCGGCCATGGAGAAAGCACGTTCTGCGAGTCCTTCGCAGAACGTGCTTTCTCCATGGCGTCTGACCAGAAACAGCTTTTTAGTATTTTGTATTTGTTAGTACTTGACATTACATAGTACCTGGTGTAATATAGTTATTACAAAAAATAAGGCAGGGATATCATGAATGCACAGCTTAAGAAAGGGGTGCTGGAACTGATCGTACTGGAATCAGTCCGCCAACGGGATATGTACGGCTATGAACTGGTAGAAGAAGTGTCCAAGGTGGTAGATGTAAACGAAGGCACGATCTATCCGCTTTTGAAGCGTTTGACAAACGAGCATTATTTTGAGACTTATCTGCGGGAATCCACGGAAGGCCCGCCGAGGAAATATTACCATTTGACGGCGGCAGGCGTGCTGTACCGCGACAGTCTGGAACGAGAATGGAAGGAACTGACAGAAAAAGTGGGAGGCTTTTTGGAGGATTGCCGACATGGATAAAAGGACATTTATCAGTGAATTGAAGCAGGCGCTGTCCGTGCTTCAGGAGGAAGAGTTAAACGATATTATCAGCGAATATGAACAGCACATCGATATGAAACAGCAGAACGGACTGACAGAAGAAGAGGCGATTGCCGATTTTGGAAGCCTGAGCGAACTGGCGGCGGACATTCTGGCTGCCTATCATGTGCGGGCTGATTATGACAGAGAGGTGGGAAAGCGAAGTAAAGTTTTTTCCAAAGGGCAAAAGGAGGATGTCCGGCAGAAGGCGAAGCAGTTTGGAAATGGGGCAGGGGAAAGAATGGCAGCCGGGGTGCGCAGCCTGGGAAGCTTTCTGTATGGATTGCTTTTGTTTGTGGGAAGGCTGGCTGGCAAGCCTGTTGGCTGGGCAAAAGCCTGGTGGAAACGTCATCAGGAGAGGGATAACATAGAAGAAGAGGACTTTTTGGAGGAGGGATTTTCGGAACAGGAAGGACAGGGGCCGGAAGAGAAGCAGATCATGGAGAAGCAAATTGCGGAGAAACAGATCACAAAGGGCCAGATCACGGAGGACAGAAGAAGCAAAGAAGTCCTGGAAATGCAAGGCAGGAGGGCCTGCCGGCGCCGCCGCAGATCTTCCGCCGCATTTTTGGGCAGCTGCGCAAGGATTGCGGGCAAGATTTTTCGTTTCACTCAAAAGGCGATTTTATGGGGAATCCGCACAGCATGGAATGCGTGCTGCATAGTTTTTGCCCTGTATTGCGGGTGCTGCGGCCTTTTGAGCCTGTATATGCTGGGTATGCTGACAGTGCTTTTAATGCAGGGATATCCGCTGGCAGGAGTGACTTTGGGCTGTCTGGGCCTGGCGTTGTGCTTTTTTTCTGCAACGGGACTTGGCATCACCCTTTTAAAAAAGGGAAAAAGAGCAAAGGAAGGCTATCAGGAGATAGAGGGAGGACAACATGCGTAAGATTCAGAAAATTTTGACAGGGATTTTTCTGGGAGGCGTTCTTTTGGGAGGCATTGGCACCGGGATGGCGTTGGTGGAATATTCTTCTTTGACCTATACCGGAAAGAGGGTGATTGGACAGGAGGACCTGGTGGTTCGGGAACTCGATTATACCTTCGTACCCGGACAGGAGCAGGTGACGATCGTCAAAAATTATGCAGCACGGGATGCCGTCCTGGAAACGGATGATACTGTGCCTGAGGGAACGATCCGGTATGTAGTCACCTACAATGAAAAGACTGTGAGGCCATCCCTGTCTTTCTGGGAAGAGGAGCCGGAGGTCTGGGAGGATGAGGAATTTCAGGGGAATGACTGGCCGGAAGAAGAATATGAGGAGGCCGCCGGAGACGGGGTGGGAATCCATGAAACCCAAGGCGGGGACGCCGGGAACAAGCAGCCGGAAAGCGGCGGAGTCCAAGGCGGGGATTCCGGGAACGAACAGCAGCAGAAACCGAAGCGGATCGGGCTTTGCCTGGACATGGACTATATCGGCAGTGATTTTTCCCTGCTTATGGAAAGTAAAGATGAGATCCTGGCAGCATTAAAAGAAAAGAAGATTTTCGATTATCAGGTGGCCTATATTACGGATGTGAGGATTTTGGTCAATCCTCTGAGCCGGTCCAGCATAGAAGGTGATTTTGCAGGATATCCCCGCCGGTAATATGGATGTCCCTGCTGGAGATTCAAAGGCTGTCAGACGAGATGCTCTGCCAGAATCCGGATTCCCATCAGTACCAGGATCAGGCCGCCAACCAGTTCCGCGCGTGATTTGTAACGGCAGCCGAAGACGGCGCCGATCTTCACGCCGATGAGCGACAAAAAGAAGGTGGTGGCGCCGATGCAGGCGGCCGCCGGCAGAATGCGTACCTGAAGGAAGGCGAAAGTGACGCCGACAGCCAGGGCATCGATGCTGGTGGCGACAGCCAGGCCGACCATATCTTTTGCAGATACGGAAGCGTCACAGGATTCTTCCTCAGGATTTAGCGCTTCCCGGATCATATTGATTCCGATGACGCCAAGCAGAAGAAAGGCGATCCAATGGTCATAAGCAGTGATGGCATTTTGAAAATAGCTGCCCAAAAGATAGCCAAGAGCAGGCATCAGAGCCTGGAAGCCTCCAAAATAAAGCCCTATGACCAGGGCATTTTTTATGCGCAGTTTTCCCATGGAAAGGCCTTTGCAGACCGACACGGCAAAGGCATCCATGGAAAGGCCGACGGCAATGAAAAAAAGTTCCGCTACAGACATAGGTGATCCTCCTGGGGCAGTATATGGAAAGAAAAAGCTTTTTATGTCATGCTTTTTCAAGTCCGCTGATTTTCTGGTCATATATGCGTTTGAATAGAATGGTGCTCAATATCACAGAGATGATCTCGGACAGCGGAAAAGAGTACCACACGGCATGAAGGCCCCACATACGGGCAAAAATCCAGGCGGCAGGCAAAATGCAGAGGAGCTGCCTGGCTACAGAGACGATCAGGCTGTATACGCCGTTTCCCAACGCCTGGAACACGGAGCCGACGATAATGCAGTAACCCGCAAACAGGAAACTCAGGCTGATCAGGCGCAGGGCAGGTATGCCGACCTCCAGCATATGGTCGGAGGCGTCGAACAGCAGAAGGAGCTGTGCCGGGAACAGCTGGAAGGCGGCCAGGCCAAGGAGCATGATGGCCACTGCGATCAGGATACTCAGGCGGGCGGTATCCATGATGCGTTTGCGGTTTCTGGCCCCGTAATTATAGGCAATGATAGGGATCATGCCGTTGTTGAGTCCGAATACCGGCATGAAAATGAAACTCTGCAGTTTGAAATATACGCCAAAGACCGTTATGGCCGTAGAGGAAAAGGTTCCCAGGATTTTGTTCATGCCATAAGTCATGACCGAGGCGATGGACTGCATGACAATGGAGGGGAGACCTACCGCGTAGATAATTCCGATAATGCGCTTTTCCGGGACAAAGCCTTTCATTCGGATATCCACATCCGTATTCCATTTATAGTTGAAAAACAGGGAAAGGAACATTGCCAGGAACTGCCCGGTGACCGTGGCGATGGCGGCTCCGCGGATACCCAGCGCCGGGAAACCGTAAAGACCGAAGATCATAATCGGGTCAAGGATAATGTTGGCGATGGCGCCGATTCCCTGGGAAAACATATTATAAATGGTTTTTCCAGTGGACTGCATAATGCGTTCCAGCATCATCTCCAGATAAAATCCGATAGAAAAAACCAGGCAGATCTGCAGGTATTGTACCCCATATTCGATGATCGTAGCATCCGCAGTCTGACTGGCAAAATAAATGCGGGAAGCGAATATGCCAAACAGGGCAAACGCTATCGCGCCCAAAACGGCAAGGAAGATACCATTCTGTGCGGCCTTCTGCGCTTCCTTTGGATTCTTTTCTCCCAAAGAGCGGGAAAGCAGGGCGTTGACACCGACGCAGGTGCCAGAGGAAACGGCGATCATCAGGCTCTGAATCGGAAAGGCCATGGAGATGGCGGCCAGGGCAGCTTCATCAATCCGTGAGACGAAGATACTGTCAATAATGTTGTACATGGCCTGTACCAGCATGGAAATGATCATCGGCAGGGACATGGTAATCAGCAGCCGGTTAATCGGCATGGTTCCCATCCGGTTTTCTTCAGATTTTATCATTTGCTGGGGCATAGAGAGTTCCTCCTGGTCAAATATTTTTGTTAGCATGCGGATTATTGTACTCTTGTTAATAAAAATTGTCAACTGTGAAAAGGGTATGTAGGTTCCATTCCGGAATTCGGCGGGATTTATTGAAAAAGATTTTAAAGAGCCATTATAATTAAGGATAGGACGGTCATAAGAATCTGGGACAGGAGGCTGCGCGACACGGGGAACCCGGGACAAAGGAGCAAAACCACCGCAGGATATGAGCGGCTATGGCAAAAATCTTTGAACTTTAGGGATGGGTGGTGTATAATTTAATCTGCATTGTTATAGCCTTCAAAGTATACCTTCACTGCCCTCGCCATCATCACATATTTTATCTGGTGTGTGCAGGGACTTTTGCCGGACAAGAAGGGGGTTCAGGAAAAATTGAGAGAATGGATCGCTAGAGAAACAGGAGGTGAGGAGCCATGAAAATACAGTACAGACATCAGAAATTCCAGGCGGATGCCGCAAAAGCGGTGGTTGATGTATTTGCCGGACAGCCTTATCTGACTCCTACCTATAGGATGGACCGAGGCAGCGGCAACTACCAGATCGGTGTCAATGAAGAACAGGATTTCACCGGCTTTGGCAATCAGAAGATTGTCTCGGGGCTTTCCGACCGGCAGATACTAAAACAGCTGAATAAAGTCCAGCGCGCCAATCAGATCCGGCCATCGGAAAAGCTGGAGGGCCGCGAAAACGGTTATAACCTCACCATTGAGATGGAGACCGGCGTTGGCAAGACCTATACCTATATCAAGACGATATTTGAACTGAACAAGCACTACGGATGGAGCAAATTCATTGTCGTTGTTCCCAGCGTGGCTATCCGGGAGGGCGTGTATAAATCCTTCGAGATGACCCAGGAACATTTTACCGAAGAGTACGGGAAGAAGATACGTTTCTTTATCTACAATTCTGCCCGGCTGACGGAGATTGACCGCTTTGCATCGGACAACTCGATCCATGTAATGATCATCAACTCGCAAGCATTCAACGCGAAAGGCAAGGACGCCCGCAGAATTTATATGAAGCTGGACGAGTTCCGTTCCCGCCGGCCCATCGACATGATCGCAAAGACAAACCCGATCCTGATCATTGACGAACCGCAGTCGGTTGAGGGCAGGCAGACAAAAGAACGTTTGAAAGAATTCCATCCGCTTCTGACCCTGCGCTATTCCGCCACCCATAAGGGCGACAGCATCTATAACATGGTGTTCCGGCTGGACGCTATGGAGGCCTACAACCGGCGGCTGGTCAAGAAAATCGCCGTCAAGGGAATCACAAAAAGCGGCAGTACCGCCGCGGACGGCTACCTCTATCTGGAGGGAATCAACCTGTCCAAAAGCGCCCCCACCGCCACCTTGCAGTTCGAGGTAAAGACAGCCGGCGGCGCGCCCAGGAAAAAGAGCCGCATCGTCAAGATTGGCGATAACCTTTACGATTATTCCGGCGGCCTGGAGGAATACCGAAACGGCTTTGTGGTCAGGCAGATTGACGGCAGGGATGATTCTGTTGAATTTTTGAACGGTATCAAGATTTTTGCCGGAGATGTGATGGGGGCGACGGACGAGGACCAGCTTCGGCGCATCCAGATACGGGAAACGATCCTTTCCCACCTCCAGAGGGAGCGTCAGCTGTTTTACAAAGGCATCAAAGTCCTATCCCTGTTCTTTATCGACGAAGTGGCGAACTACCGGGAATATGACGCGGCAGGCCAGCCGGTCAACGGCAAATACGCCGCCATGTTTGAAGAGGAATATGAGGACATCATAGGGAGTATGCAGATTGCCATTGGCGAGGATGGGTATATCAGGTATCTTCAGGCAATCTCTGCGGCAAAAACCCACGCCGGGTATTTCTCTGTGGACGGCAAAGGTAAGATGGTGAACTCCAAGGTTGGCCGCAGGGAAACGACCTCCGATGATGTAAGCGCTTATGAACTGATTATGAAGAACAAGGAGCTGCTGCTGGATTGCGATCCGGCGCGTTCTCCTGTAAGGTTCATCTTTTCCCATTCCGCCCTGAGGGAGGGGTGGGATAACCCGAATGTGTTCCAGATCTGTACCTTGAAAAAGAGCGCCAGTGATGTCCGCAAACGCCAGGAGGTTGGGCGGGGTTTGCGCCTTTGCGTCAATCAAGGCGGTGAGCGGATGGATGCCAATGTCCTTGGCAATGACGTGCATCATATCAATATCCTTACCGTCATTGCCGGTGAGAGTTATGATTCTTTTGCCAAAGGCCTGCAAACGGAAATGGCCGAAGCGGTTGCTGACCGTCCCCGCGCCGTCACGGTGGAACTTTTTGTTGGCAAGGCCATCAAAGATGAGCGTGGCAGCCAACAGGTCATCGGCCAGGATACGGCCTTTGCTATCCATTACGGTTTGATCGTCAATGGCTATATCGACCGTAAGGGGATACTGACCGACAAATATTATGAGGATAAAGCAAACGGTGAAATTAAAGTGGCAGAAGAGGTTGCGGACTTTGCCGCTTCTGTACTTGAAATCATAGATTCCGTTTACGATGCCCGCAGCCTGCAGCCGGAAAATGCCCGCAGCAACAATGTGGAACTGCAAGTGGATAAGGACAAACTGGCTATGCCGGAATTTAAGGAGCTATGGTCAAGAATCAATGCCAAATCCGTTTATATTGTGGATTTTGACACGGAGGAACTGATTCAAAAGGCCATTGCCGCCTTAAACGGCAGACTTCGTGTTTCCAAGATACATTTTCAGGTGGAAGCCGGAGTGATGGATGTGATAAAGTCCAAAGAGGAACTGCTGTCCGGCGTATCTTTTGTGAAAGAAGAATCCGCCGGCTATGGTGCGGCTACGGCGGCAAATTCCAATGTGAAGTATGACTTGATTGGAAAGCTGGTCGATGAAACGGGACTGACCCGCAAAGCCCTTGTCGCGATCCTGAAGGGCATTCAGCCACCCGTATTTAACCAATTCAAGGATAATCCGGAAGAGTTTATTGTAAAGGCGGCAGCCTTGATTAACGATGAAAAAGCCACGGTGGTTATTGAGCATATTACCTACGATGTTCTGGATGACCACTATGGCACAGATGTCTTTACTGACCCGGCTATCAGAGGAAGGCTTGGCGTAAATGCGATGAAAGCGAAAAAGCACCTGTATGACCATATCGTTTATGACTCGGCCGGGGAGCGGGATTTTGCGGCCGGACTTGATAGCAATACGAGTGTGGCGGTCTATGTTAAGCTGCCCAGTGGCTTTTATATTGCAACGCCAGTCGGTCATTATAATCCGGACTGGACTATCGCTTTTTATGAGGGGACGGTCAAGCACATTTATTTCGTGGCGGAGACGAAAGGCTCCATGGATTCTATGCAGCTGCGGCTGATGGAACAATCCAAGATCCACTGCGCAAGGGAACATTTCAAAGCGATTTCAGGCGGCAATGTGGTGTATGATGTGGCGGACAGCTATAAATCGTTGCTGGAGAAGGTCATGCGTTAATGGTTTTGCTGCCTGGCAGGCAGTGTCTTTGCTTCCGCGAAGACTCGAGCATCCGCACCCTGAAGGGAAGAATGACGACAGAGAAGCTGGTGAAGCGGTAATGTTTGTGAAAAATAGGTATTGCAATCAAAAATTGATTGTGTTAATATAATACCAATTTAATGCGGCAAAGCATGAAAAAAGCTGGGAAGGAGACTCTTGCCCACGGGACTTCGACAGGAAGATGGCGTCACCGACTGAGAGCGCCGTCAGGTTGGACCAGGCAG